>NZ_CAFI01000458.1 GCF_000239775.1 Bradyrhizobium sp. ORS 375
AGTCCCGCGCTTCACAGCGCTAAGACCATGGTGTTACCTTTGAAACATTGTCCGCCGAAGTCTTCTCGTCCGATCTCAAATGAAAGCCGAAGCTCTCACCCGAGATCCGCAAGGACTCCGCCGTCCACGTTTCTCTTTCTTCATCTTCACTTGTCAAACAGCCCGGGACCTCAGTCCCACCCTCTCTTGGAGGGGTTCCGCAACTTTATTCGACGGCGATGGGCAACCGGGTTCTACCGGTTGTGCACCACTCAACGAAGTGAGGAGCAGTATTGGCGCGAATGCTCGCCTCGGTGTGTCCCGAAGCGGCGCCGCGCTCAGTGATCGGGTGTATAGGGGGAGCCGATCGGGGTGTCAACGACCAATTTCATGAAATCGTCGCATCGGGTGATTTTTTTAAGAGACCCTTGGGAAGCCCGATTTCTTGCGGACATCGTGCCCCACTTGGGCCACAATCCTGCGACGATTTGTTAAGCATCGACCTGAGCTGATTTGGTTCCAGCGGGGACGGCCTTTGGCTCACGGGTGATCCAGATCAAGGAATTGGCGAGCCCTTCGCCCGATTCAGACGACCGAGACGACATCGAGAGATCCTAAAGAATAACAGCGGTTCGGGATTTGAGGGTTTCACACCCAACAGCCTCGAACCGTCAGAGACGCGCCATCATTCCGAGCCGTTTGTCCTAGACGGTCATGTCTTGGACGGTAAGCCAACCCGGCAGCTGAGTGATCTCGGTGCTGACTTTGAACTTGGGGGACGAAGGTTGAACCATCGGACGTCACGCGGGGGGACTGGGCGCGAGATCGGCACGATCGATCTCGGGCATGAGCCGCCGCTATCGGTCGATGGCTCCGAGGCCGCGGTGATCGATCGCCGCCGCGTCTCCGTTCAATGGTTTTCAGGCACGATTCTGACAGGTCTCTGCGGCGCGGCCCTGATCGGCGGCGCCGTTTTTGCGTCGCTCGACGGCGAGATGACCTTTGCGCGCATGCCGGAGCGGATGGAGAGCGCGCTGCGCGGCGCGTTCGGCGCCAATGATCGCGTCGCCACCTTGCGCAAGAGCGACCGGCTGCCGCCGCCGAGCGAAGCCGCTGCCGCGCGCAACGTCGTGCGCGTCTCGACCGTGACCCGCGCCGGAACGCGCGAGGTCATCCGGGTCCGTCCTTATGTGCGGATCTCAGGCAACCTGTCGATGACGACGAGCGATCTGTCGTCGAAGATCCCGCCATTCAACGCGCAGCGGCTGCTGACCGACACTGACAACGACAAGACCGCCTCGGGTGACGATCCCAACAATGCCGCGGCTGTCGAACCGGACGCCGAAGTGTCCTTCGTGACGAAGGACCTCGCGACCGTGCTGCCGAAGACCAAGATCGCAGCCTCGGTGGCGCTCGACGAGATCGTCATGCGGGTCCGCGACGCCGCCAATTGGCGCGGCAACAATGGCGGCGTCCGCTATGCCTCGCTGGCCAACGCCGCAGCGGATGCATCGGGGGCGACGGGCGATCTGAAGCTGTCCTATGCCAACGACGGCAGCTCGCCGGACCCCTATGCGGGTTTCGAGACCCGGGTGGTGCCGGAGAACGTGACCCTGCTGCCCAAGACCAAGGACCAGATCACCGGCGGCAATCCGCTCGGCGAGCGCGTTCACCTGGTCAAGAAGGGCGACACGGTCGCCTCGATCCTGCGCGATCAGGGCGCGACGCCGGACGAGGCCAAGGCGATCGTGGGCCAGCTCGGCGCCCGCGGCCGCGACGGCGGCCTGAAGGAAGGCGAGAAGCTGCGCATCATGATGGCGCCGGCGAGCCCCGCCCCCGGCGCCCGGCTGCAGCCGGTTCGCGTCATCGTCGCCAATGACAGCATGATCGAAGCGGTCGCCGCGCTGTCGGACCTCGGCAAATACGTCGCCGTCGACGTGCAGAGCATGAACACGGTGACCGAGACCGCCGACAACACCAATGACGAAGAGGATGACGGCACCGGCGTCCGGCTCTACCAGAGCATCTACGAGACTGCGATGCGCAACAAGGTGCCGGCGCCGGTCATCGAGGACATGATCCGGATCTACTCCTACGACGTCGATTTCCAGCGCAAGGTCCAGCCGGGCGACTCGTTCGACGTGTTCTATGCCGGCGACGACGACGACAAGCCGGGCGCCAATGACAAGAGCGAGGTGCTGTTCGCCTCGCTGACGGTCGGCGGCGAGACCAAGAGGTACTACCGGTTCCAGACCCCCGACGACAGCGTCGTCGACTACTATGACGAGACCGGCAAGAGCGCGAAGAAGTTCCTGGTCCGCAAGCCCGTCAACAACGCCATCATGCGCTCCGGCTTCGGCGGCCGCCGCCACCCGATCCTCGGTTATGTGAAGATGCACACCGGCGTCGACTGGGCCACCGCCTACGGCACGCCGATTTTCGCCTCCGGCAACGGCGTGCTCGAGAAGGTCGGCATGGAAGGCGGCTACGGCAAGTACATCCGCATCAAGCACAACAACGGCTATGAGACGGCCTACGGCCATCTGTCGGCATTTGCCAAGGGCATGGAGCCCGGCAAGCGGGTGCGCCAGGGCCAGGTCATCGGCTTCGTCGGCTCGACCGGCATGTCGACCGGCCCGCACGTGCATTACGAGATCCTGGTCAACGGCCGCTTCGTCGACCCGATGCGCGTGAAGCTGCCGCGCGGCCGCTCGCTCGAGGGACAGATCATGGCCTCCTTCGAGAAGGAGCGCGACCGCGTCGACCAGATGATGACCACCCGCGGCGCCGGCGCCTCGCGCATGTCGGACGCCGGCCCGATCCAGGTCAACCGCTGATCCAGGCGTGACGCCGCCAGATGCTGGATATGCAAACGGCCCGCGCTGACGCTCAGCGCGGGCCGCTTCTGTTCAATCGCAGCGAAAGCCGGGTCTCAGTTCAGCTTGCGCTTGGGGATCGGCGCCTCGAACGTGGCGATCTCCGCGGTGCGATGCGCCTTGCCGTTGAAGGTCAGCACATTGCCTTCCGAGGAGATCGCGACCTTGTCGCCATCCTTGATGTCGCCGGCGAGGATCATCTCGGCGAGCGGATCCTGCACGCTGCGCTGGATCACCCGCTTCAGCGGACGCGCGCCATAGGCCGGGTCCCAGCCCTTGGCGGCGAGCCAGTCGCGCGCATCGCCATCCAGCGACAGCGTGATCTTGCGCTCCTCCAGGAGCTTCTGGAGCCGCGAGAACTGGATCTCGACGATCCGGCCCATCTCGCTCTTCTGCAGGCGGTGGAACAGGATGATTTCGTCGACGCGGTTGAGGAACTCGGGACGGAAATGGCTCCGCACCGTGCCCATCACCAGCTCGCGCACCTCCGACGTATCCTCGCCCTCCGGCTGATTGACCAGGAACTCGGAGCCGAGATTGCTGGTCATGATGATCAGCGTGTTGCGGAAGTCGACGGTGCGGCCCTGGCCATCGGTCAGGCGGCCGTCGTCGAGCACCTGCAGCAGCACGTTGAACACATCCGGATGCGCCTTCTCGATCTCGTCGAACAGCACGACCTGATAGGGCCGGCGCCGCACGGCTTCCGTCAACGCCCCGCCCTCGTCATAGCCGACATAGCCGGGAGGCGCGCCGATCAGCCGCGACACCGAGTGCTTCTCCATGTACTCGGACATGTCGAGCCGGACCATCGCGGTCTCGTCGTTGAACAGATACTCGGCGAGCGCCTTGGTCAGCTCGGTCTTGCCAACGCCGGTGGGGCCCAGGAACATGAACGAGCCCATCGGCCGGTTGGGATCCTGCAGCCCGGCGCGCGAGCGACGCACGGCGGTGGCGACCGCGTGCACGGCCTCGAACTGGCCGACGACGCGCTTGCCGAGTGAGTCCTCCATCCGCAGCAGCTTGTCCTTCTCGCCCTCGAGCATCTTGTCGACCGGCACGCCGGTCCAGCGCGACACGACCTGCGCGATGTGATTGGCGGTGACCGCCTCCTCCATCATCTCGCCGGCATTCTCCTTGGCCTCGATGTCGGCCAGCCGCTTCTCCAGCTCGGGGATGCGGCCATAGGCCAGCTCGCCCGCCTTCTGATACTCGCCGCGGCGCTGCGCGTTGGCGAGCTCGATGCGCAAGGCATCCAGCTCGCTCTTGAGCTTCTGCGCGTTCGACAGCTTGTCCTTCTCGGCGCTCCACTTCGCGGTCAGCGACGCCGACTTCTCCTCGAGATCGGCAAGCTCCTTCTCCAGCGCCTGCAGCCGGGTCTTGGAGCCGAGATCGCTCTCCTTCTTCAGGGCCTCCTGCTCGATCTTGAGCCGGATGATCTCGCGGTCGAGCGAGTCCAGCTCCTCGGGCTTCGAGTCGACCTGCATCTTCAGCCGCGCCGCCGCCTCGTCCATCAGGTCGATGGCCTTGTCAGGCAGGAAGCGATCGGTGATGTAGCGGTTCGACAGCGTAGCCGAGGCCACCAGCGCGCTATCGGTGATGCGCACGCCGTGATGCTGCTCGTATTTGTCCTTCAGGCCGCGCAGGATCGAGATGGTGTCCTCGACGGTCGGCTCGGTGACGTAGACCGGCTGGAACCGGCGCGCGAGCGCGGCGTCCTTCTCGACATGCTTCTGATACTCGTCGAGCGTGGTCGCGCCGATGCAATGCAGCTCGCCGCGCGCCAGCGCAGGCTTCAGCAGGTTCGACGCATCCATCGCGCCGTCGGCCTTGCCGGCGCCGATCAGCGTGTGCATCTCGTCGATGAACAGCACGAAGGTGCCTTCGGCCGCGGTGACCTCCTGCAGCACGGCCTTCAGCCGCTCCTCGAACTCGCCGCGATATTTCGCGCCGGCGATCAGCGCGCCGAGATCGAGCGACAGCAGCCGCTTGTCCTTCAGGCTCTCCGGCACGTCGCCATTGACGATGCGCAGGGCGAGGCCCTCGACGATGGCGGTCTTGCCGACGCCGGGCTCACCGATCAGCACGGGATTGTTCTTGGTGCGCCGTGACAGAACCTGGATGGTGCGGCGGATCTCCTCGTCGCGGCCGATCACCGGATCGAGCTTGCCGTCGCGCGCCGCCTGGGTCAGGTCGCGGGCGTATTTCTTGAGCGCATCATAGGCGTTCTCGGCGGTCGCCGAATCCGCCGTGCGCCCCTTGCGCAAGCTTTCGATCGCCGCGTTGAGGTTCTGCGCGGTGACGCCGCCCTTGGCGAGAATGCTTCCGGTCTCGCTCTTGGCGTCGAGCACGAGCCCGAGCAGCAGCCGCTCGACCGTGACGAAACTGTCGCCGGCTTTTTCGGCGGCCTTCTCCGCCGCGTCGAAGGCGCGCGCCAGCTCGGACGACAGATAGACTTGGCCGGCGCCGCTGCCCGACACTTTCGGCAGCTTGCCCAGCGCGTCTTCCGTCGCTTTCAGGATCGCGCGCGAATTGCCGCCGGCGCGATCGATCAGACCGCCTGCGAGGCCTTCGCCATCGTCGAGCAGAACTTTCAGAAGATGCAGCGGCGAGAACTGCTGATGGCCGTCGCGCACGGCCAGAGACTGCGCCGATTGAATGAAGCCCCGCGCGCGCTCGGTATATTTGTCGATATTCATGATGTTTCCCTCAGCCTGCTGTGACGCCCCGAAGGCACGGTTCCAGCATCTTCATTGGGTTTGTGACCGCGCACGTTGACGTCCATCAACGCCGCAATTCTTGACGTCGCCGGGTGCGCCCGGCTTGAGAGGACATGTGGGAAGGCGGCCGAAAAACGGAAGGGGCCGCTTCACAAAATCGTGTGCCCTGGCCGGTGGGTCGGGAATCTCCTATGACCGCGGCCATGAGCCAGATCAGCCCCGCACGCATCGCCCACCTGTACCGCTATCCGGTCAAGGGCCTGACCCCGGAACCGCTGCAGACCGCCCCCTTGCGGGTTGGCGAAACGCTGCCGGCCGACCGTCGCTACGCGCTGGAAAACGGGCCGACCGGCTTCGATCCGGCCGCCCCGGTGTGGAAGCCGAAGACCGCCTATCTGATGCTGATGCGCAACGAGCGCCTCGCCGGCTTCAAGACCTCCTTCGACGACGCGACCAACATCCTCACCATCCGCAAGGACGGCGCGCTCGTTGCGCAGGGCGATCTGGAGAGCGCGGAAGGCCGTGCCGCGATCGAGCGCTTCTTCGCCGCCGAATTCGCCCAGGAGCTGCGTGGCCCCGCCAGGCTGCTGTCGGGCGGTGGTTACAGTTTTACGGATCTGGCGCGGAAGGTGATCTCGATCATCAACCTCGCCTCCGTCGCCGAGGTCGAGCGGATGGTCGGCGCGACCGTGCACCCGCTGCGCTTCCGCGCCAATGTCTATGTCAGCGGCTGGCCGGCCTGGCACGAGGCCACGCTCATGGGCGAGACGCTGCGGATCGGATCGGCACGACTGAAGATCGTCAAGACCACCACCCGCTGCGCCGCCGTCAACGTCGATCCGGACACGGCGGCGCGCGACCTCGACATCCCGCCGGCGCTGATGCAGGCCCGCGGCAACAATGAATGTGGGATCTATGCCGAGGTCATCGAAGCCGGCGACATTGCCCTCGGCGACGAGCTCGCGGTGGAGCAGCCCCGGCTGGTCTGAGTTCTCAGTCTCTCAGCGTCATTGCGAGGCGCCGAAGGCGACGAAGCAATCCAGACTATCAGCGTGGCCCTGGATTGCTTCGCTGCGCTCGCAATGACGCCGTGGTTGGAGCCGATCTCTCACCACGATCGCGGTGCGCTCCCTCGCCCCGTTCTTACCGGGAGAGGGTTGGGGTGAGGGGCAGCCGCACGGGCGGTGCCGCCCTCATCCAGCAAGCCGAACTGATCAGTTCGGCATCACATACGCATATACGCGGCCGCGCGACACCGCGCTCTCGCGAACGCGGCCGCCGTTGTTGCCGGAGATGACGATCGGATTGCCCTGGGCATCGACGCCCGAGACCACGCCGACATGGCCGCCGCCGCGGCGGCTCATCACGGCGATGGCGCCGACCTGCGGGCCGGAGACGCGCTGGCCGTAGCTGGCGAACGAGCGCGCCATGTCCGAGCCGGTGCCGCGATGGCCGGTGCGCTCGAGCACCATGTTCATGAAGCGCGCGCACCACAGGCTGCGCCGTCCCGTCGGGTTGCCGCCGCCGATGTAGCTGCGCGCCGCCGCGACGACGGTGCTGCTGCCGCCGCCGAAGCCGCCGGACGACGCCATGCCGTCAGACGCGGTCCCCGGCATCATGAGACTGGCCTGCGCGTCGGCGACGCCCTCGACCCGCATCCGCGCCACGCCGCGCTCCCAGCGCGACATCCGGGCGACCGATCGATGACGATAGTGATTCCTTGCGTAGTGATGGCCGCCGTGGCTGCGGTGGGCGTGATGCCCGGAGCCGTGATGCGGACGGGCCGATGCCGGTGTTGCGGTGGCAGCGATCACTGCCGCACCCATGGTCAGCGCAACGATGTGAAGCGACCGGCGAAGGGTAGATACAACCATACTCAATCCTTCTGTTACTTCCCCCAGTACCCTGACTGGTACTCAGACTTGGCACCCCCTAGGTCCTCAGCGCGGCCCCTCTGCAAGCCGCCAGCGGGGTCCGTAGAAAGTCGCCGTGTGACCAAACCATGACCATCGGCGGCAAAAGACCGGCGACGAGAGGGTGATTTCGGGTCTATTCTGAGGCCGAAACAAGGCTGATGAGCTGCGTATTGTCGCGCTTCGCGCGAGCAGTCATCATCAGGCTCGCGACACGGGAGGAGCTGACGATGCCCCACGCAACGGCGAAAGACGGCGTTCGCCTGTATTTCGAAGAGGTCGGCGCGGGCACACCGCTCCTCTTCCTGCACGAGTTCGCCGCCGACCACACCAATTGGGAGCCGCAGCTGCGCTTCTTCGCACGCCGTCACCGCTGCATCGCCTACTCCGCGCGCGGCTACACGCCGTCCGACGTGCCGGCGTCGCCTGACCTCTACAGCTACGTGCACTTCTACACGGATGCGCTGGCCGTGCTCGATCACCTCGGCATCGAAGCCGCGCACTTCGTCGGCCTGTCGATGGGCTCCTACTCCTCGCTGCAGGTCGCGCTGAACGCGCCCGGTCGCATCCGCTCCATGGTGCTGGCCGGCGTCGGCTCCGGCTCGGACCTCGCGCAGCTCGACGCCTTCCGCGCCCAGTGCCGCGCCACCGCCGAGCAGTTCGAGACGCTCGGCTCGGCCGAGACCGCCAAGGTCACCCGCGAGGCCCCCGGCCGCATCCCCTTCCTGGTCAAGGACCCGCGCGGCCACGCCGACTTCTACGCCGCCCTCGCTCGCCACGACGCCAAGGGCTCAGCCAACACCATGCGCGGTTTCCAGGGCGGCCGGCCGTCGATCTACACCATGGCCGACGCCATCCGACGCGTGACGACCCCCGCTTTGATCATCTGCGGCGACGAGGACGACGCATGCATCGCGCCGAGCCTGTTCCTCAAGCAGCATCTTCCGGCGTCCGGGCTGACGTTCTTCCCGAAGTCCGGCCACGTGCTGAACCTGGAGGAGCCGGCGCTGTTCAACGCGGCGGTGGAGCGCTTCATTGCGCTGGTGGAGGCCGGCCGATGGAGCGCGCGGGATCCAAGGTCGATGGCGGGATGAACGCCGAGGACATCTCGCCCCCTCCGCGACCCCATCGGAGCCCCGCCGCCCCCCGCTGTCGTCCCTGCGAACGCAGGGACCCATAACCACAGGCCTTTGTGGGACGATGACTCGCAGTTATGCCTCTACCAAGAGATTCCGCGGTATGGGTCCCTGCGTTCGCAGGGACGACAGCGGTGCTCGTAGCACTCTCGAGCCTCAAATCACCGCCTCCACCAGCCGCTGCCGCAGCAGCGGCACGGCGAAGTCGACGAAGGCGCGCAGCTTCAGCGGCAGCCGGGTCCGGCCGTCATAGACGAGGTGCACCGGGCGCGGCGCGGGCTCGAACGCTTCGAGCACCAGCTCCAGCCGGCCGCTGCGGACATGATCGACGACCTGATAGGACAGCGCCCGCACCAGCCCTGCCCCTGACAGCCCCGCTTCGATGGCCGCATCGATGGTGTTGACGCCGAGACGCGCGCGGAAGCTGGCCGAGATCTCGGCGCCATCGATCTCGAACGGCCAAGCGCCGGGCACCGATACGCTCTGGAAGGAGATTACGCTGTGCCGCGCCAAATCCTCCGGCGCCGCCGGGCGGCCGTTGGCCGCGAGATAGCCTGGGCTGGCACAGATCACGTGGCGGACGCTGCCGAGCCGGCTGGCGATCAGGCTCGAATCCGGCAGCTGGCCGATGCGGAGCGCCACGTCGATCTGGTCGTCGAGGAAATGCGCGACGCGGTCGGTCATCACGAGGTCCACCGCGACATCCGGATAGGCGCTGAGGAAGCGCGTCACCACCGGCAGCGCATGCAGGCGGCCGAACATGATCGGCGCCGTCACCACCAGGTCGCCTTTGGGCTCCGAATATTCGCCCGATGCGGCGCGCTCGGCCTCGGCGACCTGCTCCAGGATCGCGCGCGCGGCCGCGACGTAGGAGCGTCCCGCCGGCGTCAGCTCCAGCCCCTTCGCCGAGCGAACCAGCAGCGTGGCTTTCAAATGCAATTCGAGCTCGGCCACCTTGCGGCTGACGGTGGCGAGCGGCAGTCCAAGCGTCCGGCTGGCTTTCGACAGACTGCCGGCGTCCGCTGCCGCCAGGAGCACCGCCATGGCATCCAGGCGATCCAAAGTACCCTTCCAAATATCGAGAGGCCTTCTCCCAGATCTATCGGCTCCCGCTCAGTTTTGAAAGGCATACACCAGGGCGACGACGGCCAGCGCCCACCCCGCCGTCCCAGTCCAGGAGAAACCCATGACCACCCAGACCCGCCACCGCACCGCGACCGTTCACGGACGCAGCGTGTTCTACCGCGAGGCCGGCGACCCGACCGCGCCGACGATCCTGCTGCTGCACGGCCTGCCCACCAGCAGCCAGATGTTTCGCGACCTGATCCCGGCGCTCGCCGATCGCTTCCACCTGGTCGCGCCCGACTACATCGGTTTCGGTCATTCCGACGCGCCTGATCGCAGCGCGTTCACCTACACTTTCGACAATCTCGCCGCCCATGTCGCAGGACTCGTCGACGTGCTCGGGCTCGACTCCTACATCCTCTACATGCAGGACTATGGCGGCCCGGTCGGCTTCCGCCTGTTCACGCAGCGTCCGGAGCGGGTGACGGGCTTCATCCTGCAGAATACCAATGCCTACATGGAAGGCGTCGGCGAGGCGCCGAAGAAGGTGCTGCTGCCGCTGTGGGAGAGCCGCACGCCGCAGACCGAGGCGCCCGCCCGCGAGCTGCTCAGCCTCGAGGGCACGAAATTCCAGTGGCTCGTCGGCGCCAGGAATCCCGATGCGGTCAACCCCGACAACTGGATCCTCGACCAGGCGCTGCTCGACCGTCCGGGCACGCAGGACTACCAGCTCGATCTGCTGGAGAACTACAAGACCAATGTCGCGCTGTATCCGCAGTGGCAGGCGGCCTTCCGCGCGCACAGCCCGAAGACGCTCATCGTGTGGGGCCAGCACGATCCGTTCTTCACCCCGCCCGGCGCCCGCGCCTACCTCAACGACCTCTCCGACGTAAAGCTGGTCTGGCTCGACGCCGGCCACTTCGTCCTCGACGAGAACACACCCAAGGTCGCCGCCGAGATCAAGGCGGTGTTCGCGGGCGCCTCGCAATAAGGTTCGTGGTCAAGCAGCCGTACCACACAGCCGTCATCGCCGGCTTGCACCGGGCGATCCAGTCATCCGAGGCAATAGCGGATGGCCCGAGAGGCCGCGGCGTAGCGGATGCCGCCTGCGCGGGCATGACGAGGGAGGCTGTCACCACCCCGCTCCGTCATCGCGAGCGCCAGCGAAGCGATCCAGGGCCGCACGGAAGGCCCTTCGCTCGTGGCCCCTGGATTGCTTCGTCGCTTGCGCTCCTCGCAATGACGCTCGTGGCGAAGCTGGCGCCATCACCACAGCTGTCATCGCCCGGCTTGATGTATGGCGATCCAGTAGTCCGAGGCAATAGTGGATGGCCCGAGCGGCCGCGGCGTACCGGATGCTCCCTGCGCGGGCCTGACAGCGAAGGCTGTCACCCGCCCTCCTCCGTCATCGCGAGCGCCAGCGAAGCGATCCAGCGGCTACACGGAAAACGTCACGCGTGGCTCCTGGATCGCTTCGTCGCATGCGGTCCTAGCAACGACGCCAGGGGTCGCGACCTCGTCCCTACTCGCCGATGATCTTGATCAGCGCGCGCTTGCGCCGGCCGCCGTCGAACTCGCCGTAGAAGATCTGCTCCCACGGTCCGAAATCGAGCTTGCCCCCGGTGACCGCCACCACGACCTCGCGGCCCATGACCTGCCGCTTCATATGCGCGTCGGCGTTGTCCTCGCCGGTGCGGTTGTGGCGATAGCCCGAGACCGGCTCGTGCGGCGCCAGCTTCTCCAGCCATTGCTCGTAGTCGTGATGCAGCCCGCTCTCGTCGTCATTGATGAAGACCGACGCGGTGATGTGCATGGCGTTGACCAGCACCAATCCCTCGCGCACCCCGCTCTCCCTCAGCGCCGCTTCGACCTCACCCGTAATGTTGATGAAGGCGCGCCGGCCGGGAATGTCGAACCACAGCTCCTTGCGGAAGGATTTCATGAGCGCGTCTCTCCAATATTGCCGAGGCCGCTATCGACCCATATGTTACGGCTTTGCGAATGCTAAGAGTCCGCTCGCCGTTTTATCCCACAATATCGTGTGTGGCACTTGGCAGAATGGCGTCGGATCGACAGAGTCAATTCGAAACAGAGTGAATTCGAAGCAGGGTGAATTCGAAATTGGAGCCGCCCGATGATCAAAGGGAGCTGCCTCTGCGGAGGCATCCGATTCGAGATTGATACCGTTCGCGCTCTGACCCACTGCCATTGCAGCAACTGCCGCAAGCTGAGCGGAGCGGCGTTTGGCAGTTATGTTCACGTCGATGTCGACAAATTCCGGCTGCTCTCCGGTGAGGAGCTTATGCAGCAGTTCGAGTCGGCGCCGGGCAGCTTTCGATTCTTTTGCCGCGTCTGCGGCGCGGCGGCGCCCGGCAGGGCTCCCTATCTTCCCACGGTCAGCATTCCCGCCGGCCTGCTCGATGACGATCCCGGCGTCCGACCCAGGCTGCATGTGTTCGCTGGCTCCAAGGCGCCATGGTGGGACATCGCGGACGGGCTGCCTCAGTACGAAAAGTGGGTCCCCGGATTCGGCCCCAAATCCGAGA
>NZ_CAFI01000457.1 GCF_000239775.1 Bradyrhizobium sp. ORS 375
TCCTCGACATTGCGCGCGAGCTCGAGCTGGCCGAGCTCCTTCAGCCGCGCCGCGTCGGCCGAGAGCGCCGCGAGCGGGGTCTTGAAGCCATGCGCGAGATCCGCGGCACGGCTGCGCGAGCGCAGGATCTCGCGGCTCTGCGCGTCGAGCAGCGCATTGACCTCCTCGACCAGCGGCGCCACCTCGGTCGGCACGTCGCCCGGAAGATGCTGGCGCTTGCCGCTGCGGATTTCCGCTACGCCCCGCCGCAGCACGGCCAGGGGACGCAGGCCGAGACTGACCTGCACCGAGGTGCCGACCGCCAGGATGATGGCGAGCACCGCGAGCGCGATCGACAGATCCTTGGCGAAGGTGCGCACCGCGCTGGTCGCGCCATCGAGGTCGTAGGCGACGGCGGCGCGCACGCGGGTCTGGCTCTCCGGATTCATCACGATGCCGCGCTCGGCGACCAGCACCCGGGCGCCGACGGGGCCGGTCAGCTCGTGCTGATGCACGTCGCTCGGACCTGGCTCGTCGATCGGCAGCGGCAGGATCGTGTCCCACAGCGAGCGCGAGCGCAGCAGCTGGCCGTGATCGTCCGAGATCTGCCAGTACAGGCCGGACAACGGCACCGTGAAACGCGGATCGGCGGGCGGCCGCGCCACCATGATGCGGCCGTCGGCATCGACCTCGAGCCCGTTGAGCAGCTGGCGCAGGTGAATGTCGAGATCTGAGGCCAGCGTGCGCGCGACGTGGCGCTTGAACAGCACGACCATGCCGACACCGGCGACGCCGAGCGCGACGAGAAGGGCGATCGTGCCCGCCGCGACCAGCCGCAGCCGCAGCGAGCCGAGCCTCATTCCACCGTCTCCGGAATCATGTAGCCGAAGCCGCGGCGGGTCTCGATGATGTCGGCGCCGAGCTTCTTGCGCACCCGCCGGATCAGCACCTCCAGCGCGTTGGAATCGTGGTCGTGGCCGAGGCCGTAGACATTCTCCTCGAGCTCGTGCTGCGGCACCACCCGGCCGCTCTGCCGCAGCAGATAGGCGATCAGGCGGTATTCGAGCTGCGACAGCGCCACCGGCACGCCGGACAGGCTGACCTTCATCTGGCGTTCGTCGAGCGTCAGATCGCCGGACGACAGCACCGGCGCCGCATGGCCCGCCGAGCGCCGCACAATCGCGCGCAGCCGCGCCAGCAGCTCCTCGTTGCGGAACGGCTTCGGCAGGTAATCGTCGGCACCGGCATCGATGCCGTCGACCCGCTCGGCCCAGCTCGCGCGCGCCGTGAGGATCAGCACCGGCATGTGCCGGCCCGCGCCGCGCCAGCGCTTCAGCACCGACAGCCCGTCCATGCCGGGCAGGCCGAGATCGAGCACGACGGCGCCGTAATCCTCGGTGTCCCCCAGAAACCAGGCCTGCTCGCCATTGGCGGATGTCTCGACCAGATAGCCGGCCGCCTGCAGCGTCCGCGACAGATCGGACGACAGCCGCGGATCATCCTCGACCAGCAGCACACGCATCACCTTATTCCTCGACTATTTTTCGTCGACCCGCTCGATCTCACCGCTGCGCGCGTCGACATAGACCTCGCGCACGCGGCCGTCGCGGCCGATCACCCGAAACTCATAGCGCCAGCGGCCGCGCTGACGCTCGATGTCGATGCCTGTCACGTCGCCGGCGATGCGGCCGCGCAAGCGCGGCAGGATCTGCGACAGCGGCAGCACATCGCCCGCCTCCACGGCGCGGCGCACCGCGTCGCGGCGCTCGCGATCATCCTCGCGCGCATCCGTGGCCGCGGACGCCGCCGTCGAGATCAGCATCGCCAGTACCGTGATGCGCATGAACGGTCCTATTTGAGGCAAATGCATGATCGTCCTGGGCGTGGCGCCGTGATTGTCGAGGCGAGCGTTCATTCGGTGCACTCGCGGATGCCGAGGTCGGACTGCGGAGCATTCGCAAGAGCTGGGGACGTGAGAGGTAGGGACGTCCTGCAGGTTTTAGTTGGGTCGTCCTATGTCGGAATTGCGCTCGGGTCGATGCGGAATCGGGACTCATACATGTGCCGTATCCTGCCCGAGACAAGCTGACGATTCGCTGACGCGCGGCGACGGCATCTCGTCAGCGCAGCCGCGGCACGATCTGCATCGGATGGTTCACCGATGACCATATCGGATGGGGAGAGTAGCCTTGCGTAAGATCGTGATGTCAGCCGCGATGGTGGTGGGACTCGGCGGTACCGTGGCCCTGGCCAGCGCCGGACCAGCCGCTGCCAGGCCCCTGGCCCAGCCAGACGGATCTGCCCTGGTTCAGCTGGCGGCGCAGCACGCGGCGGAACAAGCGCAGGAGCTGCGCTACGAGCCGAGCAAGCGCGACCGCGAAGGCGACGACGAGGAGCAGGACGAGCCGCGGCACTGACCGGCGGGCCGGACGGGCACCGATCGCACGCCGGGGTCTGAGGCACGATGTCGAATCCACGCGGCGATAGCGACGATGGTTGTCCGCAACGCGGATTGGTTGCGCACATGCCAGAATCTCCTCGCGACGTGATGCGCCGGAGCTATGCCAAGATCTGTCCCTCTCCAAGACAGAGGGCGCAGGGAAGGCCGGGCGTCGGTGAAGGCGCGGGCGACATCTCACCCACGCCTCCGGCCGCTGGCGATCACGTCATCGCAATCGGGCAGCCGTTGCTCCCCGTCGCGCCCTTGATCGGGGACGGGGTGAAGCAATAGACGAACTGATACTTCTTGGCGGCGATCAGCTCGTCGAAGACCAGGTTTTCGTGGTTGTGGATGCCGTGCTTGGTCTGCAGTTCGGCGTGGACCGCGAAGGCGAGTGATTTGTCGGGATTGGGGACGACCTCGACGGCCCAGGTATCGGCTCCGGTCAGCGCGAGATCCTTCTCGATCACCCATTTGGCGGCATCGAGACCGATGCCCGGTTCGCCGCTGTTGAACCGGTCATTGTTCTTCATCCACAACGAGCCCCAGCCGGTGTGGAAGAAGATCGCGTCGCCCGGCTTGATGTCGGCCTCGCTCATGCCTTGCTTCTGCAGGGCGGCCTTGATGTCCGCCGCTGATATCTCCTGCCCGGCGTCCATCATGCCGCCCTTGAGCGCGACCATGTCGACAAGGTGGCCGCGGGTGAACAGCGGCTTCAGCTTCTCCACGCCGAGCTTCTTGAGGCCGTAGGCGTCGCTGATCTCCAGCGCGGTGAAGCCGTTGTAGAATCTCATCTCGCTCTTGTCGCCATCTTTGCCGAGCTGGAGGCCGATGTGGCCGAGGCCGTCGAATTGGGTGCCGGTCTGGCCGATCTCGGTCGAGAGAAACTCGTCATGATAGACCAGCCGGTTGTCGCCGAACGGGCCGCCGGTCGGGCTGCCGGGAATCCGCAAGGCAAACACGCGGGCACCGAACAGCGGCATGGCGCTCTCGTAGACGCGGCCGATCTTGTAGATCTTCCCGTCCTTGATCCATTTGACGGTGTCGAGCACCTTCTCCGGAGTGATGTGATTCGACGCGCCGGCCTCGTCGTCCTTGCCCCATTTCGACGGCCACCACGGCTTATCGGTCCCCTTCGGCATCGGCGCGGTCTGTGCCTGCGCTTCGCTGATCGGCGCCAGTGAGAACTTGCCGTGCATGGAGCCGGCGAGGGCCGCGCCCGCCGCGCCGGCGAGACCTGCCGTGCGTAGTAAGGTGCGGCGATCGGTAGCCGGCCCCTCGCTCCGATCCTGATTGGTCTGCTGACTCCTGACTTCGTTGTCCATCGTCACCTCCCCAGTTGCGCCCATTTGCTGGGCCTTAAAAAAACATTTTCGCCATGCTCCTCCTCCGTTAGTCTAATGTCCAGCGACAAAAACACGACAGTGGTTGGAGACGCCGATGAGTCTGTTCGAGAGCGACAAATCAGCTCAGCGTCTGCCCGTGTCGCTGATCACCGGCTTTCTCGGCAGCGGCAAAACGACGCTCCTCAATCGCCTGCTGCGCCGCGACGAGATGAGCGACAGCGCCGTCATCATCAACGAATACGGCGAGATCTCCCTCGACCATCTCCTGGTCGAACGCGTCGACGGCGAGGTTGCCGTGCTCGCGAGTGGTTGTGTTTGCTGCACAATCCGCAGCGACCTCGAAGAGACGCTGCGCGCGCTGCTGGTGCGGCGCGACCGCGCCGAGGTGCCGCCGTTTCGGCGCATCCTGATCGAGACCACAGGCCTTGCCGATCCTGCGCCGATCCTTCAGCTGCTGTTGAACAATCCGCTCGTCTCGCACTTCGTGCGGCTCGACACCGTCGTGACGACGGTCGACGCCGTCAACGCGGCGCAGCAACTCGACCGTCAGTATGAGGCGGTCAAACAAGTCGCGCTTGCCGATCGGCTACTGATCACCAAATGTGACTTGGTCAACAACGTTGCCGTATTGGAGCAGCGGCTTCGGCGGCTCAATCCCGGCGCCAGGATCGAACGCGTGACCCACGGCGAGATCGATCCTTCTGACCTGTTCGGTGCCGCGCTGATCGATCCCGATAAAAAGCGAATGGACGTTGCGCGCTGGCTCAACGAGCAGGCGTTCACGGATGGCGAGGCTGCTCACGCGCATCGCGTCCATTCCCACGATCATCATCATGCCCATCACGGCCATATCGATCAGGGCCAAGTCGATCAGGGCCAAGTCGATCCGGGCCAAGTCGATCACGACCACGCTCATGAGTCGTCGGTCACGAGCTTCATGCTCGCCTTCGACGAGCCGCTGGATTGGATGACCGTCTCAAACTGGCTTGCTTATCTTCGCCAGGCGCGCGGCGAGGATCTGTTGCGGGTGAAGGGCATCCTCAATCTTCAGGGAGAACCGACACCGGTCGTCGTCCACGGCGTGCACCATGTCTTCCATCCCCCGGTAGCGCTGCCTGTCTGGCCCGACGCCGATCGCCGCTCGCGCATCGTTTTCATCACCCGCGGAATCACGCGGCACGATGTGCTTGCGTTGTGGGAGGCTGGCCGCGCGGCAGCCTAGCCGATCGGCAGCCGTCGCTCGTCTCCTGCAACTTTCCGGGCTAGGCCGGCAGTGCCGCTTCGTACCAGCGCCGCGTCGCCTTGACGATGCGCACCACCGACAGCATCACCGGGACTTCGACGAGAACGCCGACGACCGTCGCCAGCGCCGCCCCTGAGTCCAACCCGAACAGGCTGATCGCGGCGGCGACCGCCAGCTCGAAGAAATTGCTGGCGCCGATCAGCGCGGCCGGCGCGGCGACGCACCATGCGACACCAAGTCGGCGGCTGAGCCAGTAGGCGATGCCGGCGTTCAGATAGACCTGGATCAGGATCGGCACGGCGAGGATCGCGATCACGACCGGCTGCTTCAGGATCTGCTCGCCCTGGAAGCCGAACAGCAGCACCAGCGTTGCCAGCAACGCGAGCAAGGAGACCGGCTGCAGCACGCGCAACGTCCTCGCGAGAGCATCGCCCTTCGCGCGCAACAAGGCCCGGCGCCAAAGCTGCGAGACGATCACGGGAGCCACGATGTACAGCAGCACCGACAGCAGCAGCGTCGTCCACGGCACCGAGATCGAGGCGACGCCGAGCAAGAGACCGACCAGCGGCGCAAACAGAAATACCATGATGACGTCGTTGAGCGCGACCTGGCTCAGCGTGTAGTGCGGCTCGCCGTCGCAGAGGTTGGACCACACGAACACCATGGCTGTGCACGGCGCCGCGGCCAGCAGGATCAGACCGGCGACATAGGACGACAGCTGTGCTGCAGGCAGCATCGGCGCGAACACATGGCCGATGAAGAGGCTGCCGAGCAGAGCCATCGAGAACGGCTTGATCGCCCAGTTCACCAGCAAGGTGACGCCGATGCCGCGCCAATGCTCCTTGACGCCGCCGAGCGCGGCGAAATCGATCTTCAGCAGCATCGGGATGATCATCAGCCAGATCAGGCCCGCGACCGGCAGATTGACCCGGGCGATCTCGGCGGCGGACACGGCGGCGAAGACGCCGGGCATCAAGTGGCCGAGAGCGATGCCGGCGCCGATGCAGAGCAGGACCCAGATCGTCAGGTAGCGCTCGAAAGTCGTCATCGGATCAGGCCACGTCGGAGCGGATGGAGGTCGCGCCCTCGCCGGCCCCGATCTCGCGCAGCCGCGTCACCAGCGAGAGCTGATCGATGCGGTCGAGAGGGAGATTGATGAAGGCGCCGATGCGGTTCTTCAGATAGCGGAAGGCGGTGGTGAATGCCGCCAGCTTCTCCAGCTCGGTGCCTTTCACGGCCGCCGGATCCTCGATGCCCCAATGCGCGGTCATCGGCTGCCCCGGCCAGACCGGACAGGACTCACCGGCCGCATTGTCGCAGACCGTAAAGACGAAATCCATCACCGGCGCGCCTGCGACCGCAAACTCGCTCCAGCTCTTCGAGCGCAGCTCCTCGGTCGGATAGTCCATGCGCCCGAGCAGCTCGACCGCGAGCGGATGCACCGCGCCCTTCGGCGTGCTGCCGGCGGAGAAGGCACGGAAGCGGCCGCCGCCGTCCTTGCGCAGGATCGACTCGGCGAGCACCGAGCGTGCGGAGTTGCCGGTGCAGAGGAACAAAACATTGTAGATGCGATCAGGCACGGCTCTTCTCCTTGCGCTTCGGCGGACAGCAGGGCGTGAGGCTTGCGATGAGGGGCGCGCAGACCTCCGGCCGGCCGCCGCAGCAATCCTGCAGCAGGAACAGCGCCACCTTCTGAAACTCCGCCAGATCAGCCCGATAGACGATCGAGCGGCTGTGCCGCTCGGAGCTGACGAGCCCGGCGCGCGCCAGCACCGACAGATGTGACGACAGCGTGTTCTGCGGCACCTCCAGCAGGCGCGCGAGCTCGCCGGCCGGCAGGCCATCGGGCTCGTGCTGCACCAGGGTCCGAAAGGCCTGCAGCCGTGTCGGCTGGGCCAACGCGGCGAGTGCCAGGACGGCTTGCTCGTTTTCCATATATCGAGAATTACCGATATATGGAGTCGGCGTCAACAAGAATGCCCCAGAAGACGTACCGAGGGGCAATGTGCTCGATCACCCGCCATGTCAGCGCAGACGCAAGCGCGTTCCCTTGATACGCAGTTCGCCGCCCCGTTCCATGCGCGCCAGCGCGCGATAGAGCGCCTCATGGCTGAGGCCGAGCTCGGCGGCCCAGTCCTTCTTCGAGCGGCCGAGCGCGATCTCGCCGCCCTCGCCTTCGGTCTCGATGAAATGCACGATCCGCTCGCGCGCCGTCTTCAGACTGAGCCGCTCCGATTGCGCCCGGACCTTGCGCAGCTCGCGCGCGAGATGATCGCTCCAGGTGTCTCGCATCCCGGGACGCCGCAGCGCCTCGACGAAGGAGGTCCGCTCGATCGCGAGCAGCGTCGAATCCAGCGCGGCCACGGCATCGCAGTGATAGGCCGGCTGATCGAGACTGGCCTCGGCAAGGAAGCCCTGCCGCGCGCGCTGCAGAATGACGTCGTCGCCGGCGCGGGAGCGGCGCAGCAGCCTCACCTCGCCATCGAGCACGAAGAACATCGCCCGCGGCCGATCTCCCCGGTGGAACACAGTGGCGTGGCGAACAACCTCGATGCGCCGGGTCTGCGCCCGAGCGGCCGCCGGCAACGCAGCAAGCAGAGGCGACAGCCGCGTTAGAAGCCGCCAGTCCAACGACGGCGCGGGCGCGCCGCCAGCCGCGAGTGCATCGATGGGAAGCATATGATCAGGATCATATGCTTCGGCGATCATTCCGTCTACTGAAGGCCGCCGCCATCGTTCCGGGAAACAGTTCATGCGCCTGCGTCTCGCCGCCACTGCACTCGCGCTTCTTGCCGCCGCCGGGGTCGCCAGCGCTCAGCACCACGGCCATCACGACCACGGCGGCCATGGGGCTGCGACCACAGACTTGCGCGAACGTGTCGACTTCCCGCCCGGGCTCACCGAGCACACGCTGGCCAACATGCGCGATCATCTGCTGGCGTTGCAGCAGATCAACGACGCCCTTGCCGCCGGCGAGATGGACCAGGCCGGCCGGATCGCCGAGCAGCGTCTCGGCATGACCTCGCTGCGGCTGCACGGCGCGGCGGAGGTCGCCCAGTTCATGCCGCAGGGCATGCAGGACGCCGGCACGGCCATGCACAAGGCCGCGAGCCGCTTCGCCATCGCCGCGCAGGATGCGGGCGTGACCGGCGATCTGAAGCCGGCGCTGAAGGCGCTCGGCGAAACGATGGCGGCCTGCGTCGGCTGCCATGCCGGCTACCGGCTGAAATAGCCGGGGCGGCGCGGCAGCTTCCGGAGATCCCATTCTCCTATATTTCGATTATTTTAGAAATATGGATTGACTCCGTCTGTCCCTCGCGTCATCCTTCTGGCCATGAAATTGGACGATGCCGCCGCCCGCCTGGAAGCCCTTGGCAACACCACGCGCCTGAAGATCTATCGCGCGCTGGTGCGGGCCGGGCATGCCGGGATGCCGGTCGGCAAGCTGCAGGAGCGGCTGAAGATCCCCGCCTCCACCCTGTCCCACCACGTCAAGACGCTGGTGGCGGTCGGGCTGATCTCGCAGCTGCGCGAGGGCACCACGCTGGTCTGCCATGCGGAGTATGATGTGATGCGAAACCTGCTCGGCTTCCTGGTCTCGGAATGCTGCGCCGAAGAGCGCGGCTGCGGCACCGCGAGCACGGCCGCCTGATCATTTGCGTTTTATTTCGATCATTCTAGAAGAATAGGAGTTCTACATGAGTGACGCAAAGACGGTGGCGATCATCGGCGCCGGCCCCGTGGGACTCGCGGCAGCGGCGCATGCGCTGGAGCGGGGCCTCAGGCCAATCGTGCTGGAGGCAGGCGCCGAGGCGGCGCATGCGGTACGGCAGTGGCAGCACGTGCAGCTGTTCTCGCCATGGAAGTACAACATCGACACGGCGGCGGCGCGCCTGCTCGCCACGACCGGGTGGAATTCGCCCGATCCCGAGATCTATCCGACCGGTCGCGAGCTGATCGATCACTATCTCGCGCCGCTCGCGGACCGGACCGCGCTGCGCGACGTCATCAGGACCTCGCATCGCGTCACCGCGATCAGCCGCACGGGCTTCGACAAGGCCAAGTCGAAGGGACGCGCGGCTGCGCCGTTCGAGCTTCGCGTCCGCAACGGCAATGGCGATGCGGTGTTGCAAGCCGATGCGGTGATCGACGTCTCCGGCACCTGGTTCTCGCCCAATCCGGCCGGCGGCAACGGCCTGCCCGCGCTCGGCGAGGCGGAGCATCGAGCACGCATCGCCTATGGCATGCCCGACGTGACGGGCGCACAGCGCAGCCGCTATGCGGGCAAGACCATCGCCGTGCTCGGCGGCGGCCATTCGGCGGTCGGCACGCTCATCGATCTCGCCGCCCTCGCGGAGGACGCGCCGGGCACGCAGGCGATCTGGCTGCTCCGCGCGGAGGATCCCGCCAGATCGTTCGGCGGCGGCAGCGCCGACCAGCTCGCCGCCCGTGGCGAGCTCGGCATGGCCTTCGCCGCATTGGTGCGATCAGGGCGCATCCGCGTCGAGACCGGATTTCACGTCAGCCGCATCGCCGACGACAATGGGCGGCTGGAGATCTTCGCGGGCGGCGATCGACGGATCGGCGTCGACGAGCTGATCGTCGCCACCGGCTTCCGCCCTGATCTCTCAATGCTGTCGGAGCTGCGGCTGCGGCTCGATCCCGCGATCGAGGCCCCGGTGGCTTTGGCGCCGCTGATCGATCCCAACGAGCATTCCTGCGGCACGGTGCGGCCACACGGCGCGCGCGAGCTGGCGCAGGCCGACGAGCCCGGGCTGTACCTGGCGGGCATGAAGAGCTACGGCCGCGCGCCGACCTTCCTGATGATGACAGGCTATGAGCAGGTGCGCTCGATCACTGCCGATATTGCCGGCGACAAGAAGGCGGCCGCGCGCGTCGAGCTGAAGCTGCCGGAGACGGGCGTCTGCACCCGCGGCGGGTTGTCGAGCATTCCTGCCCTGCCTGGCTGCTGTGGCGGACCGGCGCCATCCGGCGTAGACAGTTGTTGCGTCGATGACGTCAAGGCCAAGGCCGCGGGGCGCACAGGCTGCGGCTGCTCCTGACGCGAGAGCGAACGAGAGGTTTTGGGGAATGCAGGCACGACGGCTGGGCGTGGTGATCGCTCTCGGCACCGCCCAGACGCTGGCCTGGGCCTCGAGCTACTATCTGCCGGCGATCCTCGCAGATCCGATCGCCAGGGATCTCGGCCTCTCCAACAACTGGTTCTTCGCCGCCTTCTCCGCCTCGCTGATCATCTCCGGCCTGCTCGGCCCGCGCATCGGCCGGCAGATCGACCGGGTCGGAGGCCGGCAGGTGCTGTGCGCCTCCAACATCGTGCTGGCGGTCGGGCTCGCGCTGCTCGGCCTGTCGCATTCGCTGTGGGTGATGGCGATCGCCTGGCTTTGGCTCGGCGTCGGCATGGGGCTCGGGCTCTATGACGCGGCGTTCGGCGCGCTCGGGCGGATTTACGGCAAGGACGCGCGCGGCGCGATCACCGGGATCACGCTGATCGCAGGCTTTGCCTCGACGGTGGGCTGGCCGCTGAGCACCTGGGGGCTCGCCACGATCGGCTGGCGCGAGACCTGCTTTGCCTGGGCGATCGCGCATCTCGTCATCGGCCTGCCACTCAATCTGTCGCTTCCGCGCGCCACCGCGATCGCGCCCGGCGAGATGCCGGCGGGCAAGCCGAACATCCCGCTCGACCGTCCGATGGTGCTGATCGCGTTCGCGATGGCGGCGGCGTGGACCGTGACGGCGGCGATGGCGGTGCATCTGCCGCGCTTGATGGAGGCGTTCGGCGCGACGCCGGCGCAGGCGCTGTTCGCCGGCATGATGATCGGGCCGGCGCAGGTCGCCGCGCGGGTGTTCGAGGCCGGCTTCCTCAGCCGCTTCCACCCGCTCGCCTCGGCGCGGCTCGCCTGCATCACCCACCCGATCGGCGCCTTGACCATCGGCCTGTTCGGCGGCGGCGCGGCCGCGGCCTTTGCGCTGCTGCACGGCTCCGGCAATGGCATCCTGACGATCGCCCGGGGCACGCTGCCGCTCGCGATCTTCGGCCCGACCAACTACGCCTACCGGCTCGGCCTGATCGGCGCGCCGTCGCGGATCTGCCAGGCGTTTGCGCCGCTGCTGTTCGGCCTGCTTATCGACGCGCTCGGCCGCGGCGTATTGATCGTGTCGGCGAGCCTCAGCCTCTCGGCGCTCACCGCCCTGCTGCTGCTGTCGGCCAGCCGCGCCGCGAGCACGGTCGCGGGCAGCGCGTCGGACAAAGCCGCCTGAGCGACGGCCTGGGTAGGATTTTCTTAACCAGCTTTTCGGCGTCCGCCGGCCGCTCGAGCGCAGCCGCACTCCCTGGAGGCAGCCATATACGGAAAGTTGAAGGTTGGGCTGAACGATGCTCCGTGGTCATACGGGGGGCACTCACGGGCACGATGGCATTGCAGCGAAAACACATGCTTCGTGCCGGAGCTGTCGCCGCCTGCGTCGGGGTGTTCCTGGCCGGCGCCGACCTCGCCGTGACCGCGCTGATTGGCAACCAGACCGCGCGGCAGATCAGCGAGCTCAGCAAGGTCGCGCTGCGCCGGTCCGAGGCCGCCATCGACTCGGCCGGGGCGATCCTGAATCGTCTCATCGCCAAGGGACCGATGGACTGCAGCGCCATCGCGCTGCAGGCCCTGCGGCTGAGCGTCTATCAGGGCACCATCATCAAGGACATCCGCACCGTCGACCGCGAGGGAACGGTGAAGTGCGCCGCCTATTCCGAGACGCTCGAGTTCGACAATGGCTGGGCGCAGCGCCACGAGATGTATCAATCGGCCGACGGCCAGCTGCGCTTGTTCCGGGTCGAGCAGTTCACCGGCGCGGCCTTCGGCGTGATGCACGACATCGACGCGCATCAATCGCTCGCGGCCATCCTGCGCATCGACGGCAACCTGCTCGACGTGATGCCGGTCGGCCTGCGCGGTGAGAGCCACGTGACATTGACCCTGCCCGACGGCGAGCAGGTGGCCGGCTATCATCCCTATGCGTCGTCGAGGCCGCCGGCCGAGACGGTCGCGTTCACCACGGCGTCCGACCGCTATCCGCTGCAGGCCACGATCCATGTCCGGCCGCAAAGCCTGAGTGCACGCAGCGAGACCGCCTATCTGCTGACCATGCTCGCCGCCGGCCTGCTGGGCGGCGCCTTCGGTCTGCTGCTGGCGAGCTATCTGAGCCGGCCGGTGGATCCGGTCGCCGAGCTCGACCGCGCGCTGGCGGCAAACGAGTTCAAGCCCTATGTGCAGCCGACCTTCCGCTTGAGGACCGGCGAGATCGTCGGCTGCGAGATTCTGGCACGCTGGGAAAAGCCCGATGGCCGGCTGGTGCCGCCGATGAGCTTCATCCCGCTTGCCGAAAGCTCGGGCCGGATCGAGAAGCTGACCTGGCTGCTGCTCAGGAACGCATTGCGCGAGCTGCAGCCTGAGATGAGGCAGGACAAGCTGTTCAAGCTGTCGGTCAACATCACGCCGCGCCATCTGCTCGGCGACGGCTTCATCGAGGATCTGCGCAAGGTGGTGGCGTCCTCGTCGGTGTCGACGCGGCAGGTCGTGCTCGAGGTCACCGAGCGCGAGGAGCTCGCCGACCTGACGAAGGCCACCGACGTCGTGAAGGAGCTCAGCGAGCTCGGCTTCCGCATCGCGCTCGACGACGTCGGCATCGGCCACAGCGGACTGTCCTATATCCAGCGGCTCGGCGCGCGCATCCTGAAGATCGACAAGTTCTTCGTCGACGCGATCACCCGCGACCAGTCCGCCGTGGTCGTGGTGCAGATGCTGGTCGCGCTGGCCCGCGAGCTCGACATGGCGGTGGTCGCCGAGGGCATCGAGCATCAGGCTCAGGTCGATGCGCTGATCGCCTGCGGGGTCGAGGAAGGCCAGGGCTATCTGGTGGCGCCGCCGCTGTCGCTCGACCGCTTCAAGCAGTTCCTCGACGTGCACCGCGCCGCGGCGCCTGCCCGGCACACGGCGAAGCCAGAGCTGGCGGCCTGAGCG
Source organism: Bradyrhizobium sp. ORS 375 (assembly GCF_000239775.1). Taxonomy (GTDB): domain Bacteria; phylum Pseudomonadota; class Alphaproteobacteria; order Rhizobiales; family Xanthobacteraceae; genus Bradyrhizobium. Next base: position 13,039 of record NZ_CAFI01000457.1, read on the forward strand.
CTGATCTCACTGCCGCGTCATCTGACCGCGGATCTCGCCGCCCGGATTGGCCTGGGTGTGGACATTGGCGTACCATTTGCCGGCGAGCAGATCCGCCGCCTGCGCCTCGGTGAGCGCGGCCGCTCCGGTGATCGGCGGCTCCGGGCTCTTGAACGGCAGCACGATGCCGGCGTTCTTGCCGGGCTCGCTGGGGCCGTGAAAATGCGCGCCGATCGGCGGCCCGCTCAGGCCCGAGAAATTGATCTTCCAGGTCAGCGTCTTGGATGCGGTGTCGTAGCTCGCTTCGGCGGTGCCGGTGGCGGGGCTCGCATTCGGCGGCACTTCGTTGGCGGCCTTGAGCTCGGATTTCAAGATGATGGTCTCGGCATGAGCTTGTGACACAGCGAGAGCCAAGGCGAGCAGCGCCAAGCCAACCGTCCGATGCATGGTTTCCCCCCAATGGTTTTCCGCAGTCTGGAGTCTGAGGACCCCGCAGGCAAGTCGATATTCCAGCGTAGCCGGTAAGTGGCCGGCTTGATTGAACTCTCGCCTCCCGTATGCCAAACAGGACAGAACGAAACAGTTTCAATAGCGCGACGAGAGCGATGGCGGATCGGATGGCGGCTTCCAAGACGGCGCGCGGCAAGGTCGGGCGCCCTCCGCTCGAGCGCGCCGGCGAGGTCGAGGAGCGCATCCTGGATGCCGCCAAAACCGTGTTCCTGGCCCACGGCTTCGAAGGGGCGAGCGTCGACGAGATCGCGCAGACGGCGCGCGCCGGCAAGCCGACGATCTATGCGCGCTTCCCCAGCAAGGCGGCGCTGTTCGCGGCGGTGATCGGCCGCCACGCCGGGCGCAACACTCAATATGAGAACCTGGCGCCGCAGGGACGCACCTTCCGCGCCCGGCTGATCAGTCTCGGACAGACCTTGATCGAGCGCTCCTGCGTGGACGAGACCATCGGCCTGATGCGCACCGCGATCGCCGAGAACCCGCGCTTTCCCGAACTGACGCTGGAAATCCAGGACAGCGCGCGCAAGCGCGCGACTGCCAACGTCGCCCATGCCATCAGCGAGCTGGCGCGCGCGGAAGGGCTTGCCGGCAAGGCCGCCTTTGCGGCCGACCGGATCGAGGAGACCGCGCGGATCTTCCTCGACATCGTCGTGTTCGCGATGCTGATCAGGATCCTGCTCGGCGAGGATATGCGCACGCTGAAGAAGGAAGCGCAGGCGCATGTCGAGAAGCGCGTCGACTTCTTCCTTGCCGCGACGACGTGACGACGGCGCACGCGCCCCCCTACTTCTCTGCCCCCTTCGCCTTCAGCTCCGGAAAGATCGTCTCGTCCTGCAGGATCACGTCGGCCGTGCGCTGGTCGTGCGCCGTCAGCAGCGCGACCGCGCCCTCGACGTCCGCGTTCAGCACCGCGGTGACGATCGCGGCGTGCTCGTCGCCGACGGCGCGTGACCAGGCGGTGTCACGGCGCCATTGCGATCGGCAATCGTGGGGAGAGCACGGCGGCGCCTTTGCCCACTCGACGCAGTTTTCCTCAATGCGCCATCGCTGCGCCGCCGCCGAGCTTGACCTTGCGCAGGGTCAGCGCCAGCGGGATCGCTGCGAGCGAGATCAGCATCAGGGCCCAGTAGACGTCGACATAGGCGAGCAGCGAGGACTGCATCTGCACGGTCTGGCCGATCCAGGCGAGCGCCTGCTGCTTCGCCTGCACCATCGAGCTGCCGTGGGACGTGAAGTAGTTGGTCACCTGCTGCAGCGTGTCCTGATAGGCCGGATTGGACGGGATCGCATTCTCGACCAGCCGCGACTGGTGAAACTGCGCCCGGTGCGCCAGGATGTTGGCCGCGAGCGACACGCCGATCGAGCCGCCGGTGTTGCGCGCGGCGTTGATCAGCGCCGAGGCCTGGTCGGTCCTTTCCGGCGGAATGCCGTTGTAGGAGGCGGTGGTGATCGAGAGGAAGATCAGCGGCAGGCCGATGCCGATCAGCATGCGGGATTCGGCGAAGAACCAGAAATCGACATTGGCGTAGACCCGCGTCAGGTCGTACATCGCGAACGCCACGACGGCGGCGCCCGTCATGATCATGTATTTCGGCTGCACCCTGCCCGAGAGCCGTCCGACCACGAACATCATGCCCATGGTGACGAGGCCGCCCGGCGACAGCACGAGTCCGGCCCAGGTGGCGGTGTAGCCGAAATCCTGCTGCACCATCTGCGGCAGCATCTGCGTGGTGCCGAGCAGGATCGCGCCGGTCGCCAGCATCACCAGGAAGCAGGCGCCGAACTGGCGCGAGGCCAGCATGCGGACGTCGACGGTCGGGTTCTTCTGGTTCATCTCCCAGGGGATCATGGCGATGAACGCCGAAACGCACACGGCGGCGGTGATCATGATGAAGCGCGAATCGAACCAGTCGTCCTCCAGGCCACGGTCGAGCATCAGCTCGAGCGCGCCAAGGAACGTTGCCACCAGCACGAAGCCGACGACGTCGAAGCCATGCGCCTGCTTGCGCCGCTCCTCGGTGACAGCCTGCGGCTCCTTGAGGATCAGCCAGATCAACAGCATCGCGGCGAGGCCGACGGGACCGTTGATCAGGAAGCACCAGTGCCAGGAGACGTTGTCGGAGAGATAGCCGCCGAGCGTCGGACCGACCACCGGCGCGACGACGACGGCGACGCCGAACAGCGCGAACGCCTGGCCGCGCTTTTCCGGCGGGAAGGAGTCCGCCAGGATCGATTGCGCCACCGGCACCATGCCGCCGCCGCCGAGGCCCTGCATGACGCGGAACAGCAGCAGCACCTGCAGGTTCCAGGCGAAGCCGCACAGCACCGAGCTCACCGTGAACAGACCGAGGCACATGATGAAGAAGGCCTTGCGGCCGAAGCGCTTGGCGAGATAGCTCGACGCGGTCAGGATGATGGCGTTGGAGACGAGATAGGTCGTCACCACCCAGGAGGATTCATCCTGGCTGACGCCCATGCCGCCGGCGATATAGGGCAGCGCGACGTTGGCGATGGTGGTGTCGAGCACCTCCATGAAGGTCGCGAGCGCGACCAGCACCGCGATGATCCACGGACTGCCGGCGCGCGGCGCGGAGAGAGCAGCAGCCTCGCTCATCGCATGCGCCTTCTCACAACACGGCCTTCAGGCGCTCGTAGAGCGACGGCTTGGGATCGACGCGCACCTTCGGCACCACCGACATGCCCGGGCCGAGCGCGACGTCCGTCGGCGGATCGTCCATCTCGATCTTCACCGGCACGCGCTGCACGATCTTGACGTAGTTGCCGGTCGCGTTCTGCGGCGGCAGCAGCGAGAACGCCGGGCCCGAGCCCGACTGCACGCTGGCGACATGGCCGCGGATCTCGCGCTCCGGATAGGCATCGATCTCCAAGGTCACCGGCTGCCCGGGACGCATCTGGTCGAGCTGGGTTTCCTTGAAGTTGGCCGTGACCCAGACCTCATCGGGGACGAACATCGACAGCGCCGTGCCTTGGGCGGCGAACTGGCCGTCGGCGGCGCTGAGATTGACGACGCGGCCGGGCTGCGCCGCCGTGACAGTGGTGTAGGACAGGTTGAGCTGCGCCTGATCGCGCTGCGCCTGTGCCTGGGCGAGATTGGCGTCGGCGCTCTCGCGCTGCGCCTTCAATGACTCCAGTTGCCGCTGCGCGACCTGCAGATTGGCCTGCGCCGAGGCCAGCGCGGCCTTCGCCTGCTGGAGTTGCGACGTATATTGCTGCTCGCTCTGCACCGTGCCCGAGCCGGTGCGGGCGAGCTGCTGGTAACGGTCGGCCTGTTGCTGGGCGAAGGTCAGCGCCGCCTGGGCCTGCTCGACCTGGGCCTGGCCCGCGGTGATCTGCGCCTGCTGGACCGCGATCTGGGCATCGAAATTATGGATCGCCGCCTCCGCCGACCTCACCTGCGCCTCGGCCTGCGCCAGCGCCGTCTTGTAGTCGCGGTCGTCGATGCGCGCGATCACGTCGCCGGCCTTGACGTGCTGGTTGTCAGTCACCGGAACCGCGGTGATGTAGCCGGACACTTTCGGCGCGATCGAGAACTGGCGGGCGGCGATGAAGGCGTCGTCGGTGCTCTCGAAATGGCTGGCCGCGTCGTAATAGACGTAGCCCCCGGCGGCGGCCGCCAGCAGCACGACCAGCCCGACCGCCGCGCCCACGGGGTGCCGCCGCAGCAGGCCGCGACGGGGCTTTTCGCCCTGCTCGCTTCGTTCGTCCGGAGAGGGAGCCTTCTGATCCGGCTCTTGCGTCTCCCGGTCGGCCTCGCGGCGGAGCTCCTTCACGGCATCGCCACGCCATTGCTTCAGCGCGCGCTCGCGCGCCGGCACGGCCTGATCGGCGGGTCTGGAGGGGGGCGTGGACCCGGTGGTGGACGACGACTGCACGGCCATGCGGCGCTCCGAAAAGAACGATACTGTTTCGTTCTAAAATAGGCAAGGGATCTGAACAGGCAAGCCCGGACCCCCGCTTCCGGATCGATAACTTTTCGTGAGCGGCACCTAAAATTTCCGTCATCCAATCGGAGGCACGACCACCCCGCTGTGATGACGACGAGCGGCCTCAGCGCGCGGGTTGCGGACCAGCCATGCGCGCCACGAGCGTCAGCACCGCCACGATGGGCGGGATGACGAAGCACCAGCTGCCCAGCTGCACGAACAGCAGCGCCGCCGCGCCGCAGCCGAGCGCGAAGGCGGCGACGTTGACCGCCATCTGCAGTAGCCGTCCCAGCGGCGGCGCCTGGCCCTTGTCGCCGACATAGATCCTGTCGGCGATGTCGATCATCACCTGCGTCGTCGTGCCGGTCATCAGCGTCGAGGGCGGCGCGGTGGGCAGATGAATGCGATGCACGGCGTTCTGGATGGCCATCGCCGCGACCAGCACCATGCCGGTGAGGATCGCCTCGCGGCTGTCGCCATTGTGGAACGGGCCGAAATGGATGGCGAGCGCAGCGCCGAGGATCAGCAGCACCAGCTTGACGCCGATCAGGATCTCGAAGGCACGCGACCATCGGCGCGACAGCAGCGTGCCGGTCAGCCGCGTCGCGATCACGACAACGCAGAACACCGGCAGCGCCAGCAGCTTGGCGATGGCCCCGGAGGTGCCGAGCGCCAGCGCCGCGCCGAACGTCACGAAGTTGCCGGTGACATGCGCGGTGAACAGGCCCTGCAGCGCCAGGAAGCCGGCGGTGTCGACATAGCCGGCATTGACGCTGAGCAGCAGCGGGACGATGCGCTGATCGGTGGTCGCCATGGGATCCTGCCTTCGTTGGTCAGAGCGCGTATTTCAGCTCGATGCCGATGTAGTTCGAACCGTGTCCGCCGGCCCGGCGCAGCGTCTCGCCGATCGCATAGTGCACCGCCTCGACCGCGCCGGTAAGGTTGGCGTTGAAACGGTAGTCGGCGCGCAGCTGTGCATAGACGCCGGACCACGGGTTGCCCTGCCCGGCCGTCCCAGTCACCGCGACATTGGGCTGGACGTAGATCGCGTCCGCAATCGTCGCGCGCCATTGCAGGCCGATCGCGGCCATGATGGACAGCGCGTCCGTCGGCTTCACGGTCAGCGACGGCTTGAGATGGATCAGGTTGGTGTAGCCGGTGAAGCCGGCCAGCGTGAAATAGTAGCCGTTCGGAAACAGCGGATTGAACGTCTCGATCCTGTCGTCGCCGCGATGGCGGTCGCCGGAGGCGCCGTCGAACTGCAGGCCGATGCGCGGCTGCCAGGTGACATCCACGAAGGTGTAGCCGGCGCGGGCGCCGGCGCCCCAGGCGCGGATCTGCTTCGATCCCACCGAGCCCGCCTGCCCCATCGCCTCGAGATCCCAGTCGAAGCCGGCGAGCTTGCCGGCGAAGCGGAGGTCGAGCACGTGGCGCTGCTCGAGGCCGGCAGCATCGAGGAAGCGCGCATTGTCGCGCTGAAAGTAGGAGTAATAGGAGGACAGCTCGTTGGTGCCGAGCACCTGCCGTTCGACGCGGAAGGTGTGGAACAGGAACTTGCCGTTCGACGTGTCGTCGAACGGGCGCACCAGATTGTACTGCACCGGCTGGCTGACGAAACCGATGAAGCGCCAGGGACCGCTCTCCCAATCGCCCCAGATCGCATCGAAGGATTGCCGCACATTCGGCCCGTCGCGCGACGAGACGAAACGCTGCAGGTCGAAGTCGAAATCCTGCCGGCCGATGCGGGCCTTGAAGGTGCCCTGTCCGGTCGCATTGACGTAAGCCAGGAAGGCGAGCCGGAGATCGAGCGGATTCTGGTCGACCGCGGTGATGGTGGCCTTGCCGAAGGCTCTGGCGTCCTCGAGCTGGACGAACGCCTGCCAATGCTCGTCGAAATGCGCGTCGGCGTGGATCTGCAGCCGCTGCAGGACGTGCTGATCCGGTCTGGCACCGCCGATGCCGAAGCCCGCCGCATCCAGGCTCTCGAACCGTTCGCGCAGGGTCATGCCGAACGAGACGTAGCTCCGCGGCACGCCGGGCTGCAGCGGGATGTATTTGATCGGATCGAACGGCTCCGTGCGCAACGCCGGATTGGCGAGGACGGACCAGTCCTCCTGCCAGCGATTGGTGCGGATGGCGGGACGACTGTCCTCGGCGGCCGCCGCGCCGCAGGACGTGGCAACCAGTGCAGCAGCCGCCGTCCTCGTCAGTGCCTGAACGATCCGCACGCGCTTTCCCATCGGCTCGTGCGCCTACTTTACCACCGCGTGGATCTCCGCGACATAGCCGCCGGGAAACTGCACCAGCACCTGCTCACGCCTGTCGGAGGTGAACGGCTCGACCAGCACCGTCGCGCCGGCGCCCTTGGCCTTGTCGAGCGTGGCCTTGAGATCGGCGACCTCGTAACCGGTCATCTCGCGGCCGAACGGATATGGCAGATGGCCGTCGGTGACGAGCACGGTCATGCGGCCGAACGCCGACTCGATGCGGATGCGCCGGTAGTGATCGTTCGGACGGCCGATCTCGACGCCCGGTGCCTTGGCGTCATCCGAGAGAACCTTGCCATGTGAGAAGCGCAAGAAGGCGCGCGTGAAGGCTTCGGCGCGATCGGGCGAGACGTAGACGCGGTTGTCGGGGACGGTCTGGAACGCGGCGTAGGACGGCTTGGTCGTGTGCCAGTACAGCTGCATGTTCACGCCGCCCGGCCACTGAACCACCGCATCGCGGCCGATCGGATCGGGGAACGGCGCCACCACCACGTCCGCGCCGGCGGCCTTGGCCGCCTTGATCGCGGCGGCCATGTCGGTGACGAGATAGCCGGTGCGCTCGGCGCCGAACGGATACGGGATGCCGGTCTTGAAGCCGAAAAGCGACACCGTGCCGACCGGCGTCTGCAACAGCTGCGAGGTCGTGCTGCTCGGCGTCGGCGTTACCGTCGCCACGACCTGCTTCGTGCTCTGGCCGCCGAAGGTGGCAAGGAAGCTCGCGACGAACCGCTCGACATCGTCGGGCGCGACATAGACATGCGTCGTATCGTATTGCGCACCGACGCCAACGGGTGGCGTGGTGTCCTTGGCGAGTGCGGGGACGGCGAGCAGCGTGGTGGCGACGAGTGCGCCGAGCAGATGGCGGGAGCGAAGCATGACAACCTCAGACAAAGAGCGGATCAGGCGCGCCGCGCGCGCCAGGACATGACGGAGACCAGCACCAGCCCTGCGATCAGGCCGAGATGCTCGAAGAAGGAATTCAGCGCCATGAAGCGGTCGTGGCCGTCCATGCGCCAGAAGTCATTGGCGGTGAGCATGGCGACGAAGGTGAGCACACCGAGCGCACCGGCGGCGAGCCAGACGAGGCGATTGACCACGACGAGCACCGAGCCGATCAGCTCGACAGCGATCGCCGCGACCGCCCATAGCTCCGCCGGCTGCAGGCCGAAATGGGCCTGCTCGGCAACCGCGGCGGGGAAGTCGGTGAGCTTCTGGACGCCACCGATCAGATAGGCCGAGACCAGCGCGAGCCGTGCCACGTGCCCGAGCCAGGGATGGCTGAGCACCGCAGCGATCGGCCGTGGCGTGTCGGAAAGCGCGGCCATCACACCGCCCAGCAGGCGCAGCCGAGCGCGCCCCAGAAGCTCTTGAGATCGGATACCGGCAGTCGGCTCGACCAGGAGCGCGCGTGGTCGTGACCGTGCACGCCGCAAGCGTTGGCGCAGCCGCACATCTGCATCGCCCGCGCGCGCGCCGCGCCGGTATCATCCTTTGCAAGCCACGCACCATAGCCGCCGAAGCGGCGCACTGGCGACCACACGGGCATGGCCGGCGGTGGTTCGGCGTCGTCGAGCGTCTTGAAGTCGGATGCCGCGTAGACGACGCGGCCGCCGACCATCGTCAGGTGACTGGTGATGTCGGCGATCTCGGCCTCGGCGCAGGCGAAGAAGTCGCGATCCGGCACGATCAGGTCGGCGAACTGGCCGACTTCGATGCGGCCTTTCCTGCCCTCTTCGTTGGAGAACCAGGTGACGTTCTCGGTCCACATGCGCAGCGCGGTCTCGCGATCGAGGCAGTTGCGCTGGGGGGTGAGGCGAAGACCGCCCACCGTGCGGCCAGTCACGAGCCACGACAGCGAGACCCAGGGGTTGTAGGACGCCACGCGCGTCGCGTCGGTGCCGGCGGAGACCTTGACGCCCTTGTCGAGGATCTTCTTCACCGGCGGGGTCGCCTCGGCCGCGCCAAAACCGTAGCGCTCGACGAAGTACTCGCCCTGATACGCCATGCGGTGCTGCACGGCGATGCCGCCGCCGAGCGCGGCGACGCGGTCGATCGACCGGTCCGAGATCGTCTCGGCGTGGTCGAAGAACCAGTTGATGCCCCCGAGCGATGTATCCTGGTTGACTTTCTCGAACACGTCGAGCGCGCGCGAGATGGTCTCGTCATAGGTCGCGTGCAGCCGCCACGGCCATTTGTTCTGCACGAGAATGCGCACGACCTCCTCGAGCTCGCCTTCCATTTCGGCCGGCATGTCCGGCCGCGGCACGCGGAAATCCTCGAAATCGGCGGCCGAGAACACCAGCATCTCGCCGGCGCCGTTGTGACGGAAATAGTCGTTGCCCTGCTTGTAGGACGAGCTCTGCGTCCAGCGCAGGAAGTCGTCCTTCTCGCCCTTCGGCTTCTGCGTGAACAGATTGTAGGCGAGCCGGATGGTGAGCTGGCCCTCATCCGACAGCTTCTGGATCACGGCATAATCATCCGGATAGTTCTGGAAGCCGCCGCCGGCATCGATCGCACCGGTGACGCCGAGCCGGTTCAGCTCGCGCATGAAGTGGCGTGTCGAGTTGAGCTGGTAGTCGAACGGCAGTTTCGGTCCCTTGGCGAGCGTCGCGTAGAGGATGGCCGCATTCGGCTTGGCGAGCAGCAATCCGGTCGGATTGCCGTGAGCATCACGCATGATCTCGCCGCCGGGCGGCTGCGGCGTGTCCTTGTCATAGCCTACGGCGCGCAGCGCGGCGCCGTTCAGGATCGCACGATCATACAGATGCAGCAGGAACACCGGCGTATCCGGCGCCACCGCATTGAGCTCGTCGATCGTCGGCAGCCGCTTCTCGGCGAACTGATGCTCGGTGAACCCGCCAACCACGCGCACCCATTGCGGCGGCGGGGTGATCGCGACCTGCGCCTTCAGCATCGCCATCGCGTCGGCAAGCGAGCGCACGCCGTCCCAGCGCAGCTCCATGTTGAAGTTGAGCCCGCCCCGGATGATGTGGAGATGATTGTCGATCAAGCCCGGCAGCACGCGGCGGCCCTTGAGATCGATCAGTTTCGTCTCAGGGCCGGCGAGCTTCATGACGTCGTGCTCGCGGCCGACCGCCGTGAACACGCCGTCCTTGATCGCGACCGCATTCGCCTGCGGATTGGAGCGGTCGAGCGTCGTGAACAGGCCGCGATGCAGGATGAGATCGGGGTGGTCGCTCATGAGGCCTTCTCGTCTGGCGCAGGAGTGTTCGTGGTCTCCGCCCGGCCGTGGTGGCCGGGCAGCAGGCCGAAGATGTGCGTGGCGCAGGCCGCCTTCTGCCAGGCGGCGGCGATGCTGCTGCCGGTCAGAAGCTGCCTGCCCACGGGAATCACCTGCTCTCCGACGAGGATGCCGAGCAGGCCGACCAACGCCACCAGAGGCGGCGCGGGCGAGCGGACCTGAAGCAGGCTGTAGATCACTCCGACCAGCAGCCCTGCCCCGAGCGAGAGCAGATAGATCTTCATCGGACGCCTCAGGCCGCCTTCGTGCCGCCCTCGGAGGCGTGCTCGCCGAGCGCCCATTTCGAGAAGCGGATCTGGATGCCGTAGGGCGAATGCGCCTTGAGGATCTCCATCATGCCGTCATAGGTCTCGGCGCGCGCCCAGTCCTGCTGCAACTCGAACGCGAACTGGCACGAGGTGATCGGCACCGCGCCGGCCTGCACCGCGCGATCCATCGCGCGGTTGTGCGCCTCGAGCGACAGATCGCCGCAGGCATCGGCCGGGATGTAGATCTCATAGCCCTCGCGCAGCATGTCGAGCGTCGGGAACAGCACGCAGGCCTCGGTCCACAGTCCCGCGATGATGAACTTCTTGCGGCCGGTCGCGGCGACCTGCTTGCGGAAGCCGGCGTCGAGCCAGGAGTTCATCGCCGTGCGGTCAACGATGTCGTGCTCGGGAAACAGCTCGGTCACTTCCGGCATGAACGGGCCGGAGAACGAATCCTTGGCGACCGTGGTGAGCACGGTCGGCAACTTGAACAGCTTGGCCGCCTTGGCGACGATCTGGATGTTGTTGAACACGCCGAGACGGTCGTGCGACTGCACGCCCTGATACATGGCGGGCTGATAGTCGATCAGCGCCACCGCGCAGTTCTGCGGCGTGAGCATTTCGAGCTTGGACATGAGGATCTCCGTGACAGATGTGTGAAGCGAGCGCCGTCAGCCCTTGATGAAGGCCAAGAGGTCGGCGTTGATGGTCGCGGCCTCGGTGGTCGGCATGCCGTGCGGAAAACCCTTGTAGGTCTTGAGCGTGCCGTTCTTGAGCAGCTTGGCCGACAGTGGCGCGGAGTCGGCGTAAGGCACGATCTGGTCGTCCTCGCTGTGCATCACCAGCACCGGCAGCGAGAGCTTCTTCAGGTCCTCAGTGAAGTCGGTCTGCGAGAACGCGACCACGCCGTCATAATGCGCCTTCGCGCTGCCCATCATGCCCTGCCGCCACCAGTTCTGGATGACAGCCTCGGACGGCTTCGCGCCGGGCTTGTTGAAGCCGTAGAACGGACCGGCCGCGACGTCGCGATAGAATTCCGAGCGCCGGGTCGCGACCTGGGTCTGGAACTCGTCGAACACCGATTTCGGCAGGCCGCCGGGATTTGCAGCGGTCTGCACCATCAAGGGCGGCACCGCGGCGATGATCGCGGCCTTCGCCGCGCGGCCCTCGCCATGACGCGCGAGGTAGTGCACGACCTCGCCGCCACCGGTGGAATGGCCGACATGCACGGCGTTCTTGAGGTCGAGATCCGCGGTGAGCGCCGCGAGGTCGTCAGCATAATGGTCCATGTCGTGGCCGTCGGAGACCTGGGCCGAGCGGCCATGGCCGCGGCGGTCATGGGCAATGACGCGGAAGCCGTGATTGAGGAAGAACATCATCTGCGCATCCCAATCATCCGACGACAGCGGCCAGCCATGGCTGAACACGATCGGCTGACCGGAGCCCCAATCCTTGTAGTAAATCTCTGTGCCGTCATTGGTTTTCAGAACGGGCATGATTTTTCTCCTCGGCCTGGGTGACGCGGTCGCACGACGAATTTCGTATCGCGATCGCCAATGTCAGGTGCTATGCAGTCTCATGTGCACCTGCACAATGATCCGAGGATGCCAAAGCACTGGCTCCGGAAGGCCAAGGGTAAGCCAAGGGTAAGCCGAGGGGATGGCGCAGCAGCTTCGATCGACATCGTCAGCCTGGATGCGCGGCGTCGCGAGCACGTTTAATGAGCAAGGCCTCGATGCGGCCGCGCTGTTCGCCGAGGTCGGCCTGTCCATCACGGATCTCGAGGACTGCGATCGCCGCTGGCCCACGGAGGCATTGAGCCGCTTGTGGGTGCTGGCGGCCGAACGCTCGGGCAATCCCGATATCGGCCTCGTCAATGTCGCCGCCCCACGCCCTCACAATTACGGCGTCGCCGGCTACGCCATGATGTCGAGCCCCGATCTGCAGACCGGGCTGACGCGGCTGATCCGCTACATGTGTCTCGTCAGCGACGCCGTCGCGATCACGCTGGAGGACGGCCAGGGCGGCCGCTGGGTGCGCACCGACGTCTATGGCGGCGAATGCCCGATCCCGCGGCAGCGCTACGACTACGGCATCATCAATTTGCTCAATCTGTGCCGCTGGATGCTCGATCGTCCGCTGACGCCGCTCGCTGCGCGCTTCTCGCATGCCGTGCCGCTGTCGATCGCGGCCTACAACAGGGCGTTCCAGTCACCGCTTGAATTCGATGCGCCCTTCAACGGCTTCCTGGTGTCGCATGAGGATCTCGCCTGCAAGCTGACGACCGCGGCGCCCGAGCTGATGCCGATCCACGATCGAATCGCTGACGAGGCGCTGGAGCGGCTGGTCAAGACCGACACGGCGCATCGCGCGCGCGTCGCGATCGCCAAGCTGCTGCCCGACGGCAGCCCGCTGCGCTCGGCCATCGCGGCCGCGCTGGGCCTGAGCGATCGCACCTTTCAGCGAAGGCTCGCCGACGAGGGCATCTCGTTCAGCGATCTCGTCGACGACACCAGGCGCGAACTCGCCCAGGGTCACCTCGCCGATCCCCGCATGACGCTCACCGACATCGGCTATCTGCTCGGCTACGCCGATCAGAGCACGTTCTTCCGCGCCTCGAACCGCTGGTTCGGCGAATCGCCGGGCGAATATCGGGCGCGCATCAGCAACGGTCATCCGCGCGAGATCGAAGCCGCCCATCAGAAGTGAGCGGCGACGCGTTTCAGAACATGCCGTTCGAATTGGCCGACTGCTCGGGGATCGGCTGCACCGAATCCCAGTGCTCTTCGATCTTGCCGTCCTTCAGGCGGAAGATGTCGACGATCGCGTTGCCGCGGGTGCCGGGCTCGCGAACGGCATGCACGCGCAGAATGACGAAGTCGCCGTCGACCAGGACCTTCGTGATCTCGCTGTGCGATTGCGGAAACTTCGTCTTCAGGAATTCGATGAACTTGCGGAAGCCTTCCGGGCCATCCTCGGCGCTCGGATTGTGCTGGATGTAGGTGCCGAGATATTTCGAGGCGGCGGCGAAGTCCTTCCGGTTCAGGCCTTGCTCATAGAAGTCGAGCACGATCGCCTTGTTGCGCTCCTCCTCGGCCGAATAGACGCGCTCGGCCAAGGCCGGAGTGGAAAGCGCTCCGGCGATCGCCATCGTCACCAGGATCAGGGCACGCCGTATCATTGAGGACCTCCGTGTCGGAAAGGCTTCGCGCGATCGGCAGCGACGCGCGAGCTTGGCGTCAATAGAACCGATAGAGATGATGCACCGGGCCGTGGCCGTGGCCGACCGTGAAACGATCGGCCGCCGCAATCGCGCCAGAGATGAAGGCCTTGGCGTTGCGCACGGCAGTCTCCAGGCTTTCTCCCTTCGCCAACCCGGCGGCGACGGCCGACGACAGCGAGCAGCCGGTGCCGTGCGTGTTCTTCGTTGCGACGCGCGGCGCCGGCAGCGCGAGGCAGGCGCCTGAGGTGATCAGGTAATCGGTGCTCTCGGCGCCCTGCCCGTGGCCGCCCTTGATCAGCACGGCCGGACAGCCCAGCGCGAGCAGCCGGCGGCCCTGGGCTTCGATGTCCGCGTCGGTCCCGGCGACCGGCTCGCCGAGCAGCGCGGCCGCCTCGGGCAGGTTCGGCGTGATCAGCGAGGCCTGCGGAACGAGCCGGCTGCGCAGCGCCTCGATCGCGTCCTCCGGCAGCAGCCGCGCGCCAGAGGTCGCCACCATCACCGGATCGAGCACGATGTGAGCGGGCCGCCAGCGCGCCAGGCTTGCGGCGATCGCGTCGGCGATCGACGCCTGGGCCACCATGCCGATCTTGACCGCGCCGACCGCGAGATCGTCGAACACCGCATCGATCTGGGCCGTGACGAAATCGGGCGGCACCAGGTGCACGCCGGTGACGCCCCGGGTGTTCTGCGCCGTCAGCGCCGTCAGCACCGAGGCGCCGTAGACCGACAGCGCGGCGAACGTCTTGAGATCGGCCTGGATGCCGGCTCCCCCGGACGAATCCGAGCCGGCGATGGTGAGGGCTGTGGGCGTGCTCATGCCCCACTCCTAGCCTGGCCCGGTCACGCCCGGCAAGCAGGCCCGGCCCTCCCAGAATGCGTCTCGACTTCGCCCGAAAACGCTATATTGAGGCTTGAAACGCTTCCCGGAGACCGCCTGCCATGGTTCCTTTCTTCGTCCAGATCAAGTGCAAGCTCGGCCAGTCCTATGTCGTGGCCAATGCGCTGGCCGAGGCCGAGATCGCCTCCGAGATCTACTCGACGGCCGGAAACTACGACCTGCTGGTGAAGTTCTACGTCGACAACGAGACCGACATCGGTCACTTCGTGAACGAGAAGGTCCAGGTCCTGCCCGGCATCCAGGACACCCACACCATCATCACCTTCAAGGCCTTCGGCGCAAGCTAGCCAGCCGCAAACCTCATCGTGCGCCGGCAAGAGAAAGGCGCCCGTCGTGACCGACGGGCGCCGAATTCCTCAAAATGGCACAAGCATGGTTTCGTCATGAAAGACGGTGAGCGGCAGCGTCCCCGTCTCACGCCAAGGGATTGCCGCGGGCCGGACAGCCGGACCTTTCGATCGCGAGGGGAAACGGGGGGACCATCGAACGGCCCGGCTTTCCTTGCGGCAACTTGGCGATAGACGTCCTATAGCGTGTGCATCGCGCATCGGGTCAAGGCGGGCGAGCGCCCCGATACGATCGATCAAGAAGTTGAGACGAAAGCTCAAGACAGTCTGTGACGTTGCGTGACGAGTGAGATGAAAGCTGTTTCGTCCTTGCTGCCGAGCTACGGCTTCTCAGCCGAGCAGATGGACACCGAGACCAACATCGCGGCATGGCGCGAGGCCACCTCGACGTTCTTCGATGTCGATGAGCTCGCCGCCGGCGAAGCTGCGCCTTTCAGGGCCGACGTGCTGTCCTACGCGCTCGGCTCCGTCCTGCTCGGATCGGCCCGCGCCAGCGGCCAGCGCTTCCGGCGCTCGGCCGAGACGATCGCGCGCAGCGGCGTCGACCACATTGTCGTGCAGCTTTATGTGACGGGCGGCTACGACGGCGTCGCCGGCGATCGCCCGATCCGCGTCGCGGCCGGCGATCTCTGCGTGCTCGATCTCGCCCAGACACTCGAGACGCGCGCGAGCGCGTTCGAGAACGTCACGATGGTCGTGCCGCGGCCGATGTTCGACGCGCGCCTCTTGCAGGTCGAGGATCTGCATGGGCTGGTGCTGCCGCGCGACGGCGCGATGGCGCCGCTCCTGGCGCGGCATTTCGGCGCACTGCTCGATTGCGCGCCGCGGCTGAGCTTCGACGAGTGCCAGGCGGTGGTCGACGGCACGATCTCGCTGATCTCGGCCTGCCTGCGCGGCGAGCTGGAGCGCCGCGATGCCGACCGCAGCGTGAGCGCGGACGCCTCGCTGCTGCGCATCCGGCAATACATCGAATCCCAGCTGGGGAGCCCGGAGCTCAGCGCCGACGCGGTGGCGCTGCATTTCGGGCTGTCGCGGGCGTCGCTGTATCGGCTGTTCGCGCCGATCGGCGGCATCGCCGACTACATCCGCAGCCGCCGCCTGCACCGCGCCTTCTTCGATCTCGCGGGGACCGGTTCGCGCCAGGTGCGCATCAGCGAGGTGGCACGACGCTGGCAGCTCGGCACCGATGCGCATTTCACCCGGCTGTTCAAGACCGCCTACGGCATCACACCAAGCGCCGCGCGCGAGGCAGCGCTGCTGGGCCTGCCGCAGCTGCCGGCCGGCGGCGATGCCGAACCCGCCTCGCCGCTCAGCCGTTGGATGCGAGGGATAGCAGCGCCCCGGACCGGGGAATGAGTGCGACCACGGCCCCCGAACGCGGATCGCCGTCCTCCGAACGCGGCTCGGCCTCCTGAGCATCGTCCTGCTCGGCCGCGACGCGCGCGATCTCAAGGTGCTTTTCGAGCTGCTCCACCGGCATCGGCCGGCCCAGCAGATAACCCTGTGCGAAGTTGACGCCGAGCGCGCGCAGCTGCTCCAGCTGCTCCTCCGTCTCGACGCCTTCCGCGGTAATCTGGATGCCGAGCCCGCGCGCCAGCGTCACCACCGAGGAGATCACGGCGGCGCTTTCATCACGGACGCTGAGATTGGCGACGAACGATTTGTCGATCTTGATCTTGTTGAACGGGAATGCCGTCAGCGAGCGCAGCGACGAATAGCCGGTGCCGAAATCGTCGAGCGCCAGCGAAATCCCGAGGCCCTTCAGCCGGTCGATGAAGCTCTCATTTTCGGCGGCGCGCTCGAGCAGCACAGACTCGGTGATCTCGATCTCCAGGCGTTTCGGATCGAGGCCCGACCTTGCGAGCGCCGACTGAATGACGTCGAACAGCTCCGCCTGCTTGAACTGGACCGGCGACAGGTTGACCGCGACCTTGACGTCGTCGGGCCACGCCGTCGCGTCGTCGCAGGCCCTGCTGATGATCCACTCGCCGAGCGGCACGATCAGGCCGGTCGCTTCCGCGAGCGGGATGAACTTGTCCGGCGGCACGAGACCCTTGACCGGATGGCGCCAGCGCACCAACGCCTCGACGCCGCGGCGCTCGCGGGTCTCGGCATCGTAGAACGGCTGATAGTGCACCTCGAACTGACACTGCGCGATGGCGTCGCGCAGATCTCCCTCCAGCGTGTTGCGCGCCTCGAGCTCGGCCGACATCGCGTCGTCATACATCGTGTAGCAGCTGCGTCCTGCCGACTTCGAACGGTACAGCGCGAGGTCGGCCTTCTTGAGCAGATGCTCCTGGTCGCGGCCGTGCTGCGGCGCGAGCGAGACGCCGATGCTGGTGCCGATCTCGACCCGCTGTCCGCCGAGCTGGAACGGCTCGGCGATCAGCCGGGTGATGCGCTGCGCCAGCTCGATCGCGGCCGTGCGCTGGTCGTCGAAGCCGGCCTGGATCAGGGCGAACTCGTCGCCGCCGAGCCGGGCCAGCACGTCCTCGTCGCGCAGCTGCGAGCGCAGACGCTGCGCGACCTGCACCAGCAGCTCGTCGCCCGCGCCGTGACCGAGCGAATCGTTGACGTTCTTGAAGCGGTCGAGGTCGAGCAGGAAGACGGTGAAGCGACCGTTCTTCTCGTCGTTGATGCGCTCCATCTCCTCGAGGAAGAAGGCGCGGTTGGCGAGCCCGGTCAGCGCGTCGGTCTGCGCAAGCTCGAGCACGCGGCGATTGGCGAGCGCCAGCTGCTGGGCGTTGCGGCTCGACAGCGCAAGATACACCGCCAGGAAGATCGTGGTCGCCATGCCGGCGGCATAGAGCGCCAGCGCGCGGTTGTGGCTGGCCATCAGACCGCCGCCGGCGGGCGCGGCCTGGAAGACCCAATCGGCATCGCCGATGCGCAAGGTCGTCGACCAGATGTTGGGATCGCTCGGCCAGCGCTGCGGGTCGACACCGGACGCATTGATGACGCGCTCCGGCGGCAGCAGATTGATCTGCAGCGCCGGGCTGTTGGGATTGTTGGCGCGCACCGACTGCAGCAGCATCGGCAGATCGAACACGCCGACGATGAAGCCGGCGAGATTGCGGCGGCGGTCGGCGACCGTCGTGCGCGACGTTCCCTTGGCGTAGACGGGGATGCCGATCATCACGGCGTTGTTGCGCTCGTTCTGATTGATCAGGTTCTGGCGCGTCCGCAGGGCGCCGATCATGTCGTAGTCGCGCGACTGCTCCAGCACGGCGCGATGATCGGGGATGCTCCAGTAGTCGAGACCGTAGACCGGCGAGGTCTTTGCTTCGGTCGAGAAGTAGACCGGGTAGTACTCGTCGCTTTCCGGGGCGACGGTGCCATCCGGATAGGACTTGATGCGAAAGGCGGGAACGCCGTCGGTGATGGCGGCGGCTTCATACTCGCCGCGCTCCTTGCGCTTGATCCGCGGCAGCCAGGCCAGACGCAGCATGCCGCGATGCGCCTCGAACAGGCGCGCGCTGAAGGTCTGGTACTCGCTGCGGGTGATGTCGTCGTTGGCGGATTCGAAACGGGTGCGCAGCGCGGTCAGGCGGCTGACATATTCGTTGACGCCATTCTGGACCAGGATCGCCTGCGCCTCGGCCACGGCTTCGAAGTCGGTGCGCGCCAGCCGGTTTTCCCAGCGTCCGACGGCGACCGTCCCCGCGATCGACAGAACGACGCCGACGCACGCGGCGATGATCGCAGGACGATACAGCCGGTATCGCGATAGAGACGCGCGAATCTTCTCGCGCCCGCTACCGATACGAGCACCATCCTGTTCCTGCAGCGTCGGTGCGCTGTACTCTTCAACCTGCAATATGGCCCCCGCCAAACGGCTGCCCCTCACGACACGTGACCGATGGTCAACCGGCTAAGTTAAGGACGGTCAAAGATGATCAGTTGTGGAGTACCGTAAACCCAGGCTTGGTTAACGGCTGACTTTCGCGGGCCGCCCAAAACGCGATCAAGCCGGCGACACGTCTTTAGCGAGGTCTTCATTCAACGCGTGTAGGCTGGGTTCATCAAGCGTACCCGTGCATCGAAGATTGCAATGAACTGGCTCTCAAGCTTTCGGAAGTCGATCGTCCTCATCCTATTCGCAGGCGTGCTTCCATGCGGCTCTGCTCGCGCCGACGAGCTCGGCGTCACCAACGACGCGATCCTGTTCGGACAGGTCGCCGCGCTGGAAGGTCCGTCGGCCGCGCTCGGCCAGGCGGCGCGCCAGGGCCTGCTCGCCGCATTCAGCGAGCTCAACGCCAAGGGCGGCGTCTATGGCCGCCGGCTGAAGCTGGCGAGCCGCAATGACGGCTACGATCCCGACCGCTCGGTCGTCGAGACCATCAAGCTGATCTATGAGGACAAGGTGTTCGCGCTGATCGGCGCCGTCGGCACGCCGACCGCTATGGCCACCGCACCGATCGCCGCCTCGAACGACGTGCCGTTCATCGGTCCGGTGTCCGGCGCCGAATTCCTGCGGGCGCCTGAATTCCAGAACATCGTCAACATTCGCGCCAGCTACGCGGCCGAGGCGGAAGCCACGATCAAGCATCTCACCGAGGAGCTCCGCCTCACCCGCATCGCGATCTTCTATCAGGACGACGCGTTCGGCCGCGACGTTCTGGCGGGCGTGAAGACCTATCTCGATAAACGCGGGCTGGAGCTTGCGGCGGAAGGCACGTTCGAGCGCAACACACGCGCCGTCGGCGCAGCGCTCAAGGTGATCCGGCGCGCCGAGCCGGAGGCCGTCATCCTGGTCGGCACCTACGGGCCGTGCGCCGAGTTCATCAAGATGGCGCATCGCTCGGGCTTCAACCCGACCTTCTCGGCCGTGTCGTTCGTCGGCGGCAATGCGCTCGCCAAGGAGCTCGGCTCGGAAGCCCGCGGCGTCATCGTCTCCGAGGTGGTGCCGTTTCCCTGGGATACCGATCGACGCATCGTCGCCGACTATCAGGCTGCGATGAAGGCGCTCGATCCGAGCCAGACGCCCGACTTCATCGGGCTCGAGGGCTACATCACCGGGCGTCTGGTCGCGCGCGCTCTGGCGATGACCGGGCCGAACCCGACGCGCGCCGATCTGCTGCGGATCATCAACGAGGTCGGCCAATTCGACATTGGCGGGCTGGTCGTCAGCTTCGGCAGTGCGCGCAAGGACAATCCCCCGACGGTGTCGCTGACGGTGATCCAGGGCGACGGCAGCTTCAAGCCGATCTGATCCGTCCCGCGGAGCCGATCAGCTCGCAGGTTCAGTTTGCGGGTTCAGTTTGCGGGTTCAGTTTGCGGGTTCAGTTTGCGGGTTTCTTGGGCTTCGGCGGGCCTTCGACCGGCGGCAGCGATTTCAGATAGACCGCCATCGCCTTGCGATCCCCGGGCGTCAGCTGCGACGTGTTGCGGATCACGCGCGCCATGGAGCCGCCGGCGCTGTCGCCGTCGGGCAGCTGCCCGGTCTCCAGGAAATAGCTGATGTCGCTCTCGCTCCAGTCAGCGAGACCCTTCTGGGTGATGTTCGGCACGAAGCCGTGGCCTTCCGGATCGGGCCCGCCGGCCAGCCGCTGCGCCGTCTTGAGACCGCCGAGCGGGTTGCGCGGGCTGTGACATTCGGCGCAATGACCGAAAGTGTTGACCAGATAGGCGCCGCGGTTCCACTCCGCCGACTGCGAGGCGTCGGCGACGAACGGCTTGTCGTCGAAGAACAGGAGCTTCCAGACCCCGACGGTGCGGCGGATGTTGAACGGGAATGGCAGGTCATGGACGCGCGAGGCGCCGCTGACCGGCGGCAGCGTCTTCATGTAGGCGAACAGATCTCTGACGTCGTCGACCTTCGCACCGGCATAGGAGGTATAGGGAAACGCCGGATAGTAGTGGCTGCCGCCCGGCGAGACGCCACGCACGACGGCGTTGATGAATTCGGCCTCGCTCCAGCGCCCGATCCCATCATTCGGATCGGGTGAGATGTTGGGCGCATAGAAGGTGCCGAACGGCGATTCCAGCGGCAGTCCGCCGCCGAGCTTGAGGCGGTCCGGCTGGTTCGGCACCGCATGGCACGACGAGCAGCCGCCGATGTTGAACATCTCCTGGCCGTTGGCGAGATCGGGTGCGCGCGCCGCTGCTGCGAGCGCGATCGTCGACGGCCCCGTCAGCCACCAGAATACCGCAAGACCGGCGACGCCGAGCACACACAAGGCAAGCAGGAGGCGTCGGTGCATTGTGGCTCCGTCACTGCGGGAGGGATGCGATCAGTCCGGAATGTCGCGGACGCGCCGCTACACTATGACGCCGGCGCCGGACAAACAAAGGGGGCGAACGCGCTATGGCGTCCGCCCCTCTCAATATCGCGTCAGATCAGCTGTTCTTGAGCCGGTAGGTCTCGTGGCAGCCGCCGCATTCCTTGCCGATGCCCGGCGCGGTCGCCTTCAGGCTGTCGAGATCCTTGATCTTGGCCTTGGCTTCGGTGACCACCTTGGCGAAGCTGTCGATCTTGGCCTGGAAGCCGGCATGGTCTTCCCAGATCTTCGGCGAGGCGCTGTAATCGCCCTCGTACTTCGCGCCCTTCATGCTCGCCGGATACATCGTCGGCAGCTTCTTGGCGGTGTCCTCGAGCTGAGCCAGAGCGGCATTGACGGCGGCCTGGTCATAGGGCTTCTCGCCCTTGACCATGGCGATCAGGACACCGCCGAGGTTCTTGGCGTTCGCCTTCATGATGTCCTGGCTCTGCTTGACCAGGTTGTCCTGTGCCATCACGGCGCCGGCCCCGAGCAGCAACGCTGCTGCTGCCACCACGACAGTCCGCTTCATCAATTCGCTCCTTTGTTGTCACAATCCCGTCCAGCCCACCCGGACGGGTCGCGCCTGTTTGGTCAACCCCTGCCCCGGCGGGTTATTCCGGAATTGAGGCGGATATCGGAGAGTGTTCGGGGAAATAGGTCCTCAGAGACTGTGACGGCGATGCTGCTCCCGGATCGCGATCCAGACCCGCTCGGGCGTCGCCGGCATGTCGATATGGTCGATCTTGTACTCACGCCAGAGGGCTTCGACGATGGCGTTGACCACCGCCGGGCAGGAGCCGATCGCGCCCGCCTCGCCTGCGCCCTTCACGCCCATCGGATTGGTCTTGCAGGGCACGTTGTGCGTCTCGAAGGTGAAGGTCGGCGCATCCGCCGCCCGCGGCAGCGCGTAGTCCATGTAGCTGCCGGTGACGAGCTGAGCGTCGGAGTTGCTGTAGACGACCTGCTCCATCAGCGCCTGGCCGATGCCCTGCACCGCGCCGCCGTGGACCTGGCCGGCGAGCAGCAGCGGATTCAGCGTCACGCCGAAATCGTCGACGATGACGTAGTTGACGATCTTGATGATGCCGGTGGCCGGATCGAGCTCGATCTCCGCGACATGCGTGCCGTTCGGATAGGTGCCGTCGGCGCTGGCGAAGGTGGCGCTGCCGTTGAGCTTGGCGGGATCGACGCCGGGGCGCTTGGCGAGATCGGCGAACGAGATCGCGCGGTCGGTGCCGGCAACGCGGATCACGCCATCGGCGATCTCGAGATCGCCCAAGCCGGCTTCGAGCGCTTCGGCCGCGATCTGCTTGAGCTTGTCGCCGAGCTCATGCGTCGCGCGCTGCACGCTGACGCCGCCCGAGGGGATCGAGGCCGAGCCGCCGGTGCCGAGGCCGGTGGCGATCTCCGCCGTGTCGCCCTGATGGATGTGAACGCGCTCCGGCGGCAGGCCGAACTGCTCGGCGACGATCTGCGCGTAGGCCGTCTGGTGGCCCTGCCCGCTCGACTGCGTGCCGATCAGGATCGTCACGTCGCCGTTGGGGTCGAGCCGCACATTGGCGGTCTCCTCGCCCATGGTGCCGCAGACCTCGACGTAGCTCGCGAGCCCGATGCCACGGACGAGGCCGTTCTTCTTGGCGGCCTTGGCGCGCTTCGGAAACTCCTTCCACTCGGCGATCTCCATCGCGCGCTTCAGATGCGCGTTGAAATCGCCGGAATCATAGACCTTGCCGGTCGCGGTCTTGTAGGGCAGCGCGCGCGGCGGGATGAAGTTCTTGCGCCTGATGGCATCGACCGACATGTCGAGCTTGCGCGCGCAGGCATCGACCAGACGCTCGACGACATAGGCCGCCTCGGGACGGCCTGCACCGCGATAGGCATCGACCGGCACGGTGTGGGTAAAGATCGTGCGCACGCGGCAGTGGAAGGCCTGGATGTCGTAGAGGCCCGGCAGCATGCCGGCGCCGCCATGCGGGATGTAGGGCGCGAAGGTCGAGAGATAGGCGCCCATGTCGCCCATCAGGTCGACATCCATCGCCAGAAACTTGCCGTCCTCGGCCAGCGCCATCCGCGCGGTGGTCACGTTGTCGCGGCCCTGCGCGTCGCCCATGAAATGCTCGGAGCGATCGGCGGCCCAACGCACCGACTTGCGCAGCCGCTGCGCGGCGACCGCAACCAGCGCGTATTCCCGGTACGGAAACAGCTTGGTGCCGAAGCCGCCGCCGACATCCGGGCAGATCACCCGCATCTTCTCGGTCGGGATCTTCAACACGTTCTGGCAGAGGATGTCGCGCAGCCGGTGGCTGCCCTGGCTGCCGGCGGTCAAGGTCAGATGATCGCGCTTGGTGTCGTATTCGCAGACTGCGGCACGCGTCTCCATGAAGCTCGCGACCACGCGCGGATTGACGATCTGGATCTCGGCCACCGCATGCGCTTTGGCGAAGGCGGCCTCGGTCGCGGACTTGTCGCCGATCGACACATCGAACAGCACGTTGCCCTTGTGATCCGGCCAGACCTGCGGCGCGCCCGGCTTGATCGCGTTGACCACGCCCGTCACGGCCGGCAGCGTCGTCCACTCGACCTTGATCGCCTCGAGCGCGTCGCGCGCATGATCGAGCGTGTCGGCGACGACAAAAGCTACGGCGTCGCCGACATGACGCACCTCGTCCTTGGCCAGGATCGGATACGGCGGCGCGGTGAATGGGTCGGTCTCGAGGTTGAACAGGCACGGCAGGCCGCCGAGCTCCGCGGTGTCCTCGGCCGTGAGAATCAGCGCCACGCCGGGCAGCAGCCGCGCCTGGGCGACGTCGATGGTGAACTTGGCATGGGCCTGCGGCGAGCGCAGCACCAGCGCATGCAAGGCCGCCGATGGCGCGAGATCGTCGGTATAGCGGCCCTTGCCGCGAATCAGCGCGTCATCCTCTTTGCGGAGAACGCTTTGTCCCATACCGAACTTGATTGGAGCAGCCATCTGGTTTCACTTCCCGCTTCGTTTTGGCGATGTTGGCGCCATATTGCAGCGGAACGCGAGCCCGCGCAAACCTCATTCGACGCAGGCGCGGTCAACTCTCGGCGGGAAGGTCGCACGTCGATGCTGCATTGCAGCGTCTCATCGTCGCACGAGTGTCTTGAGCCAGCGCGGGCCGAACAGCACGAGAATCGCGCCGGCGTAGACGATGGCGCCGATCACGATCAGAAGGCCGAGCAAGGCTTCGTCGCGCAGGCCCCCGAGCGCCTCCAGGCGCGGCGCAGCCACGGCCTGGGTGAGCCACAACGCCGCAGCCAGCCCGGCGCCGGTGCCCGCGAACTTGAGCAGCGATGACATCAGACGCCGATCGACGACAAGGTAGCGCTTGTGGACGGCGAAGCCGAGCACGAGCAGCAGATTGATCCAGGCGCCGACGGCCGTCGCCAGCGCGAGGCCGACCTGCGCGAGCGAGCCCATCAGCAGCAGCTTGAGGACGACGTTGGCGGTCAGCCCGGTGAGCGAGGCCTTGACGGGCGTCGCCGTGTCCTTGCGCGCGTAGAAGGTCGAGACCGCGCTGCGGATCATCACGAAGGGAATCAGGCCGACGGCATAGGCCGCGAGCGTCGCGCCGGCCGCCGCCGCATCTCCCTTGGTAAAGGCGCCGCGCGCGAACATTGCGCGGGTGATGACGTCGGGCACGGCGAGGAAGGCGGCGACGAACGGCACCGAGAACAGCAGCGTGAACTCGAAGGCGCGGCGCTGCTGCTCCATGGCGCCCTGGTGATCACCGGCCGTCAGCCGCCGCGACATCTCCGGCAGCAGCACCGTGCCGATGGCGATGCCGATCACCCCGATCGGGAGCTGGTTGAGACGATCGGCATAATACAGCGCCGAGATCGCGCCGGCGGGCAGGAACGTCGCGATGATGGTGTCGGCGAACATCGCGACCTGCGTGCCCATCGATCCCAAGGTCGCCGGTCCCAGCGCCTTGAAGAAGGCGCGGATGTCGTCGTCGAGCTTGAGCGGCGCAAACCGCGGCAGCCCGCCATGGCGCGCGAGATCGCCGGCGAGCAGGAAATACTGCAGGAAGCCGGAGATCAGCACGCCCCACGCGGCGGCATGGCCGGCGTTCGGAAAGAACGCCGCCAGCGCCAAGGTCACCATCATTGCGAGATTGAGGAAGATCGAGGCCGCCGCGGCGCTGGCGAAGCGCTGCATCACGTTGAGCATGCCGCCATACAGCGTCACCAGCGTGATCAGCAGCAGATACGGAAAGGTGATCCGCGTCAGCGTGATCGCCATGTCCCGCTGCGCCGGATCATCGGTGAAGCCCGGCGCCAGGATCGTCATCGCCTGCGGCATGAACACCCAGGCGAGGATCAGCAGCACGACCTGCGAGGCCAGCAGCAAAGTGAAGATGCGGTCCGCAAACAGGCTCGCGGACGCCGGCCCCTTCTCGCCATGGACATGCGCATAGGCCGGAACAAAGGCCGCGTTGAACGCCCCTTCCGCGAAGATCGCCCGGAAATGGTTCGGCAGCCGGAACGCAATGAAGAACGCGTCGGCGATCGGCCCGGCGCCAAGGATCGCCGCCAGCATGATGTCACGGGCAAAACCGGTGAGGCGCGACAGCAGCGTATAGCCGCCGACGGTGAAGATGCGTCCGAGCATGGGGGGCTTGTAGAGGATTGGGGGCGGAGTTTGAAGCGGGGAACGGAGGGATTTCGCCGATGCTCGTATCTCGGCGGCCGCTGACAAGACGCAGCGGTAGACGTCCGACATGCGCCACACATTCGCTGTCATCCCGGACAAGCCTGCAGGCGCGAAGCGGCGGCGGGCGCCGATCCGGGATCCATACTCCGTGCCATCGATGAGGTGCGCGGGACAAGCCGCCTGTCCATTGCTGACATCACGCGGTATGGGTCCCGGCGTTCGCCGGGACGACACCAGTGGCGGAGCGACAACTCCGCCACACGACGCCATCTTCCGATAAAAATAATCCGCTTGCGGTTTTACGGAAATCATGCTTATCTCCCGCCATCCCGCCTCATCGCAGAAGGGGCGTAGCGCGCGATCGTCACGACACGCGAGGCGGGGATGCGATGGCCGGGAGAGCTCGCAGCATGTCCTCGTGGCGTGCGGACGAACGGGCGCTCACGGACGGTCAAGTCGCGTGGTCCTGACCTCCCGATGCTGAGGTCAAGTTGGCGCTCGTGCTGATCGCATGGCGCAGACGACGGTGGCCAAATAGCCGGTGCACCGGGGAGATCGCGAAGCAGCCGTGAGCCCATCGCGCAGGGAATGTCGGATGGTCGGCTGAACCTGTGGTACCTGCCGCCTGCATTTCTTTCAGCAGGCGGGCCATGGGTGAGGCCTTCACCCGGCATTCCCTGCGCCCTCTGCACTGTTTGCGAGGGTGGACTGATCGCAAGCCTCGGGCATGATGTGCCGCGAGAGTGCGTCCCTGTGTCGATCGCTGTTTGAGGCGTAAATCGGAATGCGAGCACCGCTGCCGTAGGGCGCGATGGATCGGCGTGGCAAACACGCAGGTTGCGCGCCTTTGCCTACCCGCGGAGTCGGACGCGAAAGAAGCCCGCATGTCTCACCGGCGTCATTGCGAGCGAAGCGAAGCAATCCAGAGTCACACGCGCGGCCCTGGATTGCTTCGCTTC
>NZ_CAFI01000456.1 GCF_000239775.1 Bradyrhizobium sp. ORS 375
GAGCTTAGTGCCGATGCCGCTCGACCGATCGTCTCACTCCACCTTGCATAGGAAGACATCCGATGCTCGCAATCTCCGATCTTCATGTCGCCTATGGCCAGAGCGAGGTGCTGCATGGCCTGAACGTCAAGGTCGCGCCCAACGAGATCGTCGCGATCATGGGGCGCAACGGCATGGGCAAGACCACCTTGATGAAGTCGCTGATGGGCATCCTACCCGCCAAGAGCGGCTCGATCGCGATGGATGGCGCCGAGCTCGCCGGTCTCAAGAGCTATGAGCGCGTCGCCAAGGGTCTCGCTTACGTGCCGCAGGGCCGCATGATCTTCTCGACCATGACGGTGAAGGAGAACATCGAGACCGGCCTCGTCGTCTCCGGCGAGTCCGAGGTGCCCGGCGACATCTATGAGCTGTTTCCGGTGCTGCTGGAGATGAAGAGCCGCCGCGGCGGCAATCTCTCGGGCGGCCAGCAGCAGCAGCTTGCGATCGCGCGCGCGCTCGCCACCAAGCCGAAGGTGCTGCTGCTCGACGAGCCGACCGAGGGCATCCAGCCGTCGATCATCAAGGAGATGGCGCGCACCCTCAAGCGTATCCGCGACGAGAAGGGCCTCTCCATCGTCGTCTCCGAGCAGGTGCTGAGCTTCGCGCTCGATATCGCCGACCGCGTGCTGGTGATCGAGAACGGCGAGATCGTCCGCGACGATCCGCGCGACCAGGTCGATGCCGCGCAGGTCTCGAAATATCTGTCCGTCTAACCACTCCGTCCAAGCAAAGGTAAAGGGGAGCTCTTGATGCCTGACACACTGATCAAGGTCGATCTGACCAAGTCGGCCTACGAGAACGACAAGGTGCACAATCGCTGGCACCCGGACATCCCGATGGTGGAGTGGGTCAATCCCGGTGACGACTTCATCATCGAGACCTATGACTGGACCGGCGGCTTCATCAAGAACAACGACTCCGCCGACGACGTGCGCGACATCGACCTGTCGATCGTGCACTTCCTGTCCGGCCCGATCGGCGTCAAGGGCGCGGAGCCCGGCGACCTGCTGGTCGTCGACCTGCTCGATGTCGGTCCGCTGAAGGAGAGCCTGTGGGGCTTCAACGGCTTCTTCTCGAAGCAGAATGGCGGCGGCTTCCTGACCGATCACTTCCCGCTGGCGCAGAAGTCGATCTGGGACATCAAGGGCCTCTACACCTCGTCGCGGCACGTGCCGGGCGTGAACTTCGCCGGTCTCATTCACCCCGGCCTGATCGGCTGTCTGCCCGATCCGAAGCTGCTGGCGACCTGGAACGAGCGTGAGACCGCGCTGATCGCGACCAACCCGACCCGCGTGCCGGGCCTCGCCAACCCGCCGTTCGCGCCGACCGCCCATGCCGGCCAGGCCAAGGGCGACGTCAAGGCCAAGATCGGCGCCGAGGGTGCCCGCACCGTGCCGCCGCGCGAGCATGGCGGCAATTGCGACATCAAGGACCTGTCGCGCGGCTCGAAGATCTACTTCCCGGTCTATGTGCCCGGCGGCGGCCTCTCAATGGGCGATTTGCACTTCAGCCAGGGCGACGGCGAGATCACCTTCTGCGGCGCCATCGAAATGGCGGGCTGGCTGCACATCAAGGTCGACGTCATCAAGGACGGCGTGGCGAAGTACGGCATCAAGAACCCGATCTTCAAGCCGTCGCCGATCACGCCGAACTACCGCGACTACCTGATCTTCGAGGGCATCTCGGTCGACGAGGCCGGCAAGCAGCACTACCTCGACGTCCACATCGCCTATCGCCAGGCCTGCCTCAACGCCATCGAGTATCTGAAGAAGTTCGGCTACTCCGGCGCCCAGGCCTATTCGATCCTCGGTACCGCCCCGGTCCAGGGCCACATCTCGGGCGTCGTCGACGTGCCCAACGCCTGCGCCACCTTGTGGCTGCCGACCGAGATCTTCGACTTCGACGTGATGCCGTCGGCTGCGGGTCCGATCAAGCACATCAAGGGCGACATCCAGATGCCGATCTCGCCGGATAAATAACCCTCTCCCTGTGCGACGGGATGCGGGACGGCCGCGTATCTGGCCGCCCCGCATCCGCCGCGCGGACCTTGGAGACGATGTTGCGCAGGAGACGAGACAATGCCGGTCTATGAATATCTTTGTGACGAATGCGGTCCGTTCACCGACATGCGTCCGATGTCGGAATGTGATGATCCGCAGGTCTGTCCGCAATGCCGGGACATGGCGCCGCGGGTGATCCTCACCGCGCCCGCCTTCGCCTGCATGCCGGCGGACCGGCGCACGGCGCATGCCACCAACGAGCGCAGCCGCCACGCGCCGCAGACGCTGGCGGAATACAAGGCCAAGCATGGGCCGGGCTGCGGCTGCTGTTCGCCGAAGAAGTCGCCGCGGCTGATGACCAAGACCAAGAGCGGCGCCAAGGGCTTTCCGACGGCGCGGCCGTGGATGATCAGCCACTGAGCGCAAGGGGCGGCGCGATGCGCCGTCCCCTAGCGTGACGCCGGCACCCGCCGCGGTCCAGGTCCGGGCGCCTGGCCGCCGAACTTGACGGTCATCGCATTGGCGCCGTCGCTGATGTCGACCAGCGTCTTGCGGCTCTCGTCGATCACCTTGGCCGACTTGCGCTTGAAGCTGTCGACCAGCTCGCGCATCGATTTGATCTGATCGAACAACTGCCCAGGATTGCCGTCGGCGAAACCGGGAATGGCGCTGTCGATCTTGGTGACCAGTGTATCGAAGCCCTTGAAGATGTCCTCGGCCTTGTCGATCGCGGAGTCGAACGCCGCGGTCTTGGCCTGCAGCGAGGCGGTCTCGGTCTCGAACGTCTGCAGCGCCTCCTTGATCGCTGGCGCATTACTGACGACGTATTTGTCGATGTTGTGCACCGTCTCGACCATCGTCTCCTGGTCCTTGAGATCGGCCGTCAGCACCGGTACGCCGTCGCGGTCCAGCGGCACCGGCGGCGCGGTCGGCGCGCCGCCAACCAGCGAGATCGCGGCGATGCCGGTCAGGCCCTGGAACTCGATGCCGGCCGTGGTGTCCTTGCGGATCGGCGCCGACTTGTCGAGCGTGATCATGGCGACGATCTTGCGCGGGCTTTCGAGGTTGATCGACAGGATCTGCCCGGCCTGCACGCCGTCGAAATTGACAGGGCCGCCCTTGCGCAGGCCCGCCGCCGAGCCGCCGTCGAACACCACGCGCATGGTGCTGCGCTGCTCGGCAATGCGGCGTTTCTGCTTGATCAGAACGCCGCTGATTCCGGCCGCGACCACCGCGATCGTCAGTGTTCCGACAATGAGATTGATCGCGCGCATTCGGTGTCCGCTGCTGGCTGGGCCCGATTTTAGCCGTTAACCCGCCGGGTGGGAAGCTCAGCGCGCGAGGCCCGGACGGGACGGCGCGGCGAGGCCGGCCAGCAGCACCGCGAGGATGCCTGTGAGAAACACGCCGTCGAACGTGCCGGCGCCGCCGATCGAGGCCACGGGGGCGCCAAGGCTGCCGATCTTGTCGAGGTTCATCAGGTCGGCGCCGACCAAGGTCCCCATCGACCCGCCGATATAGGCCAATGGCGCAGCGTATTCGCGCGACAGCAGGAAGGCGAGGATCGCGGTCACGACGACCGGCGCGAACACCGGCACGGCAATTCCGACACCCTGGACTGGCGTTGCCATGGCGTGGATGATGACCGCGATCACCAGCACCGCGATGGTGGCGCGCAGCCAGAGCTGGTAGCGCAGCACGAGATAGGTCGACATCAAGGTCGGGATCACGGCTCCGCCGACATTCACCGCGAGCAGGGTGCCCGGCCACTGATGTACCAGCGGCACGACATATTGCATGCCGAAGAAGTCGATGATCTCGCCGGAGCGCGCCACCTGACCAGGCAGCATCGTGATCGGGATGTTGAAGTAGCTGCCGACCAGCGAGCCGAACAGCAGCAGCATCGCGGTCCCAGAACTGACGCCGAGCTTCATGTAGGCGTAGCGCAGGATGCCGAGCTGAATCAGGATGATCACGACGCCGAACGCCAGCACCAGGATGGCGAAGAAGGCGGGCGTGATCGGCAGGTACTGAACTTGGGAATGCATGTCGAAAGCGCTTCGGATGCGGGTCTTGCTCACTCCATAGGATCATCCCACGGCGGCGGCAGGGTGACAAATGGGCATTCGGCGCTTGGTTCCCAAGGGCGGCCATGCTCGCTTCATTCATCGATCGCCGATCAGTGTGGCATGTAGCACATAGCGTTCCGGCCCTTGTGTCAGCGCGTCGAATGGCCAGCAGGTCGAGAGCACCAGCTCGGCGCGATCCGTCGCCGGATCGATGCCCGACTCGTCGAAGCGGACGACGAGGGCCGCATCGGCGCGATAGCGAAAGGTCTTGCCGTCGCGCCTGATGATGTCGATCTCGTCGCCGATCCTGGCGTCCTTCAGGAAGCGGAAATGCGTGTCGCGATGCGCGGAATAGACGGCGATGCCGGTCTCGCCCGGCTCGGCCGTGCCCTCGACGTGACCGGCGCCGAAGGCCAGCGCCTGGCCGCTGGAGCCGGCCAGCGCGATGGTCGAGATGCCGAGCCGCTTCACTTCAATGCGGGCGACCGGGACGGTGTCGGCCCAGGACCATGGCTTGATAGGTTGGCCGGTGGCGATGGTCTGGCTGAACGCACGGTCGAGCAGCACCTGTGCGACAACGGCCTTGGCATGGATGAGGGCGCCATGGCCGAACAGGACGAGACCGACGAGCGCGACCGCGAGCGCGATGACGAAGCGTGGCATTCTCTCTCCTCTCGTCATTGCGAGCGAAGCGAAGCAATCCAGAGTCATCGTGCAGCCCCTGGATTGCTTCGTCGCTTCGCTCCTCGCAATGACGCGTTGCCTAGTTGGCAGCTCGTCGCCGGATCGCGACGAGCCAGATCAGTTCAAGCATCAGCACACCCAGGCCGAGCAGCATGCTGAGTTCGGCATCGGTGGCCGTCTTCGGCAGCGTGATCGTCGCGGGGCCAGCCGGCACCACCGGCCGCTTCAGCGCGGCGAGCTGCACGTCGCTATCTCCCTCGGCGCGGCGGTCCTTCTGCATCGCTGGCATCCGGCCGCGCTCGCCGAACACCTTCTCGAAATCCCAGCCGGCTGGCAGGTTGATCGGCAGCTCGGCGAGCTTCAGCGGCTCGCCGTCGGGGCGGCGCGGGGTCTTGTCGACGGCGACGAGGCTGGTCAGGCGGGTCACGAGTTGATGCTCCAGCGCCAGCTTCAGGATGGCGCCGTCGGCTTCCTCCGGCGTCATCTGCCGCATCGTCCTGGCGACCTCGGCATCGCCGATCTTGCGCCGCGCCCACAGTTTCGACAGTCCCTTGCCTTCGGCGGCGCTGGACAGCGGCAGCGTGATCGTCCACGGCTGGTCGCCGATACGACCCTTGAGCTGGAGCGAGCCGGCGAGGCGATCGATTTTGGCCGCGAGCACCAGCGGCTCGTTGCGATAGACGTCGGGCAGCACGGCGGGCGTCAGGTCGGCCGAGGCTTCCGAGAACGTCGCGGTCAGCCCCGTCACCACCGGGTTCTCCAGCTTGGCGAACAGGTCGCGCATGCGCTCCTCGACCTGCTCGACGGAGCCGATATGGGTGAAGGCGCCGCGGCCGAGCTCGGCGGCGCGGCTCATCAGATAGGTGTTCGGCGCCGAGCCGATGCCGACCATGAAGATGCGCGAGCGGCCGCGCATCGCGGTGATGGTCTCGAACAGCTGCTGCTCGTTGCCGATCGCGCCGTCGGTCAGGAACACCACCTGGCGCACGCGGTCGCTGTCGCTGCCGTCGTCGGTCAGCGCCGCGCGCATTGCCGGCACCATCTCGGTGCCGCCGCGCGCGTCGAGCGAGCTGACGAAGCTGGTGGCGCTGCCGACATGCTCGGCATCGGCCGGCACCGAGGATGGAAACAGCACGGTCATGGTGTCGTCGAAGCGGATCACGTTGAAGCGGTCGCCCGGCTGCAGCCGCCCCAGCGCATAGAGCAGGCTGGCCTTGGCCTGGCGGATCGAGGTGCCGCCCATCGAGCCGGAATTGTCGATCACGAAGATGACGTCGCGCGGCTGCGGGCGCTGCGTGGTCGCGGCCACCGCGGGCGGCGTGACGAAGGCGAGCAGATAGTCGGCATCGCCGACCTGCTCGTGGAACAGGCCGACCGACGGCATCTTCTCCGACGCTGGCTTCCAGGTCAGCTCGAAGTCGCGATCGGCGGGTACCACGCCCTCGGCCAGGGTAACAACGCGCGTTCTCGCATCGGGGCTGTCGATCGTCACCTGGTGATGGTGGCTCTTGACCTCGCCGAGCGCGAAGCCAGCCTGCAGCCGCACGGTGATCCGGGTCGGATTGACCGGATCGTTCTTCGCGGGGTCGAGCACTTCCGGCGAGATGCGGTCGCGGTCCGGCACCGGGTCGTTGCTCGCGGCACCCCAGCCGTTGCTGTCCGGGCGGAGGTCGACGCTCTGCACGATCGGCTTGGGATTGTAGCGCGGCGCCACCACAAGCGGCACACGTAGCGAGAATTCGCCGGCGACCTGCGCCACCGGCTGCTGATACTCGATCTGCACCAGCACGGTTTCGCCCGGGCCGATATTGGCGAGCGAGTTGGTGAAGATGTTCGGCCGCTCCTGCTCGGTCAGCGCCGCGGTCTTGCCGTCGCGCTTGGCCTGCTCGTAGATCACCTTGGCCTCCTGGCGCGGCTTGATGTCGCCGACCACGATTCGATCACCGACGATCATCTTCAGCGTGTCGACGGCGCTGTCTGGCGGCAGCGGATAGACGTAGACGGCCTCCAGCCATTGCGAGCTGGTGTTCTTGAACAGTTGCGTCACGCGCGCCCGCGCGGTCGGCCCTGACACCACGATGTCGACGTCGATACCAAGCCGCGGCGCTTCCACGTAGCCGGCATCGCTCTTGAACAGCAGCGCG
Source organism: Bradyrhizobium sp. ORS 375 (assembly GCF_000239775.1). Taxonomy (GTDB): domain Bacteria; phylum Pseudomonadota; class Alphaproteobacteria; order Rhizobiales; family Xanthobacteraceae; genus Bradyrhizobium. The sequence goes on from NZ_CAFI01000456.1 coordinate 6,937, forward strand.
CCGGAGCGCGCATCGCCCGGCTTGGTCAGCGGCGCCAGCGGACCCTCGGCCGACCAGCCCGGGGTGATGCTGAGAAACAGCGCGGTGAAGCCGACCAGCGCCACGGCGGCGGCTTGCAGCAGCAGGAACAGCAGCATGGTCACGATCCAGGACCGGACCGGATGGCGGCTGCTGCGGATGTCATAGTCGATGGTGTCGCTCATGAGGGGCTCCGCAACGAACAGAATGGGGCAGGCCGAGATTGAGCGCGGCGTGCTGTCGTCGCGAGCGGAATGGTCGGTCTTGTTCGGCCGCCGCCCGCCCGGCTCGGTCCGGTGGTGCGCGAGAGGGCGGCTGATCTGTCCGGGTTTGTGCTGTTTTGTCCGTCTGCTAGAAGGGAGCTCCGTCACGCGTCAGGGGCCAGGATGTCGATACCGGACAACAGCGAGCTATCGGACGAGCAGAGCCGGCAGGTGGCCGAAACCATCCGCGAGGAGATCGCGCGTCGCCGGATGTCGCGGCAGGCGCTGGCGGAGCAGGCCAGACTGAGCCTGTCGACCCTGGAGAAGGCACTCGGCGGCCGCCGCCCGTTCACGCTCGCCACCATCGTCCGGCTCGAGCAGGCGCTCGGGATCTCCCTGCGCAAGGCGCCGAGCACGCCGGCTGCAGCGCCAGCCGCCAGCGGCGGCATCGCGCCGGACAGTCTCGGCTCCTATTCGCGGCGTGCGGTGGAATGGATCGAGGGTACTTACGTGACCCTGCGGCCATCGTTCGGCGACAAGGACGCGATCTATTCCTACCGCACCGATATCGTCTGGGACGATGCCGCCTCGTCGCTGATGTTTCGCGAGGGCGCGCGGCTCGACGCGGCCTTTTCGCAGTTCGGCGAGGTCGCCGTGCCCAACCAGTCCGGCTTCGTCTACCTCGTCACCAACCGTCACGGCCAGCACCGCCTGATCACGGTGTCGCGGCCGACGATCACCGGCGAGATGTACGGCATCATCACGACCTTGCTGGCCGGCCGCGGCTCGCTGCTGACGCCCATCGCAGCGCCGATCGCGCTGTTGCCGTTACGGAACGTGGTCGAGCCGAGCTTCGGGCGGCTCGGGGCTGATGATCCGAACTATCAGCTGTACCGCGAGCATCTGCGCAAGACCGTCGAGGAGCCGTTCGCGCTGTTCGTGCAGGGCGTGCGGTGACGTCACCAACGTCATTGCGAGGAGCGAAGCGACGAAGCAATCCAGAGTCGTTGGCTTTGGCCCTGGATTGCTGCGCTCGCAATGACGGAGCCTGTGGTCAGGGGCGGTGTTTCAACAAACACCGTGTCGTCCCGGCGAACGCCGGGACCCATACCCCCAGGGAGCAGTTTGAGTCCGGTTGGTCATTGGCTTTTTCGCGCCACATCACCGCCGCGGAGTATGGGTCCCGGATCGGCGCCGCGACGCGCTCTGCGCGTCACGGCTTGTCCGGGACGACGGTGGTGGGTGGGGCGGGATTCACGGGATCAAACAGCACGACGTACAAACAGCCGAACGTCTCAACGGCAGATCGGATCGATCAGCAGGCAATCGACTAAGGACGTGCCGTCGCAGTCTCGCGGCGAAACTCGCCCGAGGTTTTCAATCAGTCCGTCCCTCTTCAAGAGCAGAGGGCGCAGGGAATGCCGGGTGAAGGCCTCACCCATGGCCCGCCTACGAAAAGAATGCAGGCGGCAGGTACCACAGGTGCAGCCGACATTCCGGCATTCCCTGCGCGATGGGCTTACGGCTGCTTCGCGATCTCCCCGGTGCGCCGGCTTGTTGGCCACCGTCATCCACGCCGTGCGTCTGCAGCGGCGCCGACTTGACCTCAGCTTCGGGAGGTCAGGACCACGCGACTTGACCGTCCGCGGATTGCCGTTCGTCCGCGCATCCGAAGACACGTTGCGGCAATACCACGGCCATCGCATCCCCACCTCGCGTGTCGTGACGATCGCGCGCAACGCCCCTCTGCGGTGAGGCGGGATGGGCGGGAGATCATCATAATTTCGGAAAAATGTCAATCTGATTTCTGTAATCGGAAGTCGTCCCCAGCGGCGGTCGGCTCCCCTCCCCCTTGCGGGGAGGGGTCGGGGGTGGGGG
>NZ_CAFI01000455.1 GCF_000239775.1 Bradyrhizobium sp. ORS 375
GGGAGAGGTACAGCGCCGCCGCCCAGGCGAAAACAGCGCCATCATCTCCGCCGTCGTTCCGGGGCGCGCGCAGCGCGAGCCCGGAACCCATACCCACAGGACGTGGTGTGGGGCACGCCGGTCATGGGCATCTCGCCTAACACATTGTCCTGTGGTTATGGATTCCGGGCTCATTCGCGCTTGCGCGCGAATGAGCCCGGAATGACGGAGCAAACCAACCACGGGCACGGGTCGAGGCCACTCACATCGACCCTAGCCCCCCAATCAGAAATCGGGTGGAGTGCCCTGCCCGGCCGTCCTACATCCGGACTCATGATGACCCTCGCCATTCACGATTCCGCCCTGGCCAAGCCGGGCCCGCAACAATCCGCCGCGCTGCGCGACTACGACGCGGTGCGCCGCGCGATCGCGTTCATCTCCGAGCATTGGCGCCGGCAGCCGACCATCGAGGACATGGCCGAGGCGGCCAGCCTGACGCCGGACGAGCTGCACCATCTGTTCCGGCGCTGGGCCGGGCTGACGCCAAAGGCGTTCATGCAGGCGCTGACGCTCGACCACGCCAAGGGCCTGCTGAAGGGCTCGGCCAGCGTGCTCGACGCCGCGCTCGACTCCGGCCTGTCGGGCCCCGGCCGCCTGCACGACCTGTTCGTCACCCACGAGGCGATGTCGCCCGGCGAATGGAAGACCGGCGGCGCCGGCACCACCTTGCGCTACGGCTTCCACCCCTGCCCGTTCGGCATGGCGCTGGTGATGGCCACCCCGCGCGGCCTTGCCGGCCTCGCCTTCGCCGACCCCGGCGAGGAGGCCTCCGCACTCGCCGACATGAAGAGCCGCTGGCCCCGCGCCGACTATGTCGAAGACGTCCCCGGCACCGCCGGCCTCGCGCAGCGCATCTTCGACAAGGCGCTGTGGCGCCCCGACCAGCCGCTGCGCGTCGTCCTGATCGGCACCGATTTCGAGGTCCGCGTCTGGGAAGCCCTGCTCAAGATCCCGATGGGCCGCGCCGTCTGCTACTCGGACATCGCAACCCGGCTGGAGTCGCCAAAGGCCTCGCGCGCAGTGGGCGCGGCGGTGGGCAAGAACCCGATCTCGTTCGTGGTGCCGTGCCATCGCGCGCTGGGGAAGACCGGCGCGCTCACGGGCTATCACTGGGGGCTGACGCGCAAGCAGGCGATGATCGGGTGGGAGGCTGGGCAGGTGGGGATGGGGTAGTTGGGCCTTCATGCCCAAAAGCAGGGCACGGCCCCAGTGAAAATTTTGACGTCAGTAGCGCAAGCTAACTGAAAAGGTCGGGTTGCGTCACCTCGTCCAGCCGGATCACGCCTAGCAGCTGCCAAGTCTGAGGTCTCTTGGCTTGGTTTCCGAGCGCGAACACCATACCCTTTCGCGGATAGTCGTCGTCGTATACGGCTCGCATGCGGCTTAGTGTACCAGCTTCACCGTACTCGGCACACCAGCGCCAAAACATTGCATGGGTTTCCCAGTCGCCGTTTTGGTAATTGTGTCGGCCGTCATCGTCATCAAACTCAAATCGAAAATCGAACGGCGATGGCTGTAGTTCAGCCAGTTCCTTGTCGAATATCGATGTTTGACGGGCGGCAAGTTTAAAAGCTGCACGCTCCTCGGCGAGATCAGCCGCAGATTTTCTTTTCGCAACGAACTTCGTGTTTCGAGGACGAATGAGAGTTAGCGTTCTGCCAAGCGCCATCGCCTCCTTGGCAGAGCCGGTGATGAGTGGCGACAGCAATCGCGTCCGCTCATCTGGCGGCAAATGGCCGTCGATGGTGATACTATCTTCGTAGACGTGACAGCTCTCGCATCGCTTGTCCCGTGTAGGAGGTCGATAGGAGAACTTCACCCAGTCCCAGCGAGAGAAGCTGCTGTCTCCCTGCAGGTGTCGAAAGCGTACGGGAAATAGCCGCTTCCATTGCCCCTCGACGGTCACGCCAGCGCAGCAGACCGTTTCCCCGTAGGTTCTACTGGGCTGCGGCAGCGCCTTGACCAGAACGACTGCTCGGGAGCTTCGAGGCGTTACGGACATAGCGATCAGGTTCATCACCAAAGAGGTGAAACATAGTGACCTGAGTCGGTAGTGCGTTTGCAACAATCAACCTATGGCATCCACCAGGATCCCGTTCAAAGCACATAAGGCAGGTGGCCTGCTCGCTGACCAAATTGGCCAACTCTTGAAGACTCTGCTGCGGCGCACTCTGAGCTAGGTGCCTGCTGTAGATCTCGCGGAATTGCGCCAAGTGGCCCGCTCTCGCAGCATCACGCCCAGGCTTTGGGTCGCCGAGCGGTGCGAGGTGAATGTAACGAATGCCTTCTTGCTCGAGCCGGTCGCGGAGCTTCGTCTTCGAGAATCCCTTCTTCCGGGAGATCGGAACTGCGCGGACATCGGCCAGAACCTGAACCTTAACGCTTTTCAATGTGGCTACGAACCGGTCGATATCGGTGCCCTCGTACCCAATGGTGTACAGCGTCGTCATCTTCCTATCACCCGCGTTCCGGCGTCGATCTTGGTTTAGTAAAAGTAAACGCCCCCTTACTCTGCTCGATGACCAGATGCAAAATTCGCTTCTGAGCACAGTCTCAGTGCCGTTCGCCACCTTCGCGGCGCAGCCAAGCCGCTAGAAACACCAGACCAGAGGCTGCTTCTTATATTTGTAAGTTTATTGCGTTTTATACGAATATATGATTTGATGCGCTATCCCGCCTCAACGAGAGGGGCGTCGCGCGCGATCGTCACGACACGCGAGGTGGGGAGGCGATGGCCGCGGTCTGCCGCAGCGTGTCCTGATGGGCGCGCCGACGAACGGTGGGACCGTGGACGTGAAGTCGCAGCGTCCTGACACCCCGATGCTGGTGTCCCGCGCAATGCGCAAGCATTGTCGCGCATGGTGGCCAACAAGCCCGGCGCACCAGGGAGACTGCGTATGAAGACCATCGCGCAGGGAATGCCGGTTGTTCTCGGCTGAACCTGTGGTGACTGCCGCCTGCTTTTTATTCTGCAGGCGGGCCATGGGTGCGGCCAGCATCCGGCATTCCCTGCGCCCTCTCGATTTGTCGGAGGGACATGGTGCGAGCACGACTCGGGCGAATGCGCCGCGAGGTCGTTGAGCCGTGGGCGGGGCTGTTTGAGATGTGAATTGGGGAGATGATCCGCGTGGCCGGGTACGCGGGACGTGTCGTGTCCGTGCCTGCGGACAACGTCGCCTCAATGGCGGTGGTCGTTGGGTCACTCAGGCCGTCATGGCCGGGCTTGACCCGGCCATCCAGCTTCTTGGAAAGAGTCTCGCGAAGGGAATGGATGCCCGGGTCAAGCCCGGGCATGACGAGTCAACTAATGAGTTGGGTCGCTTGGGTGACGTTGCTGATGAGGCACTGCCCGTGGGGCTGCCCCTCACCCCAGCCCTCTCCCCGTAAGAACGGGGCGAGGGGGCGCACCGGCGCTGCGGCTGAGAGTGGGGCTTCAACTCACAAAGGCGCCATAACTCACAAAGGCGCTGTCAACTGCGGGCTGGTCGCGCGTGCGACGACTAGCCCGCCAGATCCAGCTTCGACTCCACGGTCGAATCCGCCTTCAGGCGGTAGATGATCGGCACGCCGGTGGCGAGCTCGCGCTTCAAAATGCCTTCTGGCGTCAGCTTCTCCAGCACCATGATCAGCGCGCGGAGCGAGTTGCCGTGGGCGGCGACCAAAGTGCGCTGGCCGTTGAGGACGCCGGGGAGGATCTCCTGGACGTAGTAGGGCAGCGCGCGGGCCAGCGTATCCTTGAGGCTTTCGCCGCCGGGCGGGGGGACGTCGTAGGAGCGGCGCCAGACGTGGACCTGCTCCTCGCCCCATTTGGCGCGGGCGTCGTCCTTGTTGAGGCCGGAGAGGTCGCCATAGTCGCGCTCGTTGAGCGCGAGGTTTTTCGAGGTCGGCAGGCCGGGCTGGCCGAGCTCGTCGAGGATCAGCTTCAGGGTGTGCTGGGCGCGCGTCAGCTCGGAGGTGAAGGCGACATCGAACGACAGGCCATGCGCCTTCAGCTTGCGGCCGGCGTCCTTGGCTTCGCTGACGCCCTGCTCGGTGAGGTCAGGATCCTTCCAGCCGGTGAACAGGTTCTTCAGGTTCCACTCGCTCTGGCCGTGGCGCACCAGCACCAGGAGACGTTCGCTCATTTCTATGAGATCCACTTGGTTTGATTAGAACAGGTCCTTGAGGCCGAGCACGTCGTCCATCGTGTAGTAGCCCGGCGGCTTGCCATGCGCCCACAGCGCCGCCTTCAGCGCGCCATGGGCGAAGATCATGCGGTCCTCGGCCTGATGCGACAGCACGAGGCGCTCGGACGGACCGGCGAAGATGACGCTGTGATCGCCGGCCGCGGTGCCGCCGCGCAGCGAGGCGAATCCGATGTCGCCGGAGCGGCGCGCCCCGGTGATGCCGTCGCGGCCGCGCGCGGAGTGATCCTCCAGCGAGATGCCGCGGCCTTCGGCGGCGGCGCGGCCCAGCATCAAGGCGGTGCCCGAGGGCGCGTCGACCTTGTGCTTGTGATGCATCTCGAGGATCTCGATGTCGAAATTCGCGTCGAGCGACTTCGCCACCTGCTTGACCAGCGCCGACAGCAGGTTGACGCCGAGGCTCATATTGCCGGACTGCACGACGATGGCGCGCTTGGTGACGCTCTTGATGACCGCGTCGTCGGACGCCGACAGGCCGGTGGTGCCGATGATGTGCGCGATGCCGCGCTCGGCGGCGATGGCGACATTGGCGATGGTCGCCGCCGGCACCGTGAAATCGAGGATGCCGTCGGCCTCGGCCGACATCGCCCAGAGATCGGCCGACAGCTTGATATTGTTGGCGGGCAGGCCGGCGAGCAGGCCGGAATCCTTGCCGATCAGCTCGGAGCCCGGCGCCTCCAGCGCGCCGGCAAGCGTCGCGCCGTCGCTGTCGGCGATGGCCCGCACCAGCGCCCGGCCCATGCGGCCGCCGGCTCCTGCAACGATCAAGCGCATCTTCGACATCTCGCGTTCCTCCGCCCCGTCAGGGGCTATAGCCGGGGCCGATGGCGGCGGCAACCGAGGCGGCCGCGCAGCCGGGCTGCGCTCAGGGCTGCGGGCCGTCATAGCCCTCGATGATGACCAGGTCGCCTTCCGAGTGCGGCGAGCGCATCGCGACCAGGCGCTGGTATTCCGGGGAATTGTAGCAGGCGAGCGCGGTCTCGTAGTCCTTGAACTCAATCACGACGTTGCGCGAGCGCGAGGTGCCTTCGCGGGTCTCGTACTTGCCGCCGCGGACCAGGAATTTGGCGCCGAACTGATGGAACACCGCGCCGTTCTGCGCGACGTACTCCTTGTAGCCGTCCATGTTGTGCACGTCGATCCGCGCGATCCAATAGGCCTTGGCCATCCCTGTCATCTCCTCCTTGTCGGGCGTCTGGTTTAAGTCCGGTTGGTCTTGCCGACCAGCGCGACGGCGCTGGCAATGTCGGCGACGATGCTCTCGGCCGCCGCAGCCGGATCCGCGGCGCTGGTGACGGGACGGCCGACGACGAGACGGTCGGCGCCGCCGGCGATCGCCAGCGCCGGCGTCATGATGCGCTTCTGGTCGCCAACGTCCGAGCCCGCCGGGCGGATCCCGGGGGTGACGAGCTGCATGTCAGGGCCGACCAGCGGGCGCACCAGCGCCGTCTCCTCGGGCGACAGGATCAGGCCGTGGATGCCGATGTCGCGGGCCTGCACGGCGCGGTGAGCGACGAGCTCCTTGACGGTCATGGCGTAGCCGGCGGCGGCGAGGTCGGCATCGTCGTAGGAGGTCATCACCGTGACGGCGAGCAGCTCGAGGGGGGAGCCGGCGGCGCCGACGAGCGCGGCTTTCATGCTCTGCGAGAAGCCGTGCACGGTGAGGAAGCGGGCGCCGAGCCTGGCGATCTGGCGCGTGGCGCGTTCGACGGTGTTCGGGATGTCGTGCAGCTTGAGGTCCATGAAGACGTGCTTGCCGGACGCCGCGAGGCGCTCGGCGAGGCCGAGGCCGCCGGCATAGGTCAGCTCCATGCCGATCTTGTAGAACGTCACGCTGTCGCCGAGCTTAGCGATCATCGCCTCGGCGTCAGCGACACTCGGCAGGTCGAGGGCGACGATCAGGCGGTCGCGGGGAGCAATCTCGGTCGGCATGTCACCTCACGTCGTCTGTTGGACAGTTTCAATCAGCTGCTGCACCAGCGCATCGAGCGCGGCCATGTCGGCCGGCAGTTTCAGCCGGTCCATGTCGTTGTACGCCTTGTCGGCAAAGGCAAGCGCGACCTGGCTCGGGATCACCATGGCGTTGCACGCGGTCAGCATCAGCCGCAGCGCCGCCAGCACGCGGACGCCGCCGAAGCGGTTCTCGGACGCGGCGGCGATCGCGAACGGCCTGTTGCGGAAAACCGCACCGCGGCCCTCCGGCGGCTCGTCGACGCGCGACAGCCAGGCGATGGCGTTGCTGACGAGCGGCGGCACCGAGGCGTTGTATTCCGGCGTGACCAGCAGCACGCCATGATGGGCCGCGATCATGCGCTTGAGATTGAGAGCTTGCGGCGGCACGCCCGAGGAGGTCTCGACATCGGCCTCATAGAGCGGCAACGGAAAGTCGGCGAGCGAGATGCGGGTCACATCCACGCCGGCCTGCACGAACTGATAGGCGGCGGCGGCGGCGAGCCGGACATTGTGCGAGCCGGCCCGGGTCGAGCCGGGGATGATCAGGATCTTGAGCGCGGACATCGGGCGGACGGGTGTCTGACCCGCCGCGCAAACCGCGGCTGCCGGTCAGGGCTTGCGATACACCCAGACGCGGGCCGGCGGAAGGTTCATCCAGATCCGCTCGGATGCCTCGGTCTTGACGCCGGGCAGCGATTTCGGAATCGGAGGCACGACGGAATAGGTGAACTGCACGAACGGTGCGTTCGGCGCCATCGCGGCGAAGGCGTCGCGCACCAGCTTCATGCGGGTCAGCATCGGCTTGGTGACCAGCGGCAGGCCGGAGACCACGGCCGAGGCTGGCGCGCCAAGCACGTTCCACAGCGTGTCGCGCAGCCGGTAGGCGTCGCCCTGCACCACCTTGGCCTGCGGGTAGCGGTCGCGCAGCAGCGCACAGAAGCTTGGATTGTATTCGACGAGGACGAGCCGCTTCTGATCGACGCCATGCTCGACCAGCGCCGCGGTGATCGCGCCGGTGCCGGGCCCGAGCTCGATCACCGGACCGGTGCCATGAGGATCGACATACTGCGCCATGGTGCGGGCCAGCAGCCGTCCCGACGGCATCACGGCGCCCATATGCAGCGGCTTCTCGATCCATGAGCGGAGGAAGCGCACCTCGTCGTCCAGACGAAGAGGCTTTTTCGACGCACGCACGGACGTTTGCAGGGGCATCTCAGTACCAGACGGGACCGTTTTCACGGCGATGTCAGAAAAGAGTCACAAAGACGTATAGGTCGCAGGCGGGGCGGTCAAGCCGAACCGTAACTCACGATTAAGGCTGCCGGGTCCGTCGTCCTACAGATGAATGTGATAATTTTTTGCATGTGCGGAGCAGCAAAATCGCGGCATCCGCACAACCGAAGATCGCCCGGCCAGGATGGCCGAGCGCGCGCGTCGCTCAGCTCGCGGCCTTGCCGAAGAAGTCCTTGACCTTGGTGAAGAAGCCGGCGGCCTCCGGCTGGGTCGCGCCGGACGACAGCTTCTCGAACTCGGCGAGCAGCTCCTGCTGCTTCTTCGTCAGGTTCTGCGGCGTCTCGACCACGACCTGGACGTACATATCGCCGGTCTGGCGCGAGCGCAGCACCGGCATGCCCTTGGCGGCGATGCGGAAGCGGCGGCCGGACTGGGTGCCGGCGGGGATCTTCACCTTGGTCTTGCCGTTGTCGATCGTCGGCACCTCGAACTCGCCGCCGAGCGCCGCCGTCACCATCGAGATCGGCACGCGGCAATGCAGGTCTGCGCCGTCGCGCTGGAAGAACTCGTGGGCGGTCAGCGACAGGAAGATGTAGAGGTCGCCCGGCGGACCGCCGCGCAGGCCGGCCTCGCCCTCACCCGCGAGGCGAATGCGGGTGCCGTCCTCGACACCCTGCGGGATGTTGACCGACAAGGTGCGGTCACGCGTGACCCGGCCGGAGCCGGAGCACGACGGGCAGGGATCCTCGATCATCTGGCCGCGGCCGTGGCAGCCGGGGCAGGTGCGCTCCAGCGTGAAGAAGCCCTGCGCCTGGCGGACGCGGCCGGCGCCGCCGCACATCGCGCAGGTCTTCGGCTTGGTGCCGGCCTTGGCCCCGGTGCCGGAGCAGGGCTCGCAGGTCACCGAGACCGGGATCTCGATCTGCGCGGTCTTGCCGAGGAAGGCTTCCTCGAGCGTGATTTCCATGTTGTAGCGCAAATCGGCGCCGCGCTCGCGGCCGGTGCCGCCGCGCCGCTGCCCGGCCATGCCGAACAGATCCTCGAAGATGTCGGAGAAGGACGAGGCGAAGCCGGCGCCGAAGCCGTGCGGCCCGCCGCCCGCGCCCTGCTCGAACGCGGCATGGCCATAGCGGTCATAGGCGGCGCGCTTGTCGGCGTCGCGCAGCACCTCATAGGCCTCGTTGATTTCCTTGAACTTGACCTCGCTGGAGGCGTCGCCCGGATTCTTGTCCGGGTGCCACTTCATGGCCAGCTTGCGGAACGCCGTCTTCAGCTTGCCCTCGTCGGCGTCGCGCTCGACTTCCAGGGTCTCGTAGTAGCAGCGCTTGGTGGACATCAATCAAACCCGCCCGAACATCGTCAGACCTCAACGGCTCGCGCGCGCCGCGCGCCAGTTCAATGAAAATGACCCCCATCCAACGAGACGCCAGCAGCGCTCTTTGGCATGGGGGTCATGGCTATCAGCCTCTACCGTCGTTTAAGCAGATTTCTTCTTGTCGTCGTCGACCTCGGTGAACTCCGCGTCGACCACGTCATCCTTGGCAGCGTCGCGGGCCGCGTCGCTCTCGGCCTGCTGCTTGTACATGGCCTCGCCGAGCTTCATCGACGCCTGGGCCAAGGTGTTGGTCTTGGTCTTGATGGCCTCGGCATCGTCGCCCTTCAGCGCTTCCTTCAGGTCGCTGACGGCATCCTCGATGGCGCGACGCTCGGTGTCGGCAACCTTCGAGCCATGCTCGGCCAGCGCCTTCTCGGTGGAATGCACCAGCGCGTCGGCATGGTTCTTGGCGTCGACCGCCTCGCGGCGCTTCTTGTCGGCCGCGGCATTGGCCTCGGCGTCCTTGACCATCTTGTCGATGTCGGCTTCCGACAGACCACCCGAGGCCTGGATGCGGATCTGCTGCTCCTTGCCGGTGGCCTTGTCCTTGGCCGAGACGTTGACGATGCCGTTGGCGTCGATGTCGAACGTCACCTCGATCTGCGGCATGCCGCGCGGCGCCGGCGGGATGCCCATCAGGTCGAACTGGCCGAGCATCTTGTTGTCGGCCGCCATCTCGCGCTCACCCTGGAAGACCCGGATGGTGACCGCGTTCTGATTGTCCTCGGCGGTCGAGAACACCTGGCTCTTCTTGGTCGGGATCGTGGTGTTGCGGTCGATGATGCGGGTGAACACGCCGCCCAGGGTCTCGATGCCCAGCGACAGCGGGGTCACGTCGAGCAGCAGCACGTCCTTGACGTCGCCCTGCAGCACGCCGGCCTGAATCGCGGCACCGATCGCCACCACCTCGTCGGGGTTGACGCCCTTGTGCGGCTCCTTGCCGAAGAACTGCTTCACCATCTCCTGGATCTTCGGCATGCGGGTCATGCCGCCGACCAGGACCACTTCGCCGATCTCGCCGGCGGTCAGGCCGGCATCCTTCAGCGCCTTGCGGCACGGCTCGATGGTCTTCTCAACGAGGTCGGCCACCAGCGCCTCGAACTTGGCGCGGGTCAGCTTCATCGTCAGATGCTTCGGACCGGACTGGTCCGCGGTGATGAAGGGCAGATTGATCTCGGTCTGCGTGGTCGACGACAGCTCGATCTTGGCCTTCTCGGCAGCTTCCTTAAGGCGCTGCAGAGCGAGCTTGTCGTTGCGCAGGTTGATGCCCTGCTCCTTCTGGAATTCGTCGGCGAGGTAGCTGACCAGACGCATGTCGAAGTCTTCACCGCCGAGGAAGGTGTCGCCGTTGGTCGACTTCACCTCGAACACGCCGTCGCCGATCTCCAGGATCGAGACGTCGAAGGTGCCGCCGCCGAGGTCGTACACAGCGATCGTGCCGGCCTTGGTCTTGTCGAGGCCATAGGCGAGCGCCGCCGCGGTCGGCTCGTTGATGATGCGCAGCACCTCGAGACCGGCGATCTTGCCGGCGTCCTTGGTGGCCTGGCGCTGGGCGTCGTTGAAATAGGCGGGGACGGTGATGACGGCCTGGTCGACCTTCTGGCCGAGATGGGCCTCAGCGGTCTCCTTCATCTTCTGCAGGATGAAGGCGGAGACCTGCGAGGGCGAATAGGTCTTGCCGTCGGCCTCGACCCAGGCGTCGCCGTTGCCGGCCTTGACGATCTTGTAGGGGACGAGCTTCTTGTCCTTCTCGACCATCGGGTCGTCGTAGCGGCGGCCGATCAGGCGCTTCACTGCGAAGAAGGTGCGCTCGGGGTTGGTGACGGCCTGGCGCTTGGCCGGCTGGCCGACCAGCCGCTCGCCATCGTCACTGAAGGCGACGATCGACGGCGTCGTGCGCATGCCCTCGGCGTTCTCGATGACTTTCGACGATTTGCCGTCCATGACGGCCACGCACGAATTCGTGGTGCCGAGATCGATCCCGATGACCTTTCCCATGGTCTCATATCCTTCTTTTTGCGGCAGGTTGGGTGGGGCCCTGACGGCGCCCCCATCCAAAACCCCCTCAGATCAAATGCTCGCGATATTGCGACGATGAGCGTCATATAGGAGGGGGGGAGGCACCCGCAAGGACCGGAGGAGACCGGCGAGCGCGGAAAAGCCGCGGATTTTTCGCGGCTCCGGGAAAGCCCCGAGGACCGGCGCGGACGGGCTGCCCGACGCCCGGCGCGCAGGGGCTTCGACGGCCGCAAACAGGCGCGAACGCCGCACGGGCAGGCCGCAAAGCCGCCCTCATTGCGGCGCGCGCCGACCGAGGGACATCATGCTTAGCAAACCCATAATCGGCGGTCATGATCGGGTCCGCTGCGGTGGCCGATCCGTCTCTGCGGGCGGAACTTCAGGTCGCACCCGTCGGCCTGTTACCGGCGCGGCAAACCCGCTAAAAGGCGTCTCGTCCGAGGACGGCGATTGCGGGGACGATCACGGCCGTCGAACTCGATCAATGAACGAGGCAGTTTCTTCATGATGTTCTCCCGACTTCTCGCCGCGGCGCTGGTGTCGATCTCCCTGCTCGGACCGGCGCTCGCGGCGGACGCGATCTACCCGCCCGGCGTCCGCATCGGGCTCGCGCCGCTGGTCGGACTCGGCAAGGCCAAGAGCTTCCCGGGTTTCGAGACCGAGGATGGCAGCGTCAAGGTGCTGCTGACCGAGCTGCCGGCGAAGGCCTATGGCGAGGTGAAGAACGCGTTCACCGCCAATCCCGGCGGCACCGGCAACATCAAGCCGGAGAGCATCGAGACAGCAGCCGGCACCGCCTACTACACGGTGGAGAACGGGCGCGACGGCAACACCCCCGTGCGGCGCTATTCGATGATCCTGCCCGGCACCGGCTTCTCCGGCTATGTCGCCGTGCAGATCCCGGAGACCGCGAGCAAGATCTACACCGACGATGCCGTGCGCCAGATGTTCGCCTCGGCCGTGGTCCGCAAGGAGGTCCCGGTCGACGAGCAATTGTCGACCATGCCGTTCAACGTCACCGAGCTCTCGGGCTTCAAGACCATCCGCACGCTGGGGCCGGGCGCGCTGATTCTCGCCGATGGCGAAGAGGACAAGGGGTTCGAAGCGGCGCCGTTCGTGGTGATCGGGCTGGTGGCCGGCGTCGCGCCCGAGGCAGGCGATCGCGGCCGCGTCGCGCAGCAGGCCGCTACCACCATTCCCGGCGTCCGCGAAGCCCGCATCACCATGTCCGAGCCGATCCGCATCGACGGCCTGCCGGCCTACGAGACCCGCATCGAGGCCATCAGCGGCAAGGACAATACGCCGGTCACGGTGGTGCAATGGCTGCGCTTCGGCGGCCCGAACACGCTGCGAATCATCGGCAGCGCGCCGCGGGATCAGTGGTCGGCGGCGTTCCCGCGCTTCCGCGCGGTGCGCGACGGGATCCAGCCCAAGGGTTAGCGGGCCGCTCACGCCTTGCGCGCGAGCGCGACGTATTGGGCCCCGAGCGGCAGCCAGCCGAGCAGCCCTTCGATCGGCCGCAGCCACGCCAGCGCGCGCGGGAAGAACAGGCTGTACCGAGTGCGCGGCGCGCTCCAGCCAGCGTCGCGCAGGCGCTGCGCCAGGCTGCGCGCGACAATCAGCTCCGCATTCGCGTCGAACGGGCAGGTGTTGACGGCGTGGACCGTGAGCGGATTGAGCGGATTGTGCTCGAACACCGCGATCAGGCCGCCGGGGCGGGTGATCCGATGCAGCTCGCGCAGCCAGCCGACGTGCTGCTCATGCGGAATGTGGTGGAACACGCAGGCCGAGAACACCACGTCGAACCGGCCGGCTTCGGTCGGAATGCGGTCCTGCTCGATCAGCAGGCTCTCGCCGCCGCCGGGATGACGCTGCTGCGCCAACGCGAGGCTGCGTTCCGAGACGTCGGCGTTGGTCAGCGCCGCCTCGGGGAAATAACGCCGGAAGAACGGAATCGAGTTGCCGATGCCGGCGCCGAAATCGCAGATCTGCGCCACCTCGAGCCGGCCGAGATCGGTGATCTGCCGCAGCAGCCTGATCTTGTACTCCGCGAAATATTCGGGACCTTCGCCCGTGACCGCGACGTTGGCGCGGTGCTGGTCCTCATAGGCGTCGGCAAAACGGTCAAACTCGGCCTTGTCCATCGTCCGCGGTCCAGTTCTGACACGAGATTCGGCAATGGCAGGCCCGCGGCCTGTCCCCGTCACGCCCTCAATAGCCGGCAAATGCTTAACCGGAGGTCTGCGTCGTCGCGACGCTGTGCCACTGCACGAATCCGACTGGCTCGCGACCGGGATTGATGAACAATTAACTGCCCGTGCCCGACACTCGCGGCTCAGCCGAACCCCCGTCGCGGTCGCATGAGGCCTCCGATTTTGACAGAGCAGCAGGACGAGACGCCGCGCCCCGGCAGGATGTTCGTCTCGATCGTTGTGCCCTGCTACAACGAGGCCGACGGCCTGCGCGAGTTTCATCGCCGGACCACGGCGGCGGCGCGCGCGCTGTGCGGCAACAAGTTCGAGCTGATCCTGGTCGACGACGGCTCGACCGACGGCACCTGGAGCATCATCAATCAGCTGCTCGCCGAGGACCGCAACGTGGTCGCCGTCAAGCTGGCGCGCAATCACGGCCATCAACTGGCGCTCACCGCCGGCCTGTCCAATGTGCGCGGTGACCTCGTGCTGGTAATCGACGCCGACCTGCAGGATCCGCCGGAGCTGCTGACACCGATGTACGAGATGATGGCGCGCGAAGGCGCCGACGTCGTCTATGGCCAGCGTCGCAGCCGCGCCGGCGAGACCCGCTTCAAGACATGGTCGGCCGAGGCCTTCTATCGCCTGCTCGCCCGGATCACCCGCGTACAGATCCCCGTCGACACCGGTGATTTCCGGCTGATGAGCCGGCGCATCTCGGACCAGCTGGTGCAGATGCCGGAGCACGACCGCTTCATCCGCGGCATGGTCGCCTGGCTCGGCTACAAGCAGGTCGCGTTCGAATACGACCGCGAGCCGCGCTTCGCCGGCAGCACCAAATATCCGCTGCTCAAGATGATCAGCTTCGCGGCCGACGCGCTGATCTCTTTCTCCATGGTGCCGTTGCGGATCGCGACCTATGTCGGTGCGCTCTTGACGACGGTGCTGAGCTTCGTCGGCATCGCCGCCGTGATCAGCTGGATCTTCTCCGGCACCGTGCCGGGCTGGACCAGCCTGACGCTCTTGGTGGTGATGATCTCCTCGGTGCAGCTGCTCGTGCTTGGACTGATCGGCGAATATGTCGGCCGGATCTACATCCAGTCCAAGAACCGGCCGCTGTTCATGATCTCGCAGATTCACCGCCGCGGCCGCGTGCCACAGCTGTCGACCGATGCGCTGATGGAGACCGAGAGCCCGCCGCTCAATACCCTGCTGGCGCAGTCCGGGCCGGAGTTGCGCCGCTCGCTCCACGAGGAGGCCTCCTCGTGAAGGAGCTGTTGAAACACCCGACGCTGTACCAGGCGTATCAGAACGCCGGCGGCTTCTTCGGGGCGCGGATCAAGGCCATCCGCGATTATCTGACGCTGCGCCCGGGCATGCGCATCATCGATATCGGCTGCGGCCCCGGCTACATCCTGCGCCATCTGCCCGAGGGTGTCGGCTATATCGGCTTCGATGTCGACGCGGCCTACATCGCCCATGCGCAGCGTTCGTTCGGTCATCTCGGTGCATTCCATTGCCGCCACTTCGATGCGGCCGCAGCGAGGGAGTTCGCCGGCGCCGACGTCGTGATGATGAACGGCGTGCTGCATCACATTGGCGATGACGAGCTGAAGACGACGCTCGCCAACATCCGCGACGTGCTCGCCGCCGATGGCGCGCTGTTCACGCTCGACGGCTGCTATCGCGAGGGGCAGTCGCGGATCGCGAAATGGCTGCTCGATAACGACCGCGGCGATTTCGTGCGCGACCGCGCCGGCTATTACGACCTGCTGCGCAGCGCCTTCAGCCGCGTGAGGCTGGAGATTCACGACGACTACTCGCGCGTGCCCTACACGTTCGCGATCGGCGTCGCGCAGAAATAATCAATTCGTCCGTTCGAGGATGTCGATCCCCTCGACGGTGCCGACCAGCCGATACGGCTTGAGCAGCTCGACCAGCTCGGCATCGGCGCGCGCCCAGTCGCCCCAGCCATTGCGCAGATTGTCGACCAGCACGATGTCGGGCGTGACCGCCTTGAAGTCCTCGATCAGCCAGTTGCGCTCCAGCGCCAGATAGCCGTTCAGCTTCGCATCGGTGGCCGCATCGACCGCGGTCCGCCCGCGCGTCAGCCGGACGAATTCGCGGATCCACAGATTCTCTTGCCGCGACACCCAGGTGCCGCCGAGGTCCCGCACCAGCGGATGGCCGATCGCCGCCTCGCCGCTCAGCATCAGCAGGCGCGGACGCGGACGCGGCTTGAGCTTGGCCATCGCCTCCGGCAGCGGCCCGACATCAACGCGGGTGTTGAACCATTGCAGGCCGAGCGCAAAGGCGGCCGTCAGAATCAGCATTGACGCGACTCCGGAGCGGCGGACCGACGCGCCCGGATCGGCCTGACAAAGCATCGCATAACCCATGGTCAGCATGGCCACGGCGACCATCGGATAGGAATGATACGACCAGCCGCGCCGCTGCAGATAGAACGAGATCGCGAAGCCGATCGACGCCAGCACGAGCACCAGCAGCGGCCCATCGAGCCGGCCGCGCCGCGTCAGCGCCACCGATGCGAGCGCGACGGCGAGCAGCAGCGTCGCTGCGTTGACGAAGATGACCGACGGTGACATCGACCACGACAGGTAGGTGTCGCGCACCAGCGGATAGGTCACGGTGAAGTATTCGGGATAGAGCAGATAGGTCCCGAGGCTCACACTGCACACGACCACGCCGGCGATGATGTTCTCCGGCGCGAACAGCTGACGCCAGCTGCGCGCGCGAAGGGCGCCCGCCAGGATGCAGAACGCGGCCGGGAACGTGAAGAACGGCTTGAAGGCGAGGGTGATGCCGACGCCGATGCCGGCCGCCAGGATGGCCCACGCCGGGACATCATCGCGATTGCTGCGCAGCGCATACACGGCGAGCCCCGGCAGGAAGGTGAGCGTCGCAATATGCTCGCGCTGGCCGAACACATGCATCGGCAGGATCGTCACGACCGCGGCGGCCCAGATCGCGAACGGGCCCCAGTTCAGCGCGGCCGACCTTGGCGACAGCCGGATGATGCGCGACGTGGCGTAGAGCGAGGCTGCCGCGAGCAGCAACAGCTGCGCATCGATGACGTGGCGAGCGTCGACATGCAGCACACGGCCCAGCGCGACGCCGGGAAGATACGCGAACGCCGCCATCGGCGGATTGATCTCGATGATGTCGCGGTAGAGCTTCTGACCGTCGAGCATGCGCTCGCCGACGACCAGCAGCCAGCTGACGTCAGTGTTCAGCGGCACGATTTGGCGCAGCAGGATGGCCACCGCGAACACGGCGCCGATCAGCAGCCACGGCGCGACCGCCACGCTCGCCCGCGCGGGCGGAGCCAACGTCTGGCGCGTCACGGCGTCGATCGGAGTGCTCATGGGACCTCCTCTGCGAGAATGGTCGCAAACTAGCGGAGGTTGGTTAAGGCGCGATGTGCTGCGGCTGCCGGCTTTTCGGCCAGCCCCCCTGGTCACCCCCGGGCTTGACCCGCCTGCGGGGCCGAAGCCCCTTCGGCGCGGCGAAGGCCCGGGGGTCCATCCGCTTCGGATGACTCTCGCACAGGGGGATGGATCGCCGGGTCAAGCCCGGCGATGACGATCTCGGGTTTGGAATGCGGCTGCGGCTCAAACACCAGTGAGGCGCCGCATCCGGACCGGATCGGCGCCTCATCACCAAAAGCGTGGACTTTACTGATCCAGCGCGAGCCGCGTCACGCTGCGCTGTTCGACTGGTCGTTACTCGCCGACGGCGCAGCCTTGGCGCCGCCCTTGGAGACGCCGACCAGGGCCGGGCGCAGCACGCGCTCGCCGATCATGAAGCCGGCCTGCACGACCTGCACCACGGTGCCTGACGGCACTGACGCATCAGGGACCTCGTACATGGCCTGCTGGAAGTTCGGGTCGAACTTCTGGCCCGTCGGATCGAACTTCTTGACGCCGTTCTTCTCCAGCGTGTTGAGCAGCGAGCGCTCGGTGAGCTCGACGCCCTCGATCAGCGACTTCAGGCCGGGATCGGCGTTGTCGCGCGTTTCCGCTGGCACCGCATCGAGCGCACGCTGCAGATTGTCGGCGATGTCGAGCACGTCACGGGCAAAGCCGGTGATGCCGTACATCCGCGCGTCCGCGACCTCGCGAGCGGTGCGCTTGCGCAGGTTCTCCATCTCCGCCAGCGTGCGCAGCATCTTGTCACGCGCCTCGGCCGCTTCCTTCGCATAGGCCTCGGCCGAGCCGGTCTCGGGGTCGTCGGGCATGATATAGGGCTTCGAGACGACGGGTTCGCTGGCCTGCGCCGGGTTTTCCGGATCGTTCTGATGCAGGTCGGGATCGGTCATGGACAGACTTCTCGCAAGTTCGGCGGGTTCTGGGGATGTCGGGCGGGATATCGTGCTTTGAACCACGAAAATCAAGCGCGACCTGGCGTTTGCGCCAGGGGCGCTGTCGTCGGGTTAACCATGTCGGATGTCAGCCGCCCATCAGGCGGCTGAGCAGGCGCGCGGCATAATCGACCGTCGGAATGACCCGGGCATAGTTCAGTCGGGTCGGGCCGATGACGCCGAGCACGCCGACGATACGTCCCGTGGCGTCGGAATAAGGCGAAACGATCGTCGACGAGCCGGACAGCGAGAACAGTTTGTTCTCCGAGCCGATGAAGATGCGCACGCCCTCGGCGCTTTCGGCGCGGCCGAGCAGATCGACGACGCCGCGCTTGGTCTCGAGATCGTCGAACAGCCGCCGGACGCGTTCGAGATCCTCGAGCGCGTGCAGATCCTCGAGCAGGTTGGCGTGGCCGCGCACGATCAGCTGGCGATCGTCGCTGTCGCCGCCGGACCAGCTCGCGACGCCAGCCGCGATCACCTTCTGCGTCAGTTGATCCAGCTCGGCGCGATCCTGCGCCAGCGCGGTCTCGAGCTCCAGGCGCGCTTCCGCCAAGGTGCGCCCACGAATCCGCGCATTGAGGAAATTGGAGGCCTCCGTCAGCGCCGACGAGGGCACGCCGGGCGGCAGCGTGAGCACGCGATTCTCGACTTGCCCGTCCTCGCCGACCAGCACGACGAGGGCCTGCTCCGGCTCCAGCCGCACGAACTCGATGTGCTTCAGCCGCGTGTTGGACTTGGCGGTGAGCACCACGGCGGCGGCACGGGTCAGGCCCGACAGTCGCGTCAACGCCTCGTCCAGCGCGGCTTCGACCGACTGCGCGCGGCCGACGGTGGCGAGCTGGCTCTGGATCGCCTGCCGCTCCGCTTCTGTCATGTCGCCGACCTGCATCAGGGCATCGACGAAGAAGCGCAGGCCCGCCTCGGTCGGCAGCCGGCCGGCCGAGGTGTGCGGCGCATAGATCAGGCCGAGCTGCTCCAGGTCGGCCATCACGTTGCGCACGGAGGCCGGCGACAAGGGAACCGCGATCAGCCGCGAGATGTTGCGCGAGCCGACCGGCTCGCCGGTCGCCAGATAGCTCTCGACGATCTGGCGGAAGATCTCGCGCGAGCGCTCGTTGAGCTGCGCGAGCCCCGCCGGCGGTGTCATCAGGTTGATCGGATCGTGGTGGGCCACCAGATATCCTCCTCACCCATCTGCATATAATTTGGCCATGCGGCGGCTCGGTGGCAAGCCGATCTTGCGGGCGGCTGGTGGCGTGATTCGCGGCCGATTGAGCCCTGATTAAGCCCTTGCCGCTGCCGGCCCCGGCTCCTACAAGGCCGGTCAAGACGTCATTCGCCTTTATTCACGGAGAGAACCCATGCGGCCGAGCCGCCGTGCACCGGACGAAATGCGGGCCGTGAGCCTGGAACGCGGCGTCGTGAAATACGCCGAGGGCTCGTGCTTGGTGAAGTTCGGCGACACCCATGTGCTGGTCACGGCCACGCTGGAGGACCGGCTGCCGCCCTGGCTCAAGGGGCAGGGCCGCGGCTGGATCACCGCCGAATACGGCATGCTGCCGCGCGCCACCCTGGAACGCACCCGCCGCGAGGCGTCGTCGGGCAAGCAGACCGGCCGCACCGTCGAGATTCAGCGCCTGATCGGCCGCTCGCTGCGCACCGCGATCGACCTGGAGGCGCTCGGCGAGCGCCAGATCACGGTTGACTGCGACGTGCTGCAGGCCGATGGCGGCACCCGCACCGCCTCGATCACCGGCGCCTGGGTGGCGCTGGCCGACTGCATCCGCTGGATGAAGGCGCGCAACATGATCAAGACCGAGGTGCTGCGCGCCAACGTCGCCGCTGTCTCCTGCGGCATCTACAACGGCACCCCGGTGCTCGACCTCGATTACGCCGAGGATTCCGAGGCCGAGACCGACGCCAATTTCGTCATGACCGGCGACGGCCGCATCATCGAGGTGCAGGGCACCGCGGAGAAGACCCCGTTCAGCGAGGCCGAGTTCCTGGCGCTGATGGCGCTGGCGCGCAAGGGCGTCGGACGGCTGGTCGACCTGCAGAAGATGGCGGTCGCGTGAGCAGCAACCACCGCCAGATCAGCGGGCGCATCGTCATCGCGACCCATAATTCCGGCAAGCTCGTCGAGATGCGCGAGCTGCTGGCGCCGTATGGCGTCGAGGCGGTCTCGGCCGGCGAGCTGGGGCTGGGCGAGCCGGAGGAGACCGGCGACACCTTCCAGGCCAATGCGCGCATCAAGGCCGTCGCCGCCGCGGAAGCCGCGCGGCTGCCGGCGTTCGCCGATGATTCCGGCATTGTCGTCCATGCGCTCGACGGCGCGCCGGGCATCTACTCGGCCCGTTGGGCCGGTCCGGGCAAGGATTTCGGCGCCGCCATGGCCCAGATCGAGCGTCTGCTGCAGGAGCGCGGCGCCACCGGTGCCGACAAGCGCACCGCGCATTTCGTGTCGGCGCTGTGCGTCGCCTGGCCGGATGGCCACATCGAGGAGGTCGAGGCGCGCGTCGACGGCACTCTGGTATGGCCGCCGCGCGGCACCGCCGGGTTCGGCTACGACCCGATGTTCCTGCCCGATGGCCATGACCGCACCTTCGGCGAGATGACCAGCATCGAGAAGCACGGTCTGCCCCCGCTCGGCCTCGGCCTGTCGCACCGGGCCCGTGCCTTCGTGAAGCTCGCGGAGATCTGTCTTGAGCAGCGCTGACAGCGAAGCGTTCGGCGTCTATGTGCACTGGCCGTTCTGCCTGTCGAAATGTCCGTATTGCGACTTCAACAGCCACGTCCGCCACGCCGCCATCGACCAGGACCGCTTCGCTCGCGCTTTCGCGCAGGAGATCGCCAGCACCGCCGCGCGCACGGGGCCGCGCACCGTCAGCTCGATCTTTCTCGGCGGCGGCACGCCCTCGCTGATGCAGCCGCAGACCGTCGGCGCCATTCTCGACGCGATCGGCAAGCACTGGCACGTCGCTCCTGATGTCGAGGTGTCGCTGGAAGCCAATCCGACCAGCGTCGAAGCCACCCGCTTTGCCGGCTATCGCGCGGCCGGCGTCAACCGCGCCTCGCTCGGCGTCCAGGCGATGGACGACGCGTCGCTGAAGATGCTGGGACGGCTGCATACTGCCGAGGAGGCGATGAAGGCGGTCGCGATCGCGCGCGGCGCATTCGATCGCTATTCCTTCGACCTGATCTACGCGCGGCCCGACCAGACGCCTGCCATGTGGACCGAGGAGTTATCGCGCGCGATCGGCGAGGCGGCGGAGCATCTGTCGCTGTATCAGCTGACGATCGAGGAGGGCACGCCGTTCTTCGGCCTGCACGCCGCCGGCAAGCTGAAGACGCCGGATGAGGGGCTGGCGCGTACGCTGTACGACGTGACGCAGGAGATCTGCGCGCGTCACGGATTGCCGGCGTACGAGATCTCCAACCATGCGCGTCCGGGCGCGGAGTGCCGGCACAATCTCATCTATTGGCGCGGTCAGGAATATGCCGGCATCGGCCCGGGCGCCCACGGCCGGCTCGACATCGATGGCGTCCGCCGCGCCACTGCCACCGACAAGCGGCCGGAAGCCTGGCTGATGCGGGTGGAAACAAACGGGCACGGCGTGATGACCGACGATCTGCTCAACAGCGAAGAGCGCGCCGACGAATTCCTGCTGATGGGACTGCGCCTGCGCGAAGGCATCGATCCCAAGCGCTATGCCGCAATCTCCGGACGGACGCTCGACCCGCGCCGCATCGCGCTGCTGCGTGAGGAGGGCGCCATCGCCGTCGAGCCGGACGGCCGCCTGCGCGTCACCCAGGACGGCTTTCCCGTGCTCGACGCCGTCGTCGCCGACCTCGCGGCGTGAGCTTTGGCGAGGGGGCGGCTCGTGGGTGCATGAGCAGCGATCGTGTCGGGCCTAATCCCTCACGGTGACAAACCATGAGGCCTCGAATCCGTCCTCTCCCCTGTCAACAAGGCGCCGAGACTGCTTCCTGCGTCATTGCGAGCGCAGCGAAGCAATCCAGAGTCCCGCACGCCACCCTGGATTGCTTCGCTACGCTCGCAATGACGGAGGACAGAGCAGGGGCCGCCAATCGGCCGACAGCGCGTTTGGTTGCAGCACGACCAGCGTGGTCGCCTCTATGGAGCCGAACAAGCCACGCTGAACGGCCTACGTCGCGCTGAAACTCTTCGGCGCGCCGGCCACTGCCTGGCCGCCGCCCGAACCGACACGCATCACCGCGAGGCCGCGCTCATTGGTACCGTCGCTTCGGAAGCGGAACAGGCCGTCGATGCCGGCGAAGCCGGAGGCATTGGTCAGCACGTCGGGCGCGAAGCGCTGCGCGCCTTGGGTGCGCGCCAGCGCGGCGACCAGCGCGACTGCGTCATAGGCCAGGGTCGCCGTGCGCACGGGATCGCCGCCGAAGCGCGTGCGGTAGCGGCCGGCGAAGGCGCGGAAGCCCGACGGATCCGGCGCGGCGTACAGGCCGCCCTGCAGGCTGGCGCTGTTGTAGACGCGCGGATTGTCCCACAGCCCGGTGCCGAGCAGTTGGATGTTGCGCAGGTTCGCGCCCGCTGCAGTCAGCGCATCTGCCGTCGCCACGACCGATTCGCCGTCATCCGCCAGCAGCAGCGCGTCGGCGCCGCCGAGCGACTGCGCGACGGCGCGCGCCGCCATGGTGCGATCGCCGGCGTATTTCTCGAACGCCACGATACGCCCGCCGCGCCGGCTGACCGCGGTCTTGAACGCGCCTTCCACGACGGTGCCGTAGGGATTGTCTGGCAGCAGCGCCGCGAAGGAGCGTTTACCGACGCTGGCGGAGTAGTCGACGATGCGGGTGGCATCGGACTCCGGCAGGAAGCTCAGCAGATACACGCCGCGCCCGGCCACGCTCGAATCGGTCGAGAACGCGATCACCGAGATGTTGCGCGTGCGCGCCACTTGCGAGGTCGCCGGCACCGAGCCCGCGAACAGCGGCCCGAGCAGGATCTCGGCACCCTCGTCGCAGGCCTGCTGTGCACCTTGTTGTGCACCTTGCGGGCTGCCGGCATCGTCCTTGATCAGCAGCTGAATGTTGGGATTTTGAAACTCGGCGAGCGCCATCTCGGCGGCGTTCTTCATCGATTGCGCCGCCACTCCGGCATTGCCGGAGGCCGACAGCGGCAGAATCAGTCCGACCTTCACCTGACCGTTGCCCGCGACCGCAGGCTGCTGCGGCGGACCGGACGGCGCGGTGGGCTGCTCGAACGGGTTGAAGCCCTGCTGCACATTGGAGCACGCCGATAGCAGCGGCGCGCCGACGATCAGGCCAAGCGCCGTTCGTCGGGCAACCGCAGGGGCTCCCGGACGATGAGACTTGGGATCATTCGGGCCAGTCATGGCATCTCTTCGCTCGGCCGATAGCGGCCAGAAGTTCCCCAATCGCACGCCCGAAAGCGTTTGCGATCTGATTCATATTGTCGACGAATAGTTAAGCAAAACAAAAGGCTGTCAGGGCCACACCGGCGATCAAATCGACGTTTTGCACGCTCTATCCCCCGCTCACGACCACCGCATTGGATGCGGCCTCGCACTTGAATCCCCGATGAACGGTGAAACCCCGCGCCGAGCCGGAACTTCAATTTCGCCGCACGATCGTTCACCGGTGGCATTCCCCTGTCCGCCACTTTAAATTACCCCGATGGGCGCCAAGGCAATCCCGAACGTATCGCCGGATGACGGCAAATCTTCCACCACATGGACTTATCTGGTGGCGGGACAGCGCATTGCGGCGCACAGAACGCGGCCCGGCCTGCACCTCGTGGCGACGCCGATCGGCAATCTCGGCGACATCACCTTGCGCGCGCTCGAAACGCTGGCCGGCGCCGACGTCATCTTCTGTGAGGACACGCGAATCACGCGGCGGCTGACCGAGCGCTATGGCCTCGGTGCGGAGCTCGCCGCCTATCATGAGCACAACGCCGAAGCTGTCAGACCAAAGATCCTGCAGCGCCTGTCGGAGGGCGCCGCGATCGCACTGGTGTCCGACGCCGGCACACCGCTGATCTCCGATCCCGGCTACAAGCTGGTGCGCGCGGCGTGCGAGGCCGGCCATGCCGTGACTGCGCTGCCGGGACCGTCGGCCGTGCTGGCGGCGCTGAGCGTTGCGGCCTTGCCGACGGATCGCTTCTTCTTCGAAGGCTTCTTGCCGGCCAAGCAGCAGGCGCGACGCACCCGGCTCGCTGAGCTCGCGCGAGTTGACGCGACGCTGGTGCTGTTCGAGGCAGGCAGCCGCGTGCAGGAGACGCTGGCCGACCTCGCCGATGCCATGGCGGGACGCCAGGCCGCGATCTGTCGCGAGCTGACCAAGCTGCATGAGGAAGTGTTGCGCGGAGCCATCGCCGAGCTTGCAGCGCAAGCCGACGGTCTCGAGACGCGCGGCGAGTTCGTGCTGGTGATCGGACCGCCGCCGCGCGATGCCGAGGCCATGACCGACGACGCTGTCGACGCGCTGCTCGCCGATCTGCTGCAGCGGTCGAGCGTCAAGGACGCCGTGATGCATGCCGTCGAGCTGTCGCGCCGGCCGCGGCGTGAGGTTTATGCGCGTGCGCTCGCGCTCGCCAAGGACGTCCGTGCGGGAGAGGGCGATGGCGAACACTGAGCGCGCCACCGACAAGCCTGCCAAAGCTGCGAAGCCGGAAAAGGCTGTGAAGGCCGCCGCGCCCGAGCGCGTCGCGGCCTTCCGCACCGGGTTGTCGGCCGAGGCGCGCGCGGCAGCGCTCTTGATCGCCAAGGGCTACTGCATCCTGGCCAAGCGCTTCCGCACGCCGCAGGGCGAGATCGATCTCATCGCGCGCAAGCGCGGGCTCGTCGCCTTCGTCGAGGTCAAGGCGCGCGCCTCGCTCGATGACGCCGCCTACGCCGTGACGCCACGCCAGCAGCAGCGCATCATCGATGCCGCGCAGGCCTGGCTGATGGCGCATCCCGACCATGCCGAATTGGAGCTGCGGTTCGACGCGATTCTGGTTGCGCCGCGCAGCCTGCCGCGCCATCTCATGGCAGCCTTCGACGCCAGCCCCTGACACGACCCACCGCAGACACACCGGGACCTGCCCATGAAACTGAATGTCGCCGTCCAGATGGACCCCATCTCGCGCATCAACATCCGCGGCGACTCGACGTTTGCGATGCTGCTCGAGGCGCAGCGGCGTGGGCACGGGCTGTGCTACTACACGCCTGACAAGCTGTCGCTGCGCGGCGAGGAGGTGGTCGCGCCCGTGCAGGCGCTGACGGTGCGCGACCAGGTCGGCGACCACTTCACGCTCGGCGAGCCGAAGCCGACGGCGCTCACCTCGTTCGATGTCGTGCTGCTGCGCCAGGACCCGCCGTTCGATCTCGCCTACATCACCTCGACGCATTTCCTCGAGCGCATCCATCCGAAGACGCTGGTGGTCAACGATCCCGCCAGCGTGCGCAATGCGCCGGAAAAGCTGTTCGTGATGAATTTTCCGCAGCTGATGCCGCCGACGCTGATCTCGCGCGATCTCGACGAGATCAACGCCTTCCGCGATCAGCACGGCGCCGTGGTGATGAAGCCGCTGCATGGCCATGGCGGCGCGGCGGTATTCCGGGTGATGCCGCAGGACATGAATTTCGGCTCGCTGTTCGACATGTTCTCGGTGACCTTCAAGGAGCCCTGGGTGATCCAACGCTTCCTCCCCGAGGTGAAGCATGGCGACAAGCGTATCATCCTGGTCGATGGCGAGTTCGCCGGCGCCGTCAACCGCGTGCCCGCGGCCGACGATCTGCGCTCCAACATGGTGCGCGGCGGCGCTGCACAGGCCACTGACCTCAGCGCGCGCGAGCGCGAGATCTGCGACACGCTCGGCCCGGAGCTGCGCGCGCGCGGCCTGCTGCTGGTCGGCATCGACGTGATCGACGGCAACCTCACCGAGATCAACGTCACCTCGCCGACCGGCATCCGCGCGATCGCCCGGCTCGGCGGCCCGGATATCGCCGCGCGTGTGTGGGACGTGATCGAGGCCAAGCGGCGCTGAGCTGCGTCCCGGTCGAGAGAGCTTTGCTTCCAAGATGGTTTCTCAACCGTCATTGCGAGCGACGCGACGCAATCCAGAGTCCCGCCCACCACCCTGGATTGCTTCGCTTCGCTCGCAATGACGGAGGAAACAGTGTTGGTGCATTTGCGGGCGGTGAGGAGGACAGGTCTGCCTCTCACATCACGAGCACATCTGTCTCCCCTCACCCTGAGGAGCACGCCGAAGGCGGGCGTCTCGAAGGGCGAGGCCCCACTCGGGCCTCATGGTTCGAGACGCGCCTTCGGCGCTCCTCACCATGAGGGTCTACTGCGGAGCGCGGCGCGGCGGCAGAGCTGGGGATAAGCAGGCTGACACAACAAGCCTGATGGGCCAGACGCGTAGCGGCGATGCTGACGCCATCGCATTCCATGCTATGACGCCATCCTCATGCGTCTCGTCCTGACCACCTGGAACATCAACTCGGTGCGGCTGCGCATCGACCTCGTCGCCAAGCTCGTCAAGCAGGTCCGGCCCGATGTGCTGTGCCTGCAGGAAACCAAGTGCATCGACGACGCCTTCCCGCTGAAGCGCTTCAAGCGGCTCGGCTATGAGCACGTCGCGCTCAACGGGCAGAAGGGCTATCACGGCGTGGCCGTCATCTCGAAATGGCCGTTCGAGGAGACGAACGTCCGCACCTTCTGCGACAAAGTGGATTCCCGTCACATCTCCGTGTCGTTCGGCGAGAAGGCGCAGCTGGCGCAGCCCTTGGTGCTGCATAATTTCTACGTGCCGGCCGGCGGCGACATTCCCGACCCCGCGCTCAATCCGAAGTTCGAGCACAAGCTGCAATTCCTCGACGAGATGAAGGCGTGCGAGCCGCTGCATCCACGCGGCGACGACCGCCACATCCTGGTCGGCGACCTCAACGTCGCGCCGCATGAGCACGATGTCTGGTCGCACAAGCAGCTGCTGAAGGTGGTGTCGCACACGCCGGTCGAAACCGAGAAGCTGCTCGCCGCACAGACCCATGGCGAATGGGTCGATGTCGCGCGCGAGCGCATCCCGATGTCGGAGAAGGTCTACACCTGGTGGAGCTACCGCGCCGCCGACTGGACCGTGGGCGATCGCGGCCGAAGGCTCGACCACATCTGGGTGTCACGCGCGCTGAAGGACCGGGTCAGCGATTTCAAGATCCTGCGCGATGCGCGCAGCTGGGAGCGGCCGTCAGACCACGTGCCGGTCACGGTGACGCTGGACGTGTGACGGACCGGCTTCGCTGTGAGCTGCATCCTGGTCGTCATTCCGGGGCAATCGTCAAAGCGCGACTGCGCTTTGGCGATTGAACCCGGAATCTCGAGATGGTTGAGCACGTGCGCAAGACAAGCTCTGGATTCCGGGTTCAAGGCCTGCGGCCTTGCCCCGGAATGACGGAGGACGCGCGGCCCGATGACTGGCCCGATCACGACGTCAGCTTGGCGCCGGCCATCAGGATGTCGTTGGCGATGCGGTTGGCGCGGTGGGCGAACTCGTCGCGCAGGCGGCGTGCCGCCACGGCGTCGCTCTCGAGCACGCGCTGAAACAGGCTGCGCGAGATCCGAACCACGGTGGAATATTCCAGCGCGGTGGCGGTCGCCGGGCGGCGCATCTCGACCAGGAGCGCGAGCTCGCCGATTAGCATGCTGGGCTTGGCGACGATCTCGGCGCCGACCTCGTCGCTGATGCGCAGCGCGCCGCGCTGGACGACATAGCCGCAATCGGCCGTGTCGCCCTCGCGGAACAGGGTCTCGCCACTCTGGATGTTACGCTGCTCGGAGCCGATGGCGATCATGCGCAGCGAATCGCTTCCCAACAGACGCAGGGTCGGGACGCGCTCCAACAGCGCAATATCGTCTTCGATCGACATCGAGGGCCCGGGGAAGGCGAAATGGAACCAATATCATAGACGGCAACCCGCCATCCCCGAACCGTATCACGGCACCAACTTGTAGCCACCGGCCTCCGTCACCAGAATCTCTGGATTCGCGGCATCTTTTTCGATTTTCTGCCGCAGACGGTAAATATGGGTCTCCAGCGTGTGGGTCGTGACGCCGGAATTGTAGCCCCAGACCTCCTGGAGCAGGGTCTCGCGGGATACCGGCTGCTGGCCGGCGCGGTAGAGGAAGCGCAGGATCGCCGTCTCCTTTTCCGTCAGGCGGACCTTGCGGGCATTGGCACCGGTCAGCATCTTGGAGCCGGGACGGAAACTGTAGGGGCCGACCGAGAACACCGCGTCCTCGCTGGCCTCGTGCTGGCGCAACTGAGCGCGGATGCGCGCGAGCAGCACGGCGAATCGGAAGGGCTTGGCGACATAGTCGTTGGCGCCGGACTCAAGCCCGAGGATCGTATCCGAATCAGTATCGTGACCGGTCAACATGATGATCGGGGCCTTGAAGCCACCCTTGCGCAAGCTACGCACCACCTCGCGGCCGTCGGTATCGGGCAGCCCGACATCCATCAGCACCAGATCGGGGGAGTTGGCCTTTGCCGCGCTGGCACCCTTGGCGCCGGTGTCGACGGCCTGGGCTTCGAACTCGTCATGCAGCGAGAGCTGCTCCATCAGGGTGTCGCGCAGATCGGTGTCGTCGTCCACGATCAGGATCTTGCGGGCATTGGCCATTGGTACAATCCTCTTGGTGGCGCCGGCGGGAATCGGAAAGTGGGCGCCGCAGCGGTGGGCAAACAGGCTCATGAGCCCTGTTTCGTCTTGAAGTAGGGGGCTGTTACCGATTCACAAGCGGCAGCCACTCTACCCCAGAATTGGGCAGGGAATGCGATGAATGTCCTGTTCGACCCTCGGCGCGGACCATTCGCCGACATTAAGGCAATTGCCGGGCAATCCATGGCAATGAAAAGGCACGTTGTTTCATCTCTTTATACACGAGGTAAATTGGTATGGAAGCGACCCTGATCTCGATTCGCTCATCGGCCGGGTCGCGGCAGCGCGGCTGGCTGACGGTCTGGGGTCATGTCGTCCCGGTGGCACTCGGCCGCGGCGGCATTCTCGCCAACAAGCGCGAGGGTGACGGCGGCACCCCGCGCGGCACATTCACCCCGCGCCGGCTGTGGTGGCGGGCCGACCGCCATCCCCGTCCGCGGACCTTCCTGCCGGTGCGGCCGATCGGGCCTGAGGACGCCTGGTGCGAGAATCCGGCTGACCCGCATTACAACCGGGCGATCCGGCTGCGCGGCGACCAGCCCGGCGACCGGCTGGCGCGCCAGGATCATCTCTACGACTTCATCATCGAGATCGACCACAACACAAGGCCGCGGATCGCCGGCCGCGGCAGCGCCGTGTTCCTGCATCTGGCGCGGCCGCATTTCGGTCCGACCGCCGGCTGCGTCGCGATGACCCGCCCTGCCATGCTGCGGCTGTTGCAAAGGATCGGGCCGCGCACCAGGATCGTCATCGCGTAAGAAGAGACGGGGGAGGACATCATGCGCGCACCGGATCAATCGGCCGGCGCTTCAGCCATCCTGCGCTCGCACTGGCAGCAGGGCAGCAAGCTCGACGCGCTGCCGCCGGAGCTACGCCCGCGTGACCGGGTGCAAGGCTACGCCATCCAGGCCGAGCTCGAGAAGCACTCGGAGCTCTTGTTCGGCTGGAAGATCGCCGCCACCAGCGAGGCCGGCCAGCGCCACATCAACGTCGCCGGCCCGATGGCCGGACGCATCCTTGCCGAGACCGTGCTGCCGGTCGGCGGCATCGCCTCGATGGCCGGCAACGCCATGCGCGTGGCCGAGCCGGAATTTGCCTTCCGCTTCGGCGCCGACCTGCAGCCGCGGCCGACACCGTATGACGTCGCCGAGGTGCTCGCCGCCGTCGCCACGCTGCACCCGGCGATCGAGATCCCGGATTCCCGCTTCGCCGACTTCGTCGGCGCCGGCGAGGCGCAGCTGATCGCCGACAATGCCTGCGCGCACCTGTTCGTGCTCGGCGAGCCGACCACCGCCGACTGGCGCAGCCGCGACCTCGTCGAAGAGCGGCCACGCATCACGTTGCGCGGCAAGACCTTCGTCGGGCACGGCCGCAATGTGCTCGGCGATCCGCGCGTCGCTCTGGCTTGGCTGGTCAACGAGCTCAGCGCGCTCGGCATCACGACGCGGGCAGGGCAGGTGGTCACGACCGGGACCTGCCACCCGCCGCTGCCGATCGCCAGCGGCGACGTGATGGACGCCGATTTCGGCGACCTCGGGCGAGTGTCGGTCAGATTCGACTGACAGACGCTCGTCATCGCGAGCCAACCGGTCCGCGCAACGCGCGGCCGGATGACAGGCTCAGCGAAGCGATCCAGACTTCCTTCTTGGCGCTGGATTGCTTCGCTGCGCTCGCAATAACGAGGACGGGCGGTTCAGCGGTGGCCGAAGATCGCGGAGCCGACGCGGATGTGGGTGGCACCGAACTGGATCGCGGTGGCGAAATCGGCGCTCATGCCCATCGACAGGTTGGGAAGGCCATTGCGCGCGGCGATCTTGGCGGTGAGCGCAAAATGCGGACCCGGCGCCTCCTCGACTGGCGGGATGCACATCAGCCCCGAGATCTCGAGTCCATAATCCTTGCGGCAGGCGGCAATGAAGGCGTCGGCGTCGCCAGGCGCGATGCCCGCCTTCTGCGGCTCCTCGCCGGTGTTGATCTGGACGAACAGCTGCGGATGCCGGCCCTGCGCCGCGATCTCCTTGGCCAGCGCCGAACAGAGGCTCGGCCGGTCCACCGAATGGACGGCGTCGAACAGCGCCACCGCCTCCTTGGCCTTGTTGGATTGCAGCGGCCCGATCAGGTGCAGCGACAGCCCCGGATGCGCCGCCATCATGGCAGGCCATTTTCCCTTGGCCTCCTGAACCCTGTTCTCGCCGAACACAAGCTGTCCCGCCCGGATCACCGGCTCGATCGCGTCGGCGGAAAAGGTTTTCGACACAGCGATCAGCGTGACCGAGGCGCGATCGCGCCTGGCGTCGCTGCAGGCGCGCAGGATCTCCTGCTCGACCGCGGCCAGCGCTGAGGGGGCAGAGGAGGCGGAAGCGTTCGGGGCGTCGGGCACGATGACATCCGTGGTTCGGTAGATTTACGGGTTTGGCTGCAATTTTACGGAGTTCGAAAAAGGGTTCTTGAACCCTTCCCCTTACCCTGCTCGCCGGGGGTAGGGGTCAGAAATGCCAAGCATCCGCTTCAATCGCAATAGAGTGAAGCTGAACCGGCTGATGGGGATTCGCGCGCGCCTGGCGCTGCTTGCCCTGATTCTGGTTGCGCCGCTGATGTTGGAACGCGCCAGGTCCCTGGAAAGCGCCAGAACCCGGCAGATCGCGCTCGCCTCCGAGGAATTTTTCGGTCTCGCACGGCAGAGCGCCGACATGCAGCGCGAAGTCATCATGTCGGTGGAGACGGTGCTGAAGTCGACGGCCTATGTCCGGGCCTCCACCTCCGGCGTGAGCCGCAGCTGCGACATGATGCGGGCCAGCCTGCCGGCAACGCTGCCGTGGATCCGCACGCTGATGATCGCCGGCCGCGACGGCCGGATCCAGTGCTCGACCAACAACCAGTATGTCGGGCTCGATTTCAGTGACCGGCCATATTTCCGCGGCGCCCAGGAAGCACGCGACTTCGTGTTCAGCGATTATCTGCTGTCCAGGCCGGCGCAGACGCCGATCATGATGGCGGCCTATCCGGTCGGTGCGATCACCGGCGACCCCGATGCGGTGATGCTGGCGAGCGTGAACCTGGAATGGATGTCCAAGATCATGAGCAATCTTGGCGGCCGCCCGGGCATCACCGCGGTGCTGATCGACAGCGAGGGAACCGTGCTGGCCGCGCCCGCCGACCGCACCGAGCTGATCGGGCGGCCGCTCGACAGCGTGCCGTTGCTGTCCGCCGTCGCCGAAGCTGCGATGAGCTCGAGCAAGCCGACGGAGACGTTGAGCTTCACGGCGGCCGACGGCTCCAAGCGCGCGATCACCTTCACGCGGATCGCGGACAGCGGATCGAGGCTGATCGTCAGCATCGACGAGACCCGCGTCACCGCCGCGATCGATCGCGAGATCCGCAATGCCTATCTGCAGGCCGGCCTGGTCTGCCTGATCGTGCTGCTTGGCGCGCTGATCGCGGCCGAGAAGCTGATCGTGAAGCCGGTCAACATGCTTGCCGCGACAGCCAAGCGCTTCGGTCACGGCCATTGGACGGCGCGCGTCGCCACCAAGCATCTGCCGTCGGAGTTTCTGCCGCTGGCGAAATCGTTCAACGCCATGGCCGCCAAGCTCGGCCAGCGCGAGCGCGAGCTGGTTGCCGCCAACGACCGGCTGACGGTGATGGCGTCGATCGACATGCTTTCCGGCCTTGCCAACCGCCGCGGCTTCCAGAACCGCATCGACGTCGAATGGGCCCGCGCGCAGCAGACCGGCAGCGACCTCTCGCTGCTGATGATCGATGTCGATCATTTCAAGCTCTACAACGACACCTATGGCCATCCCGAGGGCGACGCCTGTCTGTCGCGACTCGGCGAGGCGCTGTCCGAGATCGCCGGCGCCACAACGGCTTTTGCCGGCCGTTATGGCGGCGAGGAGTTCTGCCTACTGCTGCCCGGCATGAGCGCCAGGCAGGCGCTCGAGATCGGTGAACAGGTCCGCGCCGCGGTGCTCGACCTGGAGCTGCCGCACGCAACGTCGGTGCATCAATGCGTCACCGTCAGCGTCGGCGTCGCGTCGACACGACCCAACGAGTCACTCACGCCGGGTGACCTGATCGAGGCCGCCGATGCGGCGCTCTATGCCGCCAAGCATCGCGGCCGCAACACGGTGGTCGCGCATGGATTTGGTGAGATTGCCGAGGCCGGCGAAGGCGTGGCGCGCGCCAGCTGAGCCGACGCGGCAAGCAGATCAGCCCACCGCCAGCTTGCGGTCGAGCTCGAGCTCGGTGACGACGCGGTTGCGGCCGAGCTTCTTGGCCAGATATAGCGCGCGATCGCAGCGGTCGATCAGATCGGCCATCGACTCGCCGAACTGGAACTGGCCGACGCCGATCGACACCGTGATCTGCGGCAGCACCTCGCCGGTCGAGCGGCGGGTGAACTGACAATCGGCGATGGTGCGCCGGATGCGCTCGGCGATGGCGGTGCAGCCTTCGAGATCGGTCTCCGGCAGCACCGCGATCAGCTCCTCGCCGCCATAGCGGGCGGGAAGATCCTTCTCACGCACGCGCTCGCGCAGCGCCTTGGCGACCAGGCGCAGCACCTGGTCGCCGACGCCGTGGCCGTAATTGTCGTTGAACTTCTTGAAGTGATCGACATCGATCAGGAGAATGCTGAGCGGCTCGTCGCGCTCCATCGCGTCGACCTGCGCATGACGGAAGAATTCTTCGAGCGCACGGCGGTTCGGCAGTCCGGTGAGCGTATCGGTGCGCGCGCGCTGCTCCGACTTGTTGAGCGAGTCCCTGATGGTGTCGAGCTCGCGCGACTTCTCGGCGAAGCTCGCCTCGAGCTTCGCCGCCCGCGCGGTCGCCTGCGCGAGCTCGCTGACGAGATTCTCGATCAGGATTTTCGGATCGACGCCCTGCTCGCTGCGCTCGGCAACGCCGTCGATCGCCGCCATGTGGGTGCGGTTGTCGGCGATCGCGGCGGTCAGATAGCTCTTGGCGGAGTCCATCACGCCATGCAGCTGCTGCGAGACTTTGTGAACGACGGCCGCTTCGGTGCCCTGCTGACCGATGTAGGTATCGAACAGTGCCTGGTTGGTGGTCTTATCAAACTTGCGCTTGTTGCTGACGAGAATGTCGACGGCGCGCTTCAGGTCCGAAGCCGAGCCGAGCGAGTATTTGAACCACAGATGAAAGTTGTTAGGCGTCGGTGGCACGCGCTGTTGAGCCATGGATTTCATGGCCTTTTCCGCGACAGTCGTCGCGTACTCGAAGTCAAGCTCGTCGAACGTAGCGCCGGACACGATGAGGGTTGATCCCAGATGCGGGCTTTAAGCCTGGATTTGTGCACTCAGTGTCCCATTCAAGTCTTAACCGCGCCTCAACCCGACCTCCGACACTCCCGGCGGAGCGCGCAAAAAAATCGCGCGATTACCGTCGCTTAGCAGCTGCACGAAATGGTATCATCATCTGCCGCCCCATTGACCGAGGTGCTGCTTTTGTGGCCTAGTCCGCCGTCTTGAAACGACGCGAATCCTCGAAAATTACAAGCGATTCCATGACATCCGAACGCTACAACGCCCGTGAAGCCGAGCCGCGCTGGCAGCGCCAGTGGGACGACAAGGCGATTTTCGCCACCAAGAACGACGATCCGCGTCCGAAATACTACGTACTCGAGATGTTTCCCTATCCGTCGGGACGCATCCATATCGGCCATGTCCGTAATTATACCCTGGGTGACGTGCTGGCGCGGTTCATGCGCGCCAAGGGCTTCAACGTGCTGCATCCGATGGGGTGGGACGCGTTCGGCCTTCCGGCGGAGAACGCCGCGATCGAGCGCAAGGTCGCGCCGAAGGCGTGGACCTACGACAACATCGCCGCGATGAAGAAGCAGTTGCGCTCGATCGGCCTGTCGCTCGACTGGGCCCGCGAGTTCGCGACCTGCGATCCGTCCTACTACAAGCACCAGCAGAAGATGTTCCTGGACTTCATGCAAGCCGGGCTGGTGGAGCGCGAGCAGCGCAAGGTGAACTGGGATCCGGTCGACATGACCGTGCTCGCCAACGAGCAGGTCATCGACGGCCGCGGCTGGCGCTCCGGTGCGGTGGTCGAACAGCGTGAGATGAACCAGTGGGTGTTCAAGATCACGAAGTACTCGCAGGAATTGCTGGACGCGCTCGACGGGCTGGATCGCTGGCCCGACAAGGTGCGGCTGATGCAGCGGAACTGGATCGGCCGCTCCGAAGGCCTGCTGATCCGCTTCGCGCTGGATCCGAAGACTGTGCCGGCTGGCGAGACCGAGCTGAAGATTTTCACGACGCGACCGGACACGCTGTTCGGCGCCAAATTCATGGCGATCTCGGCCGACCATCCGCTGGCGCAGGCGGCCGCCGCCAAGAATCCCGAGCTCGCCGCGTTCATCGCCGAGATCAAGCGCATCGGTACCGCGCAAGAGGCGATCGACACCGCCGAGAAGCAGGGTTTCGACACCGGCATCCGTGCCGTGCATCCGTTCGACCCGAGCTGGACATTGCCGGTCTATGTCGCGAATTTCGTGCTGATGGAGTACGGCACCGGCGCCATCTTCGGCTGTCCGGCACATGACCAGCGCGACCTCGACTTCGTCAACAAATACGGTCTCGGCAACACGCCGGTGGTCTGCCCGGAAGGACAGGCCCCCGCGAGCTTCGTCATCACCGACACTGCTTTCGACGGTGACGGCCGAATGATCAACTCGCGCTTCCTCGATGGCATGACGATCGCGCAGGCCAAGGACGAAGTCGCGAAGCGGCTGGAGAGCGAGCAGCGTGGCGGCTCACCAGTCGGCGAGCGCCAGGTCAATTTCCGCCTGCGCGACTGGGGCATCTCGCGGCAGCGCTATTGGGGCTGCCCGATCCCGGTGATCCACTGCGCCAAATGCGATGTCGTGCCGGTTCCGGCGAAGGACCTGCCGGTAGTGCTGCCTGACGACGTCACCTTCGACAAGCCGGGCAATGCGCTGGACCACCATCCGACCTGGAAGCACGTCACCTGCCCGAAATGCGGAGGCAAGGCGACGCGTGAAACCGATACCATGGACACCTTCGTGGATTCGTCCTGGTACTTCGCGCGCTTCACCGATCCGTGGAACGAGGCTGCGCCGACCACGCCTGCGGTGGCCAACCGGATGATGCCGGTCGACCAGTATATCGGTGGCGTCGAGCACGCGATCCTGCATCTGCTCTATAGCCGTTTCTTCACCCGCGCGATGAAGGCCACCGGTCACGTCGCGATGGACGAGCCATTCGCCGGCATGTTCACGCAGGGCATGGTGGTGCACGAGACCTACCAGAAGGCCGACGGCACCTACGTCAATCCAGCCGACGTGAAGATCGAGGTCGGCGGCAATGGCCGCCGCGCGGTGCTGACCGCCACCGGCGAGGACATCACGATCGGTCCGATCGAGAAGATGTCGAAGTCGAAGAAGAACACCGTCGATCCCGACGACATCATCGAGAGCTACGGCGCCGACGTCGCGCGCTGGTTCATGCTGTCGGACTCGCCGCCGGATCGCGACGTGATCTGGAGCGACGAGCGGGTTCAGGGCGCGGCCCGGTTTGTCCAACGCCTGTGGCGGCTGGTCAACGAATCGGTCGCGGCCTCCGCCGAGGCCCCCTCCTCCCGCCCGGCCACGTTCGGCCCGGACGCGCTGGCGCTGCGCAAGGCCGCGCATGGCGCGCTCGACAAGGTGACCGGCGGCATCGAGCGGCTGCACTTCAACGTCTGCCTGGCGCATATCCGCGAATTCGCCAATGCGCTGGCCGACGTGCTGGGCCGGCCGGCCAAGCCGGCGCCGGACCTCGCCTGGGCGATCCGCGAGGCGGCCGGCATCCTGGTGCAGCTGTTCTCGCCGATGATGCCGCATCTCGCCGAAGAATGCTGGCAGGTGCTGGGTCACTCCGGGCTGATTTCGGAAGCCGCCTGGCCGCAAATCGAACGAGATTTGCTGGTTGAGGACAGCATGACCCTGGTGGTGCAGGTCAACGGCAAGAAGCGCGGAGAAGTCACAGTCGCCAGCAACGCGCAGAATCCGGAAATTGAGTCTGCCGTTTTGGCCCTCGATGCAGTAAAACTGGCGCTGGACGGCAAGCCCGTCCGCAAGGTGATCATTGTTCCCAAGAGGATCGTGAATGTCGTCGGCTAGGTTTCGGATCGCTGCGCGGCTGATTGCTGTGGCCGCCCTGGCCGGGCTGACGGCCGGCTGCTTCCAGCCGATGTATGCCGAGCATGCCGACGGCACCCCGGGCCTGCGCGACAAGCTGATGGGCGTCGAGCTGCCGCCGGTCGACAAACCGAACGCCTCGCCCGAGGCGCGCATCGGCGTCGACATCCGCAACGCGCTCGCCTTCAAGCTCTACGGCACCGCGACCGGCACGGCCCCGACCCACAAGCTGGTGCTGAAGTTCCAGACCAGCCGGTCATCGCTGATCGTGTCGCAGACCACCGGCCTGCCGACCACGGAGAATGTCGGCATCGACGTGCAGTACAATCTGGTGGATCTGGCGACCAACAAGTCGGTCATGACCGGCACGACCTTCGCGCGCACGTCCTATGACATCCCGGGCTCGTACCAGCGCTTCGCCCGGCAGCGCGCATTCCGCGACGCCGAGGATCGCGCCTCCGAGGAGGTCGCCGAGAAGATCAAGACCCGGCTCGCGGCCTTCTTCACCGCGGGCACCTGACGCACGGCTGACACCGCCGTGGTCGCGCTGCGCGGACGAGACATCGACGCCTTCCTTGCCAAGCCGGATGCGGCTCGTCCGCTGATCTTGTTGTACGGCCCGGATGCCGGCCTGGTCCGCGAGCGGGCCGAGGCACTGATCGCGTCCGCCGTCGATAATCCCGACGATCCGTTTTCCGTGGTCCGGCTCGATGGCGACGAGCTGGCGGCCGAGCCGTCGCGGCTGGTCGACGAGGCCATGACCGTACCGCTGTTCGGCGGCCGCCGCGCCATTCGCGTCCGCGCGGGATCCCGGACCTTTGCCAGCGGCGTCGAGACGCTGAGCCAGATGAATGTGCGCGACTGCCGCATCGTCATCGAGGCCGGCGACATCCGGCCGGACTCACCCTTACGCAAGATCTGCGAGAAGGCGGCGAGCGCGGTGGCGATCGGCTGTTATCCGGACACCGAGCGTGACCTCGCCAAGCTGATCGACGACGAGCTGCGCATGGCCAGCCTGCGCATCGCGCCCGACGCCCGCGCCTATCTGATGGCGCTGCTCGGCGGCGACCGGCAGGCCTCGCGCAACGAGGTCCGCAAGCTGACGCTGTTCGCCCATGGCGAAGGCGAGGTGACGCTCGATCATGTGATGGCCGTGGTCGCCGACGCCTCCGAGATGAAGCTCGACCCGATCGTCGACGGCGCCTTCGGCGGCAAGCCCGATGTGGTCGAGACCGAGTTCGGCAAGGCGATGATCGCCGGCACGTATCCCGGCGTCATCATCTCGGCTGCGCAACGACATGCCGCATGGCTGCACAAGTCGGCGCTCGCGGTGGCCGCTGGCACGCCGGTATCGAGCATCCTCGAAGGTGGCTTCCCGCGGCTGCACTTCTCGCGCAAGCCGAGCGCGGAAACAGCGCTGCGCAACTTCTCCCCTACCCGCTTGCTGCCGATCATCGACCAGCTCGCGACCGCCGCGCTGGAGATGCGCAAGCAGCCTGGACTCGCGGCCGCGATCGCGCAACGGACGCTGCTGTCGATCGCGGTGGCGGCGCGGCGCAAGGGGTGATCGTGGGCGGCAGGCTGGCGCGCTGAAGACGACGTCGAGAGCTTCGACTCGAATGAATTTTTCAGCCCGAGTGGACCGTCAGCCCGTGGGGATCCGAGACCGCTCTCCAACCTCCGCCGTCATTCCGGGGCGCCCGAAGGGCGAGCCCGGAATCCATCGGGCCGCAGCACCTTCCGTGACATGGATTCCGGGCTCGTGCTGCGCGCGCCCCGGAATGACGGAGGAGAGCGCCGGGGTTCGCGTTGGGCAGCCACTGTCAGGACAAACCGTCGTACACGCTGTCGTCAGTTGAGTAGCTCTTCCAGTCAGTAGCTCGTCAAGCCCGGCCATGACGAGGGAGAGAGCGTCTCAATAGCTGAAAGAAATTAGGCCGAGCTCATCGGTGCCACGATGAAGTAAGCGCCGCGCCCTCACACCTAACCCTGCTCAAGCCGCCGCATCACCTCGTCGAGCTGCTCGAGGCTGCGGTAGGTGATCTGCACCGTGCCGCCGGGATCGCGGTGGCTGATCGAGACGTTCAGGCCGAGCGCATCGCCGACACGCTTCTCCAGCGCGATCGTGTCGGCGTCCTTCTTTTCCGCCGGCGCGCTGCCGCCCGCGCTGCGCGGCTTCTGCGGCTTGCGCTCGGGAACGCCTTCCTCATGCGCGAGCGCCTCGGTCTGGCGGACGTTCAGCCCTTCCGCAATGATCTTCTTCGCCGCCGTCAGCGGGTCCGGCAGGTTGATCAGCGCGCGCGCATGGCCGGCCGAAATCTCGCCGGTGGCGATGAAGCCCTGCACCTCCGCCGGCAGCTTGGTGAGCCGCATCATGTTGGCGACGTGGCTGCGGCTCTTGCCGACGATCTTGGCGATCTCTTCCTGATTGCGTTTGAACTCGTTGGCAAGCGCGTGATAGCCCTGCGCCTCTTCCATCGGGTTGAGGTCCTCGCGCTGCACGTTCTCGATGATTGCGAGCTCCAGCGCATCGCTGTCGCTGACATCGACCGGGACGATCGGGACTTCGTGCAGGCCGGCGGCCTGCGACGCCCGCCAGCGCCGCTCGCCCGCGATGATCTCGAAGCGGTCCTGCTGGCCCTTGATCGGACGCACCACGATCGGCTGGATCACGCCGTGCTGCTTGATCGAGGCCGAGAGCTCGGCGAGCTCGCCGTCGGAAAACGTCTTGCGCGGATTGCGCGGGTTCGGCTTGAGAAACTCGATCGGCACCTTGCGCTGATTGCGCGGCCGCTCCGGCGGCGCGCCGGCCTCGCGGTTCACGTCACCGATCAGACTTGCCAGGCCCCGGCCCAGACGCGATCGCGACTCCTCCGCCATCGCCTTCTCCTTTGGATTCACGTCACGCTCCACTTGCGTCTGCTGCCGAACCGCGGCCTCGGCGCAATGAAAGGGGATTGCGAACCCCGCCTCCGGAATTCGCCGTCATCCCCGACTGAGGACCGGCTGACTCGATGTCAGCCAGAGATATGGCAACTGATCAGTTGGCGCGCAGGTCGCGCTCGCGCTGGATGACCTCGGTCGCGAGCTTCAGATAGGCCTCGCTGCCGACGCACTTGAGGTCATAGACCAGCACCGGCTTGCCATAGGACGGCGCTTCGGAGATGCGCACGTTGCGCGGGATCATCGTGTTGTAGACCTTCGATCCCATGAATTGACGGACGTCGGCCACGACCTGGTTGGACAGGTTGTTGCGCGAGTCGAACATCGTCAGCACGATGCCATGGATCGACAGGTTCGGGTTCAAGGTCGAGCGCACCTGCTCCACAGTCTGTAAGAGTTGCGACAGACCTTCGAGCGCGAAGAACTCGCACTGCAGCGGCACCAGGATCGCATCCGAGGCGGCCATCGCGTTGACGGTCAGCAGGTTCAGCGACGGCGGGCAGTCGACCAGCACATAGGTGTAGTCGTTCTCCGGCGAGACGTTGTTGTTGAGGCCGGCGATCGCGTCGCGCAGGCGGAAGGCGCGGTTGGCGCTGGTGCCGAGCTCGAGCTCCAGACCCGACAAGTCCATCGTTGAGGAGGCGATGTGAAGGCGCGGCACGGCGGTCGCAACGACGGCGTCGCGCAGCGAGGCCTCGCCGATCAGCACGTCGTAGGTCGAGCAGTTGCGGCTGCCGCGGTCGATGCCGAGACCGGTCGAGGCGTTGCCCTGCGGATCGAGATCGACGATCAGCACGCGCTCGCCGATGGCGGCCAGCGCGGTGCCCAGGTTGATCGCGGTCGTCGTCTTGCCGACCCCGCCCTTCTGATTGGCGAGCGCCAGGATGCGCGGATGCCCCTCCGGGTGCGGAGCCCTATCTTCTTGATAAATCTGATCAATTACGGACATGCGCAGTCGCCATGGTTGTTGCGGCGGGAGTTCAGCCTTGTCGCTCGATGCAATCGATTGCGACGATCCAGCCCTGCCCGCCCGTCCGGCTGGAATGAAGTTTCGGCTCAATTTTCCAATACTTAGTAGATTCGGTCAATTCCGCTTCTACATCTTGACCCTTGAGAAACAGCGCTTTCGCGCCTTTTTTTACCAAGGGCTCCGCAAAGCCGATGAGTTGGTGTAGCGGAGCCAGCGCGCGTGCGGTCACGCAATCGACTCGCCCGCTCCACTTCTCCACGATATCCCCGATCTCTGACAAATGCACTGTCCCAGGTGAGCCGGTGACGCGAATTGCTTCGCGCAGGAAGGCCGCCTTCTTGGCGATGCGCTCGACCAGATGGACCTGCGCACCGGGCCGTTCGGCGAGCGCACAGGCGAGCACCACGCCGGGGAAGCCGCCGCCGCTGCCGAGGTCGACCCAGATCTTGGCCTCGGGCGCGAGATCGAGCAGCTGCAACGAATCCGAAATGTGCCGCGTCCAGAGATGCGGCAGGGTCGACGGCGCGACCAGATTGGTCTTGGCCTGCCACTCCAGCAGCAGCGCGATGTAGCGATCGAGGCGCTGCTCCGTTTCACGTGAAACGGGAGTCAGCGCCAGGGCTGCGGCCTTGTCGGATGCGAGCGCATTGTGCGCGGTCGCGGACGTTGCTCGTTTCACGTGAAACGTCCTCAGCTCGCAGCCTTGTTCCGCCGGGCTTCACGGCGGAGATAGGCAGCCAGGATCCCCAGTGCCGCCGGCGTCATTCCATCGATGCGACCCGCCTGCCCGATCGTCCAAGGCTTCGCGGCGGCCAGCTTGGCGCGCGCCTCGTTCGAGAGACCGGGGACCATCGCGTAGTCGATGTCCCCGAGCACCAGGCCCTCGTCGCGCCGGAACGCGTCGACATCCTCGCTCTGCCGGCGGACGTAGACATCGTATTTCGCATCTATCTCAAGATGGGTGGCGATGGCCGGATCGATCGCTCCGAGCTCCGGCCAGATCGATCTCACCCTCGCAAAGTCGATCTCAGGATACGCCATCAGCTCGAACGCCGAGCGGCGCTGGCCGTCGCGGTTGAGCGTGAGCCCATGCTTGGCCGCCTCGTTCGGCGTGATCGTCAGCGACGTCGCCACGCCACGCGCCGCCTCGAGCGCCGCCATCTTGCCGCGGTGAAGACGCGCCCGCTTGCCTCCGACACAGCCGAGCCCGATGCCCTTGTCGGTCAGCCGCTGGTCGGCATTGTCGGCCCGCAGCGTCAGACGATACTCCGCGCGTGACGTGAACATCCGATACGGCTCGGTGATGCCGCGCGTGACCAGGTCGTCGATCATGACGCCCAGATAGCCATCGGCGCGATCGAACACGATCGGCTCGCCGCC
The DNA here is from genome assembly GCF_000239775.1 of Bradyrhizobium sp. ORS 375. Taxonomy (GTDB): domain Bacteria; phylum Pseudomonadota; class Alphaproteobacteria; order Rhizobiales; family Xanthobacteraceae; genus Bradyrhizobium. The sequence continues at coordinate 41,543 of NZ_CAFI01000455.1, forward strand.
GCTGGCGGCCAGCGCCGCATTCAGCCCGGCGACTAGACCCTGCGCGGCCGCCTCTTCGTATCCCGTCGTCCCGTTGATCTGGCCGGCCAGGAAGAGTCTCTTCATCCGCTTGGTCTGCAGGGTCGGCTCCAGCTCGCGCGGATCGACGTGATCGTATTCGATGGCATAGCCCGGCCGGATCATTCGCACCCGCTCGAGGCCGGGAATGGTCGGCAGCAGCGCCAGCTGAACCTCCTCTGGGAGCGAGGTCGAGATGCCGTTCGGGTATACCGTCGTATCGTCGAGACCTTCCGGCTCCAGAAAGATCTGGTGGCCGTCGCGATCGCCAAAGCGGACGATCTTGTCCTCGACCGACGGGCAATAGCGCGGGCCGGTCGACTTGATCTGGCCGGAGTACATCGGCGAGCGGTGGACGTTGGCGCGGATCACGTCGTGGGTCGCGGTCGTCGTCCGGGTGATGCCGCACTGGATCTGCGGCGTGGTGATCCTCTTGGTCAGCACGGAGAACGGCTCCGCGGGATCGTCGCCCGGCTGCATCTCGACTGCGGCCCAGTCGATGGTGGTGCCGTCGAGACGTGGAGGCGTTCCGGTCTTCAGACGACCTAGATTGAAGCCGATGGCTTCGAGGGAGCGCGACAGGCCGAGCGCCGGCGCTTCACCGACCCGGCCGGCCGGCCAGGTCTTCTCCCCGAGGTGAATGAGGCCGCGCAGGAAGGTGCCGGTGGTGATCACCACCGCGCCACAAACAAAGGACCGGCCATCGGCGAGCTTGATCCCGGTCACGCCGCCATCGCCGACCATCAGCTCATCGGCTTCGCCCTCGATCACGGAGAGATGGACGGTCTCGCGGATCGCAGCCTGCATCGCGGCGGCGTAGAGCTTCCGGTCAGCCTGGGCGCGGGGACCACGGACAGCTGGTCCCTTCCGGCGGTTCAGCACCCGAAATTGGATGCCGCCGGCGTCCGCCACCCGCCCCATCAGACCATCCAGAGCGTCGACCTCCCGGACCAGGTGCCCTTTGCCCAAACCGCCGATCGCGGGATTGCAGGACATCGCGCCGACGGTCGCGAACTGGTGCGTGACGAGAGCCGTCCGAGCGCCCATGCGCGCGGATACGGCGGCGGCTTCACAGCCGGCGTGGCCACCGCCAATGACGATGACGTCGTAGGATGTCAGGTGCTCGGTCATGTCAGCTATCTAGCGGTTGACGGCAACGCCCGGAAGACGTTTCACGTGAAACAGAAGGATGGGCAGCGGCAGCGTGTTTCACGTGAAACACTGCGCCCAGCCCCACATGCTTGTTTCACGTGAAACAGCTGAGAAGTTCCAGCGCATCTGTTTCACGTGAAACGTTTGACGATAGGTTAACCAAGCAATCTCTCATTAAGCATATTCGTGCCTATCCCGATCTCCGCGACCTATTTCCCGATGCAGAATTCGCGGAAGATCAGATCGAGCAGATCCTCGACATCGACCCGCCCTAGCAAGCGGCCCAGCGCGAGTGCCGCGATCCTCAGCTCCTCGGCGACGAGCTCCTCGCCGCGATCGACGGCGCCCAAACTCTGTCGCAGCGCATCGGCCGCTTGTCGAAGCGATTGTCTCTGACGCTCCCGCGTGATGAGCCCGCCCTCGGTCGAACCAAAGAAGTCGCGGGCAAACCCCACCAGAGCGTCCAGCAGCACGGCCATCCCTGCCCCGCTTCTTGCGGAGATCCCAAACGCCCGGCTCGCTATGGGCCCGGGCTCGATCGATTCCTCCGCCCCCTCCAGATCCCTCTTGGTCCGGACCAGCCAGACTGGGGTGTCACCTTGACGCTCCACCTCGGTGCGGTCGTGCTCCGACAACCAGAAAACCAGGTCGGCATGAGCCGCGCGGTCCCGCGCCCGCCGGACACCCTCCTGCTCGACCGGATCATCGGTCTCCCGGATCCCGGCTGTGTCGATGACCGTTACCGGATAGCCGTCGAGATCCAGCTGAACCTCAATGAGATCCCGCGTGGTCCCGGCATGCGGCGAGACGATCGCCACCTCGCGCCGCGCCAGCTGGTTCATCAGCGTCGACTTGCCGGCATTGGGTGGCCCGGCGATGACAACAGTGAGACCGTCGCGGAGACGCTCAGCCCGCCCCTCCGCGGCCAGCACCGCTTCGATCTCCTGCAGGAGCTGTTCAACCCGCGACAAGGCGGGCGCCATCAGCTCGGCCGGGACATCGCCTTCGTCCGAAAAATCGATCCCCGCCTCGATCAGCGCCGCGGCTTCGATGATCTGTTCGCGCCAGCTCCGCGCCTTGTCGCCGAGAAGACCTTTCAACTGGCGCAGCGCCTGGCGCCGCTGCCGGTCCGTGTCGGCATGGATCAGATCGTCGAGCCCCTCGGCTTCGGTGAGATCAATCTTGCCGCTCTCGAAGGCGCGCCGTGTGAACTCGCCCGGCTCGGCCGGACGCAAGCCGGGCATCCCCGACAACACCGTGAACAGCGTCGCGAGGACCGCGCGGCTGCCATGGACATGGAGCTCGGCGACGTCCTCACCGGTGGCGCTGGCCGGTGAAGGAAACCACAGCACCACGGCATCGTCGATCGGCTCGCCGTGGCTGTCACGAAGCAGCGCCCGGGTGGCCACCCGCAACGCCGGCATCTTTCCCGCCAACATCTGAAGAGCTGGGCCGGCATGTGGACCAGAGAGACGGACGAGAGCAATCGCACTCGGCAGCCGCCCCGAGGACAGCGCGAAGATGGTCTGGTCGTGAGGATGCATGACGTTCAATTGGGCTCGGCGGCCCAGAAAGACAATCGGTTTGCGCCGGCATGCTTTACGCCGGACAGGCTCCTGGAGGGGCGCGTTGATCGCTCACCAAACCGGCGAGCTAGGTGGGGCGGATTTATCCACGCGCCGACGGAAGTGGAGAGAATACCCTGGCATCCAGCTCGCACCCATGAGCCGAACCGTCCTCAGCGCGGGCTATCGCGTATGGCGATCAGAGTCTTGTGCTCATCTCTCTCCACACCGTCATGGCCGGGCTTGTCCCGGCCATCCACGTCGTTCGGCATATCGAGAACCACGTGGATGCCCGGGACAAGCCCGGGCATGACGGCGTAACTCATTTGCAGGATTGCTCGCCGCGACAGCCCTGCATCCCCATACGCAACAGCCCCGCCTTTCGGAGGCCGGTGACTTTCGCGTTGATCTCGAATTCGGCACGGCGGCGCAAATATTTGCGCGAGGCAGTCACAAACAAAAAGGGCGCTCCAAAGAGCGCCCTTTCCAAATTGCGAGATCGTCCCGATCAGGTGTTCATCGACTCGAAGAACTCGGCATTGCTCTTGGTGCTGCGGAGCTTGTCGAGCAGGAAGTCGATCGCGTCCATGGTGCCCATCGGATTGAGGATGCGGCGGAGGACGTACATCTTCTTGAGGTTCTGCGGCTCGGTGATGAGCTCCTCCTTGCGGGTGCCGGAGCGGGCGATGTCGATCGCCGGGAAGGTCCGCTTGTCGGCGACCTTGCGATCGAGAATGAGCTCGGAGTTGCCGGTGCCCTTGAACTCTTCGAAGATGACCTCGTCCATGCGGCTGCCGGTGTCGACCAGCGCGGTCGCGATGATGGTCAGCGAGCCGCCTTCCTCGATGTTGCGGGCGGCACCGAAGAAGCGTTTCGGGCGCTGCAGCGCGTTGGCGTCGACACCGCCGGTCAGCACCTTGCCGGAGGACGGCACGACGGTGTTGTAGGCGCGTCCGAGACGGGTGATCGAGTCCAGTAGAATGACGACGTCGCGGCCGTGCTCGACCAGGCGCTTGGCCTTCTCGATCACCATCTCCGCGACCTGGACGTGACGGGCCGCCGGCTCGTCGAAGGTCGAGGACACGACCTCGCCCTTCACCGAGCGCTGCATGTCGGTGACTTCCTCCGGACGCTCGTCGATCAGCAGCACGATCAGGTAGCACTCGGGGTGATTGGCCGTGATCGAATGCGCGATGTTCTGCATCAGCACCGTCTTGCCGGTGCGCGGCGGCGCGACGATCAGCGCGCGCTGGCCCTTGCCGATCGGCGCGACGATGTCGATGACGCGCGGCGACAGATCCTTGCGGGTCGGATCCTCGAGCTCGAGCCGGAAGCGCTCGTCGGGAAACAGCGGCGTCAGATTGTCGAAATTGACCTTGTGCTTGGACTTCTCGGGATCCTCGAAGTTCAGCGTGTTGACCTTGAGCAGCGCGAAGTAGCGCTCGCCTTCCTTCGGGCTGCGGATGTGACCCTCGATCGTGTCGCCGGTGCGCAAGCCGAAGCGGCGGATCTGCGAGGGTGAGACGTAAATGTCATCCGGACCCGGCAAGTAGTTGGCGTCCGGTGAGCGGAGGAAGCCGAAGCCGTCGGAGAGAACCTCGACGACGCCTTCGCCGATGATGTCGGTTTCCTGGATGGCGAGCTGCTTGAGGATGGCGAACATCAGCTCCTGCTTGCGCATCGTGCTGGCGTTCTCGACCCCGTTTTCCTCCGCGAAGGAGACGAGCTCGGCCGGCGTCTTTGACTTGAGGTCCTGTAGTTTGATTTCCCGCATTGGGGGTGGTCCTGTGGAAGCGACTTGGGAGGGATGCGAGGTGGCTGTGGGAAGGCGGACGAAAATGAGGTCCGCAGGTCTGAGCAAGGTTGGCGCCAATGAGGCACCAGACCTGATGCGGCGGCCGGTCAAACCGGAACGCAACCACATCCGCCTGCGTGGGGTGGGATGCTCTCAATATAGAAAATTGCGCCGCCGTTCGCAAGGCATCTCGGGCGGAGCGGTATTCTCGGGGAACAGATCAGAACGGCTTGACGATTACGAGAATCACCACGCCGATCATCAGCACAGTCGGTACTTCATTGATAATCCGATAGAATTTTTGGCTGCGGGTATTTTGATCGGCGCCGAATTCCCGCACCCAGCGGGTAAACAGGCCATGGACGCCCGACATGATCAGAACCAGCAGGAACTTCGCGTGAAACCAGCCGCTGGTATACCAGTGCCCGGCCCATACCAGATAGAGACCCGCCAGCCAGGTGACCGTGATCGCCGGATTGATGATCGCCTTCAGCAGGCGACGCTCCATGATCTTGAAGGTCTCGGACTGCTTCGAGCCGATCTCCGCCTCGCAATGATAGACGAACAGGCGGGGCAGATAGAGCATGCCGGCCATCCACGCGATGACGGCAATGACGTGCAGCGCCTTGATCCACTCGTACATCGGATGTCGCGATCCCTTAACCGGCTGGTGACCATTGGGAGGCGAGACATATCCGCTGGCTCGATCGCTTCCAAACCAAATAATTTTAGAATCTTAGGGTTTGAGTCTAGGTAGCGGTGGATTGGACTCATGCAATGCCGTCCGCAGATTGCCAGCCGTTTGTTCACATCCTTCAACAGGCCGGCATCGCCTGAGGGCTCTGGCGCGAGTCCGATGTGATTCAAATGCTTGCCGAATTCGATCGACAGCTTATCCCAAGACAAACCAACCTCGTCCCGATATCATCAGGCAAGCGGCTCGAGTTGTCCCGGACAGCGACCATGTGAAGAATAATCGGGGTTATCCAAAGGGGGCGGACCACGACCGCTTTTTGGCCCCATCCTTCACAGGGATTCACAGATCGTTAAGGATTTGATGCCCACCACCGGCAATTACTTTCACCTGCATCTGGTTTCCGATTCGACCGGCGAAACCCTGATCACGGTTGCGCGAGCGGTCGCCGCGCAATACGCCAATGTGACCCCCGTCGAGCATGTCTATCCGCTGGTCCGCAGCCAGAAGCAGCTCGATCGCGTGCTCGACGAGATCGAGGAGGCGCCGGGCATCGTGCTGTTCACCTTGCTCGAGAAGGATCTGGTCTCCAGGCTCGAGGCCAAGTGCCAGCAGATCAACATCCCGAGCCTGTCGATCATCGGTCCGGTGATGCAGTTGTTCGAGGCTTATCTCGGCGCCTCGACCGCGGGGCGGGTCGGCGCGCAGCACGTGCTCAACGCCGAATATTTCGCGCGCATCGATGCGCTGAACTACACGATGCTCCACGATGACGGCCAGATGGTCGACGGGCTGGAGGATGCCGATGTCGTGCTGGTCGGCGTCTCCCGGACGTCGAAAACGCCGACCTCGATCTATCTCGCCAACCGCGGCGTGCGGACGGCCAATGTGCCGCTGGTCCCGGGCATCCCGATTCCGCATCAGCTGGAGACGTTGAAGAAGCCGCTGGTGGTCAGCCTGCATGCGACGCCCGAGCGGCTGATCCAGGTGCGGCAAAATCGTCTGCTCAGCATGGGTGCGGAAAGCGGCAACGAGAATTATGTCGACAAGCAGTCGGTGACCGATGAGGTCGCCTATGCGCGCAAGCTCAGCGCCCGGTTCAACTGGGTGATGCTCGACGTGACGCGGCGCTCGATCGAAGAGACGGCGGCGGCGATCCTGAAACTCTATTCCGACCGGCAGCGGCAGCGTCTGCCGGAATGAGTGACTGCGATGACCTTATGGTGTGGTGACGAGCCGCTGGTGCTGGCTTCGCAGAGTCGAGCGCGCCGCATGCTGCTCGAGAATGCGGGCCTCCCGTGCGAGGCGGTGCCGGCCGAGATCGACGAGCGCGCGATTCAGGCGGAGACGGGATTGATCGCGCCCTATGAGATCGCGCTGCACTTGGCGACTGCCAAGGCGAAGGCCGTCTCGGCGTTGAAGCCCGGCTCATACGTCGTCGGCGCCGACCAGACGCTGGCGCTCGGCGAGCGCATGTTCAACAAGCCGGCGGGACGGCAGCAGGCCATGCACCAGCTGCTCGCGTTGGCCGGTCGGACCCATGCGCTGCATTCGGCCATATCGGTCGTCCGCAATGGCGAGGTGCTGTTCTCCCATGTCGCCGTGGCCTGGATGACCATGCGGACGCTCACCGAGAGTGATGTCGCCTGCTATCTCGACACGGCCGGCCAGGCCGTGCTGTCGAGCGTCGGGGCCTATCAGCTCGAAGGGCTCGGCGTGCATCTGTTCGACCGCATCGACGGCGATCACTTCACTATCCTCGGCCTGCCGCTGCTGCCGTTGCTGGGTTTTCTCCGCGAGGCGAAGCTGCTCAAATTCTGACGCAGCCGAGGCTGATCACTGGGAGCGAACGCGGATGAGAGTGCTGGGTCTGACCGGCTCGATGGGCATGGGCAAGTCGACGACGGCGAAGCTGTTCGCGGAGGCCGGCGTTCCGGTCTACGACGCCGACGCCACCGTACATAAGGTCTATGAAGGCGAGGCTGCGCCCGTGATCGAGGCCGCCTTTCCTGGCACGACCGTGAATGGGAAGGTCGATCGACCGAAGCTGTCGGCGAAGGTGGTCGGCAATCCCGACGCCATTCGCCGGCTGGAAGCGATCGTGCACCCGATGCTGCGCTCCTATCACCAGGCGTTCCTCGACCAGGCGGAGCAGTCGGGCGTACCGGTCGCGGTCGTCGACGTGCCGCTGCTGTTCGAGACCGGCGGCGACAAGCGCGTCGATGCCGTCGTCGTGGTGTCGACCTCGCCGGAGATCCAGCGTCAGCGGATCCTGGCGCGCGGCACCATGACCGAGGAGGCGCTCGATGCTCTCCTGGCGCGGCAGATGCCGGATGCGGAGAAGCGCGCCCGCGCCGATTTCGTCGTGGATACGTCCAACGGACTCGACCCGGTCCGCGAGCGCATCCGCGACATCCTGGCCGAGGTCGTTAAGATGCCGCGGCGGCGCGGCTGATTCGAAGGCGCCGTTGCAGCGACGGACCAAGCCATGCGTGAGATCGTTCTCGATACCGAAACCACCGGCCTCGATGCCCTGCGCGGCGATCGCCTGGTCGAGATCGGCTGTGTCGAGATCATCAACCGCATGCCGACGGGGCAGGTGTTTCACCGCTACATCAATCCCGAGCGTGACATGCCGGCGGAGGCGTTTGCCGTCCACGGACTGTCGAGCGAGTTTTTGGCGGACAAGCCGCTGTTCCACGAAGTGGTCGAGGATTTCCTCACCTTCATCGGCGACGCGCCGCTGGTGATCCACAACGCGTCGTTCGACATCGGCTTCATCAATGCCGAGCTCGATCGCGTGAAGCGTGCGGCGATCCCGAGAGAGCGGCTGGTCGACACCTTGCTGCTGGCGCGGCGCAAGCATCCGGGCGTCTCTAACCGGCTCGACGATCTGTGCTCCCGCTATGCGATCGACAATTCCCGCCGCACCAAGCATGGCGCTCTGCTCGACGCGGAGCTGCTGGCCGAAGTGTATGTCGATCTGGTCGGGGCGCGGCAGTCGCAGCTGATCCTGACGCAGGATGCGCAGGAGATCCGCATCGGCAACGCCGGCGACACGCCGCGGCGTCAGCGGGACGTTCCGCTGGTTCCCCGGGTCACCGAGGCCGAGCGGGAGGCGCATCGCGCCTTCATTGCCACCCTGGGCGACAAGCCCATCTGGATGGAATTTCTTCCGGGAGCGTGACCCGAGCCAGGCTCGGATCACCTCCGTCGATCACGTCGAAGTATGGTCTAACGGATCAGCTCGGGCGACCCTGCGCGCCCTGGGCGGCGGCCTGACGTTCCATGTTCTGGCGGTACAGGCTGACGAAGTCGACCGGGTCGAGCATCAGGGGCGGGAAGCCGCCGTCGCGGACCGAGTTGGCAACGATTTCGCGGGCGAACGGGAACAGCAGCCGCGGGCACTCGATCAGCAGCATCGGCGACAGGTGCTCCTGGGGAACGTTGACCAGCCGGAACACGCCGCCATAGACCAGCTCGAAGCTGAACATCACCTGGGTGCCGCTCTCGGCCTTGCCCTCGATCGTCAGCGTCACTTCGTATTCGGTTTCGGCCAGCGCGTTGGCGCCGACGTTGATCTGGATGTTGATCTGCGGCGGCTGGCCCTGGGGCGCCAGCGACTGCGGCGCGTTCGGGTTCTCGAACGAGAGGTCCTTGATGTATTGCGCCAGCACGTTCAGTTGAGGAGGAGGGGCCGCCTCGGGAGTGGCGCCGTTACCGTTGGTCATCGAAGTGTTCTCCTGGCACAAAGGGCGGTTCGTTGCGGCGCGTGGCTACCATAGGGCCGGCTCGTTCCACAAGGACGAGCGGGCGGCAGCCTCGGTCACGGGCAAATATGGTTGTTGTGCCCCGGTCTGCCGCCATTTGTCGCACGTTATGGTCCCGGGACGCTTTGGGCCGGCCGGTGCGTTGATCCGGTCCCGAACCAGGGTGATCCGATTTCCCCTTGGCCGTGAAACGGGTTAGGATCGATGTGCCATTGTGTGCCATTGGCCCGGCCAATTCGATGACTACATCTGCCGGAGACGGGACCGATTCATCGGTCTTTACCCGGTTCTTGTTAAACGGGCAGCCGATGGCCAGACCACGCGTCCGGCCCGACGAGTCAGTCAGAAAGCGAACACGACGTGGATATTTACACCATCATCTTCCTGGGGCTGGCGGTCTTCATCTTCCTGCGCTTGCGGTCGGTGCTTGGCCAACGGACCGGGAGCGAGCGAACCCCGTTCGATCGCACGGCCCGGAATGCCGTGCAGGGTGCGCCCGACAACCACGTGATGCCGGTTCCCGGCGCTCCGATCGATCCGACCGGCCCGACCACGGGTGGCGCCGATTTCGGCGCTCCGAGTGATCGCTGGCGGGGGGTTGCCGAGGCGGGGACGCCGCTCGCCCGCGGCCTCGATGCGATCGCTGCCAATGACGCTTCGTTCGACCCGCGGCATTTCCTGACCGGCGCGCGCAGCGCCTATGAGATGATCGTGCTGGCCTTCGCCAATGGCGACCGGCGCGCGTTGCGCGACCTGCTGTCATCCGAGGTCTATGACAGCTTCGACGCCGTCATCAAGGATCGCGAGAAGCAGGAGCAGAAGACCGAGACCCGCTTCGTCTCCATCGACACCGCCGAGCTGGTCAATGCCGAGGCGCGTGACCGCACGGCGCAGCTGACGGTGCGGTTCGTGTCGCAGATGATCTCGGTGACCCGCGACAAGATGGGCAACATCGTCGACGGCAATCCGGACAAGGTCGCCGACATCACCGACATCTGGACCTTCGCCCGCGACACCGGCTCGCGTGATCCGAACTGGAAGCTGGTCGGCACCGGCAGCCATTGATCCAGAAGCGACGGCGGTCGTCGGGGTCGGACGGTCGTGTTTGCGATCGATGAACCCCGACGCCAGGAGAAAGAGATTCCATCGGCGGTATCGATTTTTTAACCCTGTTTTTCCGAATTCGCGTTGAGTGGTACTTTGATGGTGCAGGCATGGTTCGCGAGATTTGGAAGCGGGTTCTTACTGCCCGGAGCCTCCGATATGGGACGCCAGCGCTCGCCCTGAGCGTCGCGGCTGTCGTGCTTGCGCCGTACGCGGCTGAGGCGGTGCGAGCCCGGCGTCACCCGGCCGCTCCGCCGATGCGCCACCTGCCCTACCCGCAGCTCGACTGGCCGCTGGAAATCAGCAACAGCCAATATCGGCCGTTGTCCTGGAGCGAGGTGCCCGGCTGGGCCGACGATGACCAGCTCGCGGCGTACCGAACCTTCCGCGCCAGCTGCAAGCCGATCGCGGCCAAGCCCGATGGCACCCCTGAGGACAAGGCGCTCGGCGACTCGTTGCGCGACCCGTGCCGTGAGGCACGGGCGGCCGAGCCTGCCGACAGCGCCGCGGCGCGCGCGTTCTTCGAGCGAAATTTCGAGCCGCTGAAGATCTCCAAGCTCGGCGATGCCGACGGCTTCGTCACCGGCTACTACGAGCCTGTGATCGAGGGCTCGCGCACCCAGAACGAGGTCTACAACGTTCCGGTCTATCGCCGTCCGTCCAACCTGTTCGTGCGCGGTTTCAAGCAGGACGCGACGAGCCTGCCCAACAAGGGTCCTGTCTATCGCAAGATCGGACGGCGCAAGCTCGTGCCCTACTACGACCGCGCGGAGATCGAGGACGGCGCCATCGAGGGCCGTGGCCTCGAGATCGCGTGGTTGAGGAATCAGACGGATCTGTTGTTCGCGCAGATCCAGGGCTCCGCGCGGATCAGTCTCGATGACGGCTCGACGGTGCGCATCAACTACGATGCCTACAACGGCCATCCCTACACGCCGGTCGGTCGCATCCTGATCGAGCGCGGCATCATTCCGCGCGAGCAGATGTCGATGCAGCGCATCCGCGACTGGATGGAGCAGAATCCGGAAGGCGCCAACGAGCTGCGCCGGATGAACCGCTCCTACATCTTCTTCCGCGAGGTGCAGCTGTCGGAGAAGGACGAGGCTGTCGGGGCGCAGGGCATTCCGCTGACGCCGGGCCGCTCGATCGCGGTCGACAAGTCGCTGCACGTCTACGGCACGCCGTTCTTCATCACCGGCGAGCTGCCGATCGAGTCGGAAAAGACCAAGAATCCGTTTCACCGGCTGATGATTGCGCAGGACACGGGATCAGCAATTGTCGGCCCTGCCCGCGCCGATCTCTATTTCGGCGCCGGACACGAAGCCGGCAAGGTCTCGGGCCGGCTGAAGCACAGCATCCAGTTCGTGATACTGGTGCCGCGGAGCCTCGATCCGATCGCGCGCGGCCGCAAGATGCCGCTGCCCGATGCGCGTCCGTCGGAGAAGATCGCCAAGCTGTTTCCGCAGGTCCTCCCGAAGGAAGCGGCGAACGACGCGCAGAAGGCGCCGGCCAAGGAGGCGGTCAAGGATCAGCCGAAGGATCAAGCCAAGAACCAGGATCAGGCCAGCGGCGGCTCCTCGTCCGCCAAGGATGCAAAGGCCCCTGCCCCGGCCGCCAGCGCAACGACCACGGTGGCACAGAACGTCGTCGCGCCGGTGCCGCTGCCGGAGGCGCGGCCGCGGCTTGAAAGTGATCGCAATTCCCGCCGATTGCGTTATGGCAGGCGTCACCGCAATCATCGATGAACCGTCGTCTCCATGTCTGAAGATCCTGATCCTCCGCGTGGCCGACGCAAGCGCGGCCTCTCCGAGGACGAGCGCGCGCTGTGGGAGACGGTGGCGCGCCAGGTCAAGCCGCTGCGCAAGACGCCGCGTCCGGTGCGGCCGCATCCGCCGATGGCGACAGCCGAGCCGCAACCCGATAAGCCGCTGACGACGCCGCGTCCGGTTGCTCCCGTCGTCATTCCCAAGCCGATCCGCCCGGCGATCCCGCCGCTCGTGTCGCTGGGTCGGAAGGAGCGCTCGAAACTGTCGCGCGGCCGCAGCGAGATCGATGCGCGGCTCGATCTGCACGGCATGACCCAGAGCCGCGCCCACCAGGCGCTACATCACTTCCTGTATCGAGCGCAGCACGACGGTCTCACCTTCGTGCTCATCATCACCGGCAAAGGTACGATCGGCGCGGATCCCGAGCGCGGCGTGCTCCGGCGCCAGGTACCGCATTGGCTCAGCCTGCCGGAATTCCGCTCGTTGATCGTGGGGTTCGAGGAAGCCCATGTCGGCCATGGCGGCGCCGGCGCGCTCTATGTCCGGATCAGGCGGCCGCGCGGCTGACGATCAGAACGGCCGGATGATGCCGACGCGCGGGATGGCCGTGACGATCCAGCCGAGAACCGTGGTCTTGCGATCGTCGCCATCGATGAGAGCCGCGGCCTTGGCGGCGGGCAGCGTCTTCACCGCATGCAGCATCAGCACCATGCAGACCACCCAGCTCGAGATCCAGCGCGAATAGTCGAACACCATCGCGAACATCACGAGATAGGCGAGGCTGATCACGAGCAGCGCGGCGATGACGATCTGCAGGTCGCGCTGGCGCTCAAGTGCAGTGACGAGGTTCCGCAAGGTCCGCCACAGTGGCCAATGCAGCCAGAGCAGCAGCGCATAGACGGGCACGCCGAGCAGGTTCGACGGCAGCCGCGCCCAAGTGTCCTGCACTTCCTTCGTCAGCGGCTGGTACCAGACATAGGCGAACTGCAAGAGCTCGGTGCGCGACGGATCGGCCATGCGTGAACGCAGGTAGGACACGAAGTCGGCCTCGGGCAGCGGCATGGTGCCGACGAATTGCGCGGCGAGGAACAGCGCGCCCAGCCCGAGCAGCGCGCTGGCGCCGACCGCGAGATCCAGGCGCGTGAGCGGACGGGTCAGGTAATAGCGCAGGACGACGATCGCGGCGATCGTCGGGACATACATCAGCAGATGGATGTGGTGGATCAGCACCAGCGCCGCCGAGATCAGCGCCGCGAGCAGCACGTAAGCAAGCGAGCTCGCCGGCAACAGCAGCAGGACGATCGCACCGAGGCAGCCATAGATGTCGAAATGGCCGAGCGTGAACAGGAAGTTCTTGAACACGAACGGCGAGCCCGCGGTGAACACGAACAGCGGCAGGTGCGCGCGGTCCAAACCGAACGTGCGTCGGAACAGCTGGATGAACAAAGCGAAGGTGATCAGCCAGACGCTGCCGGCCAGCGCGAACACCAGCCACACCGGCACCTTGGCCGTGAACAGCCCGACGATCGCTCCGATCAGCGCGCGCTTGATGAAGCCATGGTGATAGTCGACCAGCAGATGGATGTAGGGAATGTAGGGCGGCAGCGTAAGCTTGTGCACGAACACGCCGAGCATGACAGCGGCGTTGACGACCAGCATCGCGCGCCAATGTCTGCTGTACACGCCGGTCATGCGGCGGCCGATCGAATGGTGATGTCGTGAAGGTCGTTGCCAAACCCACCAGTGTCGTCCCGGCCTTGAGCCGGGACCCATAGCCACCGCTGTTCGTGATGAGGCAAGACTGGAGCCGCCATCGTGCGTGACAATTAGCTTCGGTGGTTATGGGTCCCGGCGTTCGCCGGGACGACAGCGGAATTCGTGGTGAGTGCAATAGGTCCGACAGCTACAGAATAAACCGGCTGAGATCGGCATTCTTGGCGAGGTCGCCGATGTGCTGCTGCACATAGGCGGCGTCGACGCGCATGGTCTCGCCGGTGCGGTCGGAGGCAGTGAAGGAAATGTCGTCGAGCACGCGCTCCATCACCGTCTGCAGCCGGCGTGCGCCGATGTTCTCGACCGTCGAGTTCACCGCCACCGCGACGTCGGCCAGCGCATCGATCGCGTCATCGGTGATGTCGAGCGTCACGCCTTCGGTCTTCATCAGCGCGACATACTGCTTGATCAGCGACGCCTCGGGCTCGGTCAGGATGCGCCGCATGTCGTCGCGCGTCAGCGCCTGCAGCTCGACGCGGATCGGCAGGCGGCCCTGCAGCTCCGGCAACAGGTCCGACGGCTTGGCAATGTGGAACGCGCCGGATGCGATGAACAGGATGTGGTCGGTCTTCACAGCGCCATGCTTGGTCGAGACCGTGGTGCCCTCGATCAGCGGCAGCAGATCGCGCTGCACGCCTTCGCGCGACACGTCGCCGCCATGGCGGTTCTCGCGGACGCAGATCTTGTCGATCTCGTCGAGGAACACGATGCCGTTGTTCTCGACGACGGTGATGGCTTCCTGCACGAGCTGGTCGCTGTCGAGCAGCTTGTCGGATTCCTCCGCGATCAGGATGTCGTGCGAAGCCTCGACCGTGACCCGCCGCGTCTTGGTGCGGCCGCCGAGCTTGCCAAAGATGTCGCCGATCGAGATCGCGCCCATCTGCGCGCCCGGCATGCCCGGAATCTCGAACATCGGCATGCCGCCGCCGGACGACTGCGTCTCGATCTCGATTTCCTTGTCGTTGAGCTCGCCGGCGCGCAGCTTGCGACGGAACGAATCGCGGGTCGCGGCGCTCGAATTGGCGCCGACCAGAGCATCGAGCACGCGCTCTTCGGCGGCGAGCTGCGCGCGGGCGGCGACATCCTTGCGCTTGCGCTCCCGCACCTGATGAATCGCGACCTCGACGAGGTCGCGGATGATCTGCTCGACGTCGCGGCCGACATAGCCGACCTCCGTGAACTTGGTCGCCTCCACTTTCAGGAACGGCGCGCCCGCGAGCTTGGCCAGCCGCCGCGCGATCTCGGTCTTGCCGACGCCGGTCGGGCCGATCATCAGGATGTTCTTCGGCAGCACCTCCTCGCGCAGCCCGGTATCGAGCTGCAGCCGCCGCCAGCGGTTGCGGAGCGCAATGGAGACGGCGCGCTTGGCGTCGGCCTGGCCGACGATGAAGCGGTCGAGTTCGGAGACGATTTCGCGAGGGGAAAAGTCGGTCATGGGCTTTAGCTAGGCTCGGATGGGCGGCGAGGCAAGTCGGCGGGTTGGCAGGACATCAGCAGCGCCGGACCATCTGGCGTTTCGACCAGGCGCTCGCGCCGGAATCCCGCCTTTTCATAGGCGCGAATCGCCCGTGCATTGGCCGGCGAGGGGTCGGTGACCATGCGCGGGACGCCGCGCTGAAACATCAGGCCACAAAAGGTCCGGATGGCGAGGGCGCCGTGGCCCCGGCCGATGCGCTCGTGGCCAGCGATGAACAGGTCGATGCCGCGGGTGCCTTCCGCCTGCGGCCCGAAGCCGTCGTTCCATGCAGTGAGGGTGTAGCACTGCAGGTAGCCGGCCGGGTCGTCATCCATCAGCATGATGTACTGGTCCATGGCCGGCTCATGACGGTCGCCATCGAGCAACGCATACTGTTCGTCCGGATCACCCCACCATTCCCGGACATGCGGCTGCTGCAGCCAGCCGCGGATCGCGGACAGGTCACCTTCGGTCATCGGACGGAAGCCGACATTCATGACCGCCCTGCCCTCACAGCAGCGGCGGTCCGGCCTGCCACTGCCGGATCGCCTCGGTCGGATGGATCAGCATCAGGATGTTGAGCGTCAGGTTGTCGCGGATGTGCAGACCCACGCCGATCTCGAACACGATCGCGATCAACACGGTCAGCCAGACCGGCAGCACCCGCGCCAGCAGAAAGCCGGTCATCATCGCTAGCGTATCGCCGACGGAGTTCACGATGCTGTCGCCGAAATAGTCCAGCGAGATCGTGGCGGCGCGGTAGCGCTCGATGATGAAGCTGGAGTTCTCGACCAGCTCCCAGGCGCCCTCGATCAGCATCGCGATCATCAGCCGGCCCTGCCACGGCAGCCGCGGCACCAAAAGCACGGTGAGCGTATAGAACAGGAAGCCGTGGATGATATGCGAGAACGTGTACCAGTCGGTGAAATGCTGGGAGTTCTCCGAGCTCTGCACCACGCCATGCCACAGCTTGACGGTCCCGCACGCGCAGATCGGCAGCCGCCCCATCGCGAACAGGATCGCGGCCTGGAGAGCCAGCAGCGCGACGACGAGCCCGAGCCACAGCCCGGGCGACCGGCGGGACGCGATGCTGATCTCGCCCGCGGCCATCGTCTACTCGGCCGACAGCGCTTCGATGGTGATATTGCGGTTGGTGTAGACGCAGATGTCGGCGGCGATATCGAGCGATTTGCGCACGATGCTCTCGGCGTCCTTGTCGGTGTCGATCAGCGCCCGCGCCGCCGCCAGCGCGTAATTACCCCCCGAGCCGATCGCCATGACGCCGGCCTCCGGCTCCAGCACGTCACCGGTTCCGGTCAGCACCAGCGAGACCTCCTTGTCGGCCACGATCATCATGGCTTCCAGCCGCCGCAGATAGCGGTCGGTGCGCCAGTCCTTGGCGAGCTCGACGGCGGCCCGGGTCAGCTGCCCCGGATACTGCTCTAGCTTGCTCTCCAGCCGCTCGAACAAGGTAAAGGCATCAGCCGTGGCGCCGGCGAAGCCGCCGATGACGTCGCCCTTGCCGAGCTTGCGCACCTTGCGGGCATTGGACTTGATCACGGTCTGGCCGATCGAGACCTGGCCGTCGCCGCCCACGACCACCCTGCCCCCCTTGCGGACGGTCAGGATCGTGGTGCCGTGCCAGACGGTGGGCTCATGGGAAGCTGCGTGCATGGAAAGTCCCTGGGGTTGACGGCCTGATTTAGGCGCTCGGGGCTTGGGATACAATTACCGCGTCCCTGCCCTGCCCGGTCGGGACCTTGAAATCCGCTCACCATGGCCCGAGATCAGGGCTCCGGGGCGTCATCCCGCAGTAGCTAAGGTGTCATCCGCCTGATAAAAGGGCCGCGTTTTCAAGGGAAAGCTGACCCCATGCGTAGCGCGACCATCAAGCGCAAGACCAAAGAAACCGACATCGAGGTGTCCGTGAACCTCGACGGCACCGGCGTCGTGGATATCGCGACCGGTATCGGCTTCTTCGATCACATGCTGGACCTGCTCGCCCGCCATTCCCGCATCGACATGACCGTCAAGGCGGTCGGCGACCTCCATATCGATTTTCACCACACCACCGAGGACGTCGGCATCGCGCTCGGCCAGGCCGTGCGCCAGGCGCTCGGCGACATGGCCGGGATCACCCGCTACGCCTCGATCCACATGCCGATGGACGAGACCTTGACCCGCGTCGTGATCGACGTGTCGGGCCGGCCGATGCTGGTGTTCCGCACCACCTTCACGCGCGACAAGATCGGCGAGTTCGACACCGAGCTGGTGCGCGAGTGGTTCAATGCGTTTGCCATGAACGCCGGCATCACCCTGCATGTCGAGACGCTGTACGGCGAGAACGCCCATCATATCGCCGAATCCTGCTTCAAGGGTCTGGCGCGGGCGTTGCGGACTGCGCTCGCGATCGATCCGCGCAACAAGGGCGAAGTGCCCTCCACCAAGGGTCAGCTCGGCGGCTGACCTCCCTCCTCCAAGGGAATTGCAAGATGCCCGTCTATACGGTTCACGCGCCCCTCGCCGCCGGAGCCGATCTGCGTTCGACGGATCGCTTCGTCTTCATCCGCGACGGCTTCCATTTCTGGGCCGCCGTGCTCGGCGCCGTCTGGCTGGCCTGGCACCGGCTGTGGCTCGCGGTCATCGGCTACATCGCGCTGGTGATCGTGATCGATTTGGTGCTGGCTAAAGTCGGAGTCGCCGGCGGCGCGATCGCCACCATCGATCTCCTGATCGCGATCCTGCTCGGGCTGGAAGCCTCCAGCCTGAAGCGCTGGAGCTATTCGCGCGGTAATTGGCGCCAGCTCGACGTCGTCGTCGCCGACGATCTCGATGCCGCCGAGCGCCGCTTCTTCGAGCGCTGGGCCGCCCGGCGCAGCGATCTCGGCTACGACAACAACACCGTCGATCGCGGCGCCGCGCCGCCGACGCGCGACAATGGCAACGGACAGCGCCCGCCGCCGCCTTTGCCCCATGCCAGCATCATTGGCTTGTTCCCTGAGCCCGGAGGTGGACGATGAGCGTCGCAATCATCGATTACGGCTCCGGCAATCTGCATTCCGCCGCGAAAGCGTTCGAACGCGCCGCGCGCAGCATGGAGGATCCGCAGAAGGTCGTCGTGACCCGCGATCCCGATACGGTGTATCGCGCCGACCGCATCGTGCTGCCCGGCGTCGGCGCCTTCGCCGATTGCCGCCGTGGCCTCGATGCTGTCGACGGCATGCTGGAGGCGATGACCGAGGCCGTGCGCCACAAGGCGCGTCCGTTCTTCGGCATCTGCGTCGGCATGCAGCTGATGGCCACGCGCGGCAAGGAGCACGTCACGACCGATGGCTTCGACTGGGTCTCCGGCGATGTCGAGAAGATCACGCCCCGGGACGAGAGCCTGAAGATCCCGCATATGGGCTGGAATACGCTCGATGTGCTGCAGGAGCATCCGGTGCTGGAGAAGCTGCCGCTCGGGCCGAACGGCTTGCATGCGTACTTCGTGCATTCCTACCATTTGAATGCCGTCAACGAGAACGAGGTGCTGGCGCGCGCCGATTACGGCGGGCCGATCACCGCGATCGTCGGCAAGGACACCGCGATCGGCACGCAATTCCATCCCGAGAAGAGCCAGCGGTTCGGTCTCGCCCTGATTTCCAACTTCCTGAAATGGAAGCCGTGAGCGCTCCGGTCCCGTTCGCCTGAAGAGGCGGGCAGGGCGCGCTCTTGAAAGCCAACTGACATGATCCTGTTTCCCGCCATCGATCTGAAGAACGGCCAATGCGTGCGCCTGGAGCAGGGCGACATGGCCCGCGCCACGGTGTTCAACGTTGATCCCGCCGCGCAAGCCAAGAGCTTCGCCGACCAGGGCTTCGAATATCTCCACGTCGTCGACCTCGACGGCGCCTTCGCCGGCAAGCCGATGAACGCGCACGCCGTCGAGTCGATGCTGAAAGTGGTGAAGATGCCGGTGCAGCTCGGCGGCGGCATCCGCGATCTCAAGACGGTCGAAGCCTGGCTCAGCAAGGGCATCGCCCGCGTCATCATCGGCACGGCCGCTGTGCGGGATCCCGAGCTGGTGAAGACGGCGGCCAAGTCCTTTCCGGGACGCGTCGCAGTCGGCCTCGATGCCCGCGACGGCAAGGTCGCCGTCGAAGGCTGGGCCGAGACCTCCCAAGTCACCGCGCTCGACATCGCCAAGCGGTTCGAGGACGCCGGCGTCGCCGCGATCATTTTCACCGACATCGCACGCGACGGCCTGCTGAAGGGCCTCAATCTCGACGCCACGATCGCGCTCGGCGACGCCATCTCGATTCCCGTCATCGCCTCTGGCGGCCTCGCCTCGATCGACGATGTCAAAGCGATGCTGACCCCGCGGGCGAAAAAGCTCGAGGGCGCCATCGCTGGCCGCGCGCTGTATGACGGGCGGCTCGATCCTGCCGAAGCCTTGGCGCTGATCCGCGCGATCAGCGGGTAGGGGGAGAACACGATGTTCAAGGTCCGCGTCATTCCCTGCCTCGACGTCAAGGACGGACGGGTCGTCAAGGGCGTCAACTTCGTCAATCTGCGCGACGCCGGCGATCCCGTTGAAGCCGCGATCGCCTATGACGCCGCCGGCGCCGACGAGCTCTGCTTCCTCGATATCACCGCGACTCATGAGAACCGCGGCATCATGCTCGACGTCGTCCGGCGCACGGCCGAAGCCTGCTTCATGCCAGTCACCGTCGGCGGCGGCGTGCGCACCATCGAGGATATCAAGACCCTGCTGCGCTCCGGCGCCGACAAGGTCTCGATCAATTCGGCGGCGGTGGCGCGCCGCGAGTTCGTGAAAGAGGCGGCCGAGAAGTTCGGCGAGCAGTGCATCGTGGTGGCGATCGATGCCAAGTCGGTGTCGCGGCCGGGCGGCGGCTCGCGCTGGGAGATCTTCACCCATGGCGGCCGCAAGTCGACCGGCATCGACGCGCTCGAATATGCGCAAGAGGTCGTTGCGCTCGGTGCCGGCGAGATCCTGCTGACCTCGATGGATCGCGACGGCACAAGGCAGGGGTTCGACTTGCCGTTGACCCGCGCGGTCGCCGACAGCGTTCCGGTGCCGGTGATCGCGTCGGGCGGCGTCGGCAATCTCGATCACCTGGTCGACGGCATCCGGCAGGGCCGGGCGACGGCGGTGCTCGCCGCCTCGATCTTCCATTTCGGGGAATTTACCATCCGTCAGGCCAAGGAACACATGGTGCGCCAAGGCCTGCCGATGCGGCTCGATCCCTGACGACATTGCGCCGCAAAAATGTTAGATGAACGCTGGTCCGGCCGCCTTCCGCGGGCGGGCGGCGTCCTGAGATCTGGCTGATGTCCCGCTTCACGCTTCACGACCTGGCTGCCATCATCGACGCGCGCGCCGCGGCGGGCGGCGAGGCGTCCTATACGCGCAAGCTGCTCGACAAGGGTCCGGGGCAGTGCGCCAAGAAGATGGGCGAGGAGGCGGTCGAGACGGTCATCGCCGCGGTCGGCGCCGACCGCGAGCACCTGATCTCCGAAAGTGCCGATCTGCTGTTTCATTTGTTGGTGGTGTTGAAGTCGCGCGACGTCCGGCTCGAGGAGGTCGAGGCGGCGCTCGGCAAGCGGACCGGCCAATCGGGTCTGGAAGAAAAGGCGTCGCGCAAGACGGAGTAGGGCGCGACGGCGGGGGAAACGAAGGGCAGCGTCATGGATATGCGCACCACCGAACAACAATATAATCCGTACCGCGTCTTCACCCGCCAGCAATGGGCCGAGCTGCGCAACGACACGCCGATGACGCTCGAGCCCGGCGAGTTCTCCAAGCTCCGCTCGATGCACGACCGCCTCGACCTGCAGGAGGTCGAGGACATCTACCTGCCGCTGTCGCGATTGCTGTCGATGTATGTCGACGCGGCGCAGCGGCTGTACTACGCGCAACGCCAGTTCCTTGGCATCCGCGACCGCAAGATGCCCTACATCATCGGCGTCGCCGGCTCGGTGTCGGTCGGCAAATCGACCACCGCGCGCGTGCTGCAGGCGCTGCTGACGCGCTGGTCGCCGCGGCCGAAGGTCGATCTCATCACCACCGATGGCTTTCTGTTTCCGAACGCCGTGCTCGAACGGCAGGGCCTGATGCAGAAGAAGGGCTTTCCGGAGAGCTACGACAAGGCCCGGCTGCTCGCCTTCCTCTCCGACATCAAGGCCGGTCGCCACCCGGTGCGCGCGCCGGTGTACTCGCATCTCAGCTACGACATCGTTCCCAACCAGTGGACCGAGATCGACCAGCCGGACATCCTGATCGTCGAGGGCGTCAACGTGCTGCAGACCGGCCCGTTGCCGCGCGACGGCAAGGCGGTGCCGGTCGTCTCCGACTTCTTCGACTTCTCCGTCTATATCGACGCCGAGGAAGAAGTGCTGCGCAAATGGTACGTGAAGCGCTTCCTGTCGCTGCGCGACACCGCCTTCCACGATCCCCGCTCCTACTTCAACCGCTACGCGCTGCTGTCGGACGAAGAGGCCATCGCCACCGCGATCGCGATCTGGGAGCGCACCAACCTCGCCAACCTCGAGGACAACATCCTGCCGACCCGGCCGCGCGCGACCCTGATCCTGAAGAAGGGCGCCGACCACGAGATCGAAACGGTGGCGCTGCGGCGGTTGTGAGTTCGTGGTCGCGCTTGCACAGACTGGTCGGTAACTAAGCTCTCCGTCATTCCGGGGCGCGCGAAGCGCGAGCCCGGAATCCATAACCACGACCGGTCATGTGGACCAAGATGCTCGTGGCTATTCTCCCTTAAATAGCGGCCAACGGCTATGGATCCCGGGCTCATTCGCGCTGCCTCAAAATGGCTGCGCCATTTTGCGCGCGAATGCCCCGGAATGACGTGGGGAGAGAGTCTACCGTGGGCTGTGGCTTGTCCTGCTTAGTGGTTTGTCCCGGCTATGACCGCTTGCGCGGTGCAACCTCTCCCCGCTCTTTGCGGGGAGAGGTCGGATTGCGCAGCAATCCGGGTGAGGGGCATGGCACATACGTAGCTCGGATCAAAGTCTATCGGACGGGTATGCGCCTCTTAGCGGCTGAGAAACAGCACCACCCGTGTGGCTGCCCCTCACCCCGACCCTCTCCCCGTGAAGAACGGGGAGAGGGAGCGCAAACACCTTCCGTACTACAAACTCATCACTACGCGGCCACCTGTCGTGCCGCCGCGAGATTGGCCAGCGCCTCGTCCAACTTGTCGCGGTCGATCGGCTTGACCAGGAAGCCGTCCATGCCGGCTTCGAAGCAGGCGTAGCGGTCCTCGACCAGGGTGTTCGCGGTCAGCGCCAGGATCGGCGTGCGGCGGCCGGGCTCGCTGGCTTCCAGTGCGCGGATGCGCTTGGCGGCGGCGATGCCGTCGAGGCGGGGCATCTGCACATCCATCAGGATCAGGTCGTAAGGCGTGCCGGCGGAACGCGCGGCCAGCCAGGAATCGAGTGCGGCTTCACCATGCACGGCGATGTCGGCATGATGCCCGAGCTTGGTCAGCAGCGAGCGCATCAACAGCGCGTTGATGTCGTTGTCCTCGGCGACCAGGATCGACAGGCCTGCGCCTGCGCGGGCCGCGATCGGCGGAGCGACCATGGGAACCGGCTCGTCGATCTCGGTCGAGGCCGCGCCATCGACGTCGAAGCCGACGCGCGCCGCGAGCGAGGCGGCCCGCAGCGGCTTGACGAGGTAGCCATTGAACGGCGCTGCCGGCATCAGCTCGTGACGACTGACGGGGGTGACCAGCACGATCAGCCGCGTTGTATGCCGCCGCGCGGCCTCGCCCAGGCGCCGCGCCAGACCGCTGCCGATGGCGTCGTCGATCAGCACGGCATGCCAGGTCCGCTCGGGCAGCAGCGCTTCCGCGACTTCCGTCTCGGCGACGAGACAGGTCTGCGCGCCCCAGTTCTGCAGGCGGCGCTCGATCAGCTCGGCCTGCAGGCCGGGCGCCGCGATCAGCATGATCGATTGCCCGGTGAGATCAGGACCGCGAAAACTGTTCTGCTCGCCGCGTTCCAGCGCGGCCGGTAGCGGCACGGAGACCTCGAACGTCGAGCCGGCGCCGAGCGCGCTCTCCAGGTTGATCCGGCCGCCCATCCGCTTCACGATCCGGTCGGAGATCGCGAGCCCCAGTCCGGTGCCGCCAAAACTGCGCGCGACGCTGTCGTCGGCCTGCTCGAACTCGCGGAAGATCCGCTCCTGCGCGTCGGCGGCGATGCCGATGCCGGTGTCGCGGACCTGGAAGCTGATCTCGTTCGGCCAGATGCCGGGCTCCGCGATCAGTGCGACGCCGCCCTTGGCGGTGAACTTGATGGCGTTGCCGGCGAGATTGAGCAGCACTTGGCGCAGCCGCGCCGCGTCGCCGGTCACGAAGGTCGGCAGCCGCTCGTCCATATAGGCCGCGATCTCCAGCTGCTTGGCTTGCGCGCGCGGTGCCAGCAGCTCGGTGATCTCCTCGATCAGGGCAACAAGCGAGAACGGCTGCGCCTCCAGCGCCAGCTTGCCCGCCTCGATCTTGGAATAGTCGAGCAGCTCGTTGATAAGCGACATCAAGGCTTCGCCCGAGGTTCGCACGGCCTTGGCGTAGGTCGTCTGCTCCGGCGTCAGCTGCGTTTCGAGCAGCAGCCCGCTCATGCCGAGAATGCCGTTCAGCGGCGTGCGGATCTCGTGGCTCGCCATCGCCAGGAAGCGTGACTTGGCGCGGTTGGCCGCATTGGCCTGGTCGCGCGCATCCGCCAGCGCCCGCTCGGTCTCGGTGCGGTCGGTGACGTCGCGGCCGACACATTGCAGCAGGGCAGGGTGGCCGGCATCGGAGCGCACCAGCGCCTCGCGCCAGGCGATCCAGCGCGGACCGATCGCGCTCTCGATGCGCTGGTCGTGGACGCGCGTGCCGCTCGGCTCCAGCGCGCTGTCGCCCTGCTCGATCAGCTCGAATACGAATTTGCTGCCGGTCAGGTTCTCGCGATCGAGGCCGGCCATCTCGCAATAGGCGTCGTTGACGAACACGATGCTGCCGTCCTGCTCGCGCATGACGATGAGATCGCCCTGCTGCTCGAACAGATGGCGCGCGCGCTGCTCGGCCTCCTGCAGCTCCCAGTTCCGATCGGCCAGCACCTCGTTATGAAGCGCGATCTTGTGCAGCTTCTTCTTGATGAAGCGCAGCCGCATGCTGAGCGTAGCAAGTCCGACGCAGGCGAGCGCGAACAGGAAGCTGGCGCCGATCGCGAAGGCGTGCGGGTTGTAACCGGAATTCTCCGAGATGCTGGCCTTGATGAAGCCATAGGCGCCGCCGAAGCCGGCGGAGAAGATCATCAGCGAGCGCAGGATGGTGAAGACGAGCTGATGACGGCGCATGAACCGGCGCAGGCGCAGCCTGATGCGAAGAACCCGTTCCATCGTTCACCCCCGGCGATTGCGATTCCCAATGTCCTGGCCGGCGCGCATCATGCCGCGACGGGTCTTGCGGAGACTTCAAAGCTCGTCTCAGCGGTGCTGAGATGGTGAACCGGACGTTAGTCCGGCTCACAGCACCGGATTGGCCGACGCGTCGGCATGACGGTGGGCCGCCACGATCAGCGCGGCGGCTTCCTCCGCGGTGACGCGGCTGGAGCGGACGTAGATGCGATAGTCGGCAGGACCGTCCGACGCATCATCACGGACCAGATAGATCAGCGGAGAACCTGGCCGCGGATCGGCGGCGATCGCGACGACCTGCCTGGCCGCGCTCAGGCCGCAGCCTTCACCTTCCTTGGCCGGCGCATCGTCGACCACCACGAGATCCGCCGTCTCGGGATTTTCGGCCAGCGCCACGCGAACGGTGGCGAGCGCCGGATCGTCGGTGAACTCGACATGCAGATCGGCACGAAACGGCGCCGCGCCGAGCGCGACGCTGTCGGCACCGACGGCAATGCATGGCTGCGGGGAGGGCGCCAATTCGAGCTTGGCAAAGACCGCGGCTGCGATCAGCGGCACGGCCGACACGAGGACCTTGAAACGCAACATGACACGCACCGACACAACAGGCCTGATGACGGAAACGCGGGCCTTATGGTTGTCGGAGCGTAAAGAGAAGTCGTTACCAGAGTGTTGAGGGGCAGTGCGCGTGGCTCACGCGGCGTGACGATTGTCCTCCGCCAGCGCGCGATAGGACAGCGCCTCGGCCAGATGCAGCCGGCCGATCGTGTCGGCATGGTCGAGATCGGCCAGCGTGCGCGCGACGCGCAGCACGCGGTGATAGCCGCGCGCGGAGAGCCGCATCGTTTCGGCGGCTTCGCGCAGCAGCTTCTGCCCGGGCGCGTCGAGCTTGGCGATGTCGTCGAGCACGGCGGCGGGCGCCTCGGCGTTGGTTCTGACGTGCGGCAGGCCGGCTTTGGCGTAACGTTCGCGCTGCAGGTCGCGGGCGGCCGCGACGCGGGCGGCGACCTCGGCGGAGCCTTCCTTCGCGGGTGGCAGGATCAGATCGGCGGCGGTGACGGCGGGCACCTCGATGCGCAGATCGATGCGATCCATCAGCGGGCCGGAGATGCGGGTCTGATAGTCCGAGGTGCAGCGGTCGATGCGGCCGCGCTTGCAGGCATAGCCGGGCTCGAACGCGTTGCCGCAGCGGCAAGGATTCATCGCGGCGACCAGCATGAAGCGGGCAGGGTAGGTGACGCGGTGGTTGGCGCGCGAGATCGAGACCTCGCCATTCTCCAGCGGCTGCCGCAGCGAATCCAGCACGCGCGGATCGAACTCCGGCAGCTCGTCGAGGAACAGCACGCCTTGATGTGCGAGCGAGATCTCGCCGGGTCGCGCGCGCAGGCCGCCGCCGGTCAGCGCCGCCATGCTCGCCGAATGATGCGGGCTGCGGAACGGCCGCCGGTTGGTCAGCGCGCCGCCTTCGATCTCGCCGGCGACCGAGGCGATCATCGAGACTTCCAGCAGCTCGGCCGGCGACAGCGGCGGCAGGATCGACGGCAGCCGCGCCGCCAGCATCGACTTGCCGGCGCCGGGAGACCCGATCATCAGGAGATGATGCCCTCCGGCCGCGGCGATCTCCAGCGCGCGCTTGCCGCTCTCCTGGCCCTTGATGTCGCGCAGGTCGAGCAGGCTCGCCGGCGCCTCCTGGATTTTCGGCTGCGGCCGCGACAGCACCTGCGTGCCCTTGAAGTGATTGGCGATCTGGATCAGCGACGTCGCCGCGATGATCTGCAGGTCCGGGCTCGCCCACGCCGCCTCGGCGCCGCAGGCCGCCGGACAGATCAAGCCTTCCTCGCGCGCATTGGCGCCGATCGCGGCCGGCAGCACGCCGGCGACGGGCGCGATCGAGCCATCGAGGCCGAGTTCGCCGAGGACGGTGAAGCCGCTCAACGCATCCGGCGGGATCGCGCCGATGGCCGCCATCAGCCCGAGCGCGATCGGCAGGTCATAATGGCTGCCTTCCTTCGGCACGTCGGCCGGCGCCAGATTGACGGTGATCCGCCGCGCCGGCAGCGCCAGCCCCGAGGCGATCAGCGCCGAGCGCACGCGCTCGCGCGCCTCCGACACGGCCTTGTCCGGCAGCCCCACGATTGCGAACGCCGGCAGCCCCGGCGCGACCTGGACCTGCACGTCGACCGCGCGAGCCTCGATCCCCTCGAACGCGACGGTGGAAACGCGCTGGACCATGGTGCCCCTCCCGTGCACGAGGCTAGCGGAAGCGGGCGATGTTCGCAAGAACAATACGGGAACAATCTTTGCAATGGCTTAACCATTGCATGATCGACGTCTCTGCACGTTGAGGGAGACTGATGTATTAATCGTAGCCGCTGGTTGGCTGAAATGCGAAGAGAACAACAATTAAATTACTCGTAAGAAAACAGACTCAAATTGATCACTTGGACTTTTTGATCACTCGGACTTTTCTGTTGCTGCTCCTGCTTCGGGGATGGCAATTCGAACGACGGCGTTTTGTACATCGGTAAGTACGGCAGCTGCTAGTGCCGTTGCGTCTTGAAATGCGACCGGCCAGGGCGCACGCGTGGCCGCTCCAACGACCTCGGCAGGTCGATAGCGCTTGGCGCCCACGTCTGTCTGCGCAGCTTCGACGTAGTCTTCGGTGGCCCCAGTGCGCCTGAGTAGACTTAGGACTGCTCGCTGCCACGCGTGATCGTCCGGTCTATCGGCGGGCCAAGTTTCTTCCAACAGGAGCGGAAACCCCAAACTCCTAAAAACTGCGACGATGTACGTCGCACAGGTGAGTCCCTTGCCTAAGGGCGGAGGAAGGAATTCGTGAGTTGCCATCTCGAAGCAAGCGCCGCCAGCGTCTATCCCATAGGGAATGTTCGAAGGGCTATTCTGACGCAATGCTAACCAGGCGGCGATGAACCGCGAATTTTCAGCACTTAAACCAACATCCGCCCATAAAAAAGGATCAGCGGCAGGCTCGTCTCTCAACTGATGATGCCAAGCAAGATGACTAATTCGTGCGGGTTGACCGTCTATTTTATAGAGAAGTCCCGAGTGCAACCCATACTGATCTTCCGGGACGAGCGCTGGGGCAGGGCTAATGACCACTCCCAGCGCTTGAACGTCGTCGAACGGCCGTTCGTCTGAACGATAGACCGTCATTTGCCTAGAGCAGTCCTACAAGAAGACGCTTTGAATCAAGATGGC
Organism: Bradyrhizobium sp. ORS 375; assembly: GCF_000239775.1. Classification (GTDB taxonomy): domain Bacteria; phylum Pseudomonadota; class Alphaproteobacteria; order Rhizobiales; family Xanthobacteraceae; genus Bradyrhizobium. The sequence goes on from NZ_CAFI01000455.1 coordinate 69,315, forward strand.
GCTCGTCGAGTTCGGCTTTGATCCTACGAACGAGTTGATACCAGCCGGGCACCACTTGCCGAACTGGGAACGTTACTCGTACAAGAGCTAACATCAACTCGGGAGAGAGCCGTTTTGGGTTAATGATCCCAAAAATTGTACCGATCTCATCGAACTGCCGCTTCTGCAGCAACTCGTTTAGCGCCGAAATGGTTGACATGATCTGCTGCGACGTGCTGCGGCCCGCGTCCTCCGACATGGCCCTAAACGCCCAAGACAGGTCGAGCGAGCCGGGAGGCACCGTGTCGTTTGGAGTAGAAGTTTGCGAATGACGCAGTGCTCGCGCTCTAATCCTTTTCCGAAGTACAGTCTCCCCGGGCATTGCAATGTCGCGGTCCAAGTAAACGCTCCAACGCGAGGCATCGGAGGCGAACGCAGGGACGCATGTGACCGCGGCACCAACGGCTTCGGCTAACGGGTATCGGCAAATGTTTCCGCGAGCTTCGCTAGGCGATTGGCGTCGGCCGTAGCGCTTGATGTAACCGCTCCGTAATGCACCAACGAAAGACACGTCCGCTTTCGAGGTTGAATTGGCGTAGGATGGCGAGAGCTTTGGATTCATCGGCATCAACGCTTTCGTCAAAAGTGAATTCGTTGTCTATCGAAAAACAGGTGGTCGTCTTTTCATCGTCGGGCTCGACCAAAGCTGAGAGAATGCGAAGATGGCCGACGCCAATCGGTACCGCAAAGCTAGAGTGCATTTCCTCAAGGCTGTCATCAACTACTTCGGTCTCGGACAATGGACCGATGAGTGACGAACGTATCAATTCGCCCCACGGTACATCCTTCAGCCCGAGTGCTTCCTTGTTCACTACGTTCACGTAGTTCAAAGAGATCCCAGTGAACACGGAGAGGGTGTAGGTGGCAAGAAGCGTACGAAGTGCCGTTTCAATGCCCTCACGAAATGACTCCCAACGCTCGTACTTGAACGTTCGAACACCCAAAAAGTCGCTGCCGAGAAGAATCATATTCTGCTCGTTGGCAGACGAAAACTCGTAGATGAGCCGCCGACCCGTGATTTCATCGGATGTTTCAGCGGTAGGGCGTTGCCGCACCGACCGGGTCTTGAGCAAGGGATATCTTGATACAAGCAACTTCTGGAAGTCCACCGGGAGTTCGTTATCAATGGCCAAAACCCGAGGAAAATCGAAGTGGCAGATTACGTCGGTGAGCGGATTTTCCTCATAGAGGACCCGAGTTCTCTCCGGGAATTTCATCCAGATCACCTTGTACATCGCCCGAATCGGACTGTACCTGCCAGTGAACAGAACGTCCAGAAGTCAACATCCTAAATATAAGTTAGCGTCGCGTTTCGGCGAGCGGCGGAATTTTATTCCGGCAGTTCTGTCACCGGCAGCCCCACGATTGCGAACGCCGGCAGCCCCGGCGCGACCTGGACCTGCACGTCGACCGCGCGAGCCTCGATCCCCTGGAACGCGACGGTGGAAACGCGCTGGACCATGGTGCCCCTCCCGAGAGGAGGCTAGCGGAAGCCCGGGTCTTTCGCAAGAACAATACAGGAACATCGGGGGGCGCCAGATGCAATCCGTTAAGGACGGCCTGACAGCTCCGTAGTCCGCCGGACTGGGCTTAACGCCGCTTTAGTCCGGCCTTCGCATTCTTCCGCAAATTGATCACCGATGAGCGCTGCGTCAAAGCCGGCCGGCGCCGACAACGAGAGATGTGCGATGCCCCCAGCGCCTTCGGCCGCACCAACTGCCAAGACGCCTGCCGGCGAGGCGAGGACGGTGTCCGAGCTCGCGACCGACATGCTGCGGCGGACGACGAGCCTGTTCCTGGCGGGTCCGCGGCCGGCCGCCGACGAGCAGCTCGACCTCTACGACCAGATGTTCGCCCGCCTGATGCCGCAAGTCGCGACCGACGTGCTGGCTGAGCTGAGCAAGGCGCTCGCCGGCGTCGAGCGGGCGCCTTATGCCACGGTCCGCCTGCTGGCCGTCCATCCCGAGCTGCGGATCGCCGGGCCGATGCTTGCGAAGGCGCAGGTCTTGACCGAGCGTGATCTCGCCGAATTCATCCGGACCTCCAGCCCTGCGCATCTCGTTGCGATCGCCAGCCGCCGCGGCATCGGCGAGGCGCTGACGACGCAACTGATCGCGCGCGGCTTTCCGCCGGTGCGAATGGCGCTGGCACAGAATCTGACCGCCAAACTGTCCGAGGACGGCTATCGCAGCCTGTTCAAGATCGCCGAGCGCGACGAGGAGCTGGCGGAGAAGCTGGCGCTGCGCACCGATCTGCCGGCCAAGCTGTCGCGCGCCTTTGTCGCCGCCGCCAGCGAGGGCGCACGCACCCGTTTCATCAAGGCCGCGCCGCCGGCGACCCGCGCCACCCTGCAGGCCGCCCCGACCCGATCGGCTGCTGCTGCGATGCGCGCGATGTGGGACTATGAGCAGGTCAAGGCCGAGGTCGCCGCGCTCAATCGCACCGGCAAGCTCGGCGACTCCGCCGTCAATCGCTTCTGTGTGACGGGCGATTTCCCCGCTGTCATCGCAGCACTGGCGCTGCTCTGCGTCGTTTCGATCGAGACGATCGAATCGCTTTTGCAGGAGGATCGGCTCACGGACCTGCTGCTCGCCTGCAAGGCGGCCCGGCTGAGCTGGGCGACGACCGCCATGATCCTGCGCGCCCGCCCCGGCTGCGACGCGCTGCCGGCCGATGATGTCGAGGAGGCGCGCAAGCGCTTCGAGAAGCTGGTGCTGTCCGAGGCGCAGTGGAAGGTGCGCGGCCTCGAATCGCGCTGAACCGGGAGAGCGGTCTCAGCCCGGCGGCGTCGCGTAGTTGGTGAAGTCGATCTTGAACATCGCCGGATCGAGCTTCTTGGTGGTGTCGAGATTGTACACCGCGATCGTGGTGTCGTAGCCCTGCGGATCGGTTACGGTCCACTGCTTGAGCTGGCCGTCCTTGGCGCCGAGCATCAGCATCAGCCGGCTGGTGCCGATCAGCGCCTGCTTCTCCTCGATCGTGATCGTGACGTAGAGGTCGTCCGAGGCCACCGCGATGACGTTGGTGTCCTTCAACAGGTCGATGCGGTCCGACAACAGGTAGCGCAGCGGCGTCTGCGACAGCGGGTAGACGTCCTGGGTCGCCAGCTTGCGATCGCGCACCACCAGCGAGGAGCCGTCGGCGACGATGTCGATCGGCGTCGGCGGCTCGTATTCGAAGCGCACCTTGCCGGGCTTCTGGATGTAGAAATCGCCCTTGGTCTTGCTGCCGTCCGGGCCGACCTGGACGAAATTCCCGACCAGCGTCTGCAGCGACGACAGATAGGCGCTGACCTTGGCCGCGACCGCCTTCTGGTTCGCGTCGAACGAGGTGAAGATGCTCGCCGGCACATTGCGCCGAGGATCGGGAATGACCGGGTTGGGCGGCGTGGCCTGGGTGGTCGCGGGCGCCTGGCCGCGCTGGTCTGAGGCGTTGAGCTGCCCGCCGCTCTTCGCGGCCGCCTTGGGAGCAGGCGTGGTCTGGGCGGTGGCGTGACCGGCGACGCTGGTCAGGGCGCAGGCCACGACGGCGCACGCCACGAGCGGGGCCTTCGTGCGGCGGCCGCGGGGGAGCGAAAAGGGGCTGTTCAACAAGGAGCTCTTCAAAACGACGTCCTGATCTTTACGCGTTTCTATCGTGGTTCGGTCGGTCAGCGTGATCGTAATTGCGTGAAGTTACGACCCGGAAACGGCGGATCTGGGACCAAAGCAGGCGGGGTTCAGAACCCGCCTTCTTCCTCCGGCACCAGGATCTCGCGCTTGCCGGCGTGGTTGGCCTGGCCGACGATGCCTTCCTGTTCCATCCGCTCCATCAGCGAAGCGGCCTTGTTATAGCCGATCTGCAGCCGGCGTTGAATGTAGCTGGTCGAGGCCTTGCGGTCGCGCTTCACCACCGCAACCGCCTGCGCGAACAGGTCGTCGCCCCCGCCACCGCCGCCGCCCATGCCGGTGGCGTCGAACACGGCGCCGTCCTCTTCGCTCGGCTCCTCGGCGGTGACCGCCTCGAGATATTCCGGCGAGCCCTGGGCCTTGAGATGGCGCACCACCTTCTCGACCTCCTCGTCGGAGCAGAACGGGCCGTGCACGCGGCTGATGCGGCCGCCGCCGGCCATGTACAGCATGTCGCCCTGGCCGAGCAGCTGCTCGGCGCCCATCTCGCCGAGAATGGTGCGGCTGTCGATCTTCGACGTCACCTGGAAGGAGATGCGGGTCGGGAAGTTGGCCTTGATGGTGCCGGTGATGACGTCGACCGACGGACGCTGCGTCGCCAGGATGACATGCAGGCCGGCGGCGCGCGCCATCTGGGCGAGGCGCTGCACGGTGCCTTCGATGTCCTTGCCGGCGACCATCATCAGGTCGGCCATCTCGTCGACGATGATGACGATGTAGGGCAGGGGATCGAGGTCGAGCTTCTCCTCCTCGTAGATCGCCTTGCCGGTCTCCTTGTCGAAGCCGGTGTGGACGGTGCGCGTCAGCTCCTCGCCCTTGTTGCGGGCTTCGGCAAGCCGGGCGTTGTAGCCGTCGATGTTGCGCACGCCGAGCTTGGCCATCTTCTTGTAGCGCTCCTCCATCTCGCGCACCGCCCATTTCAGCGCGACGACCGCCTTCTTCGGGTCGGTCACGACGGGTGTGAGGAGATGCGGAATGCCGTCATAGACGGAGAGCTCGAGCATCTTCGGGTCGACCATGATCAGCCGGCACTGGTCGGGCCTGAGGCGATAGACCAGGCTGAGGATCATGGTGTTGATCGCGACCGACTTGCCCGAGCCGGTGGTGCCGGCGATCAGCATGTGCGGGGTGCGGGCGAGATCGATGATGATGGATTCGCCGCCGATGTTCTTGCCGAGGCAGAGCGGCAGCTTGGCGACGCTCTCGGTCGCCTCCTTGGCCACCAGCAGCTCCCGCAGATACACCTTCTCACGGTGCACGTTCGGCAGCTCGATGCCGATGGCGTTGCGGCCGGGCACGACGGCGACGCGCGCCGACAGCGCGCTCATCGATCGGGCAATGTCGTCGGCGAGGCCGATGACGCGGGACGACTTGATGCCCGGCGCCGGCTCCAGCTCATACAGCGTGACGACCGGGCCGGGATGCGCCTTGACGATCTCGCCGCGCACGCCGAAGTCCTGCAGCACGCCTTCCAGCGCGCGCGAATTGGCCTCCAGCTCGCTCTTCGACAGCGGCTGGCGATCGGAGGATTTGGGCGCCGCCAGCATCGAGACCGACGGCAGATCGTATTTGTCGCTGGACTTCTTCGGCGGCGTCTTCGGCGCCGGCTTCTTGCGCGCCTTCGGCGCCGGCTCCTCCTCCTCCTCCTCGTCCTCGCCGGTCTCTTCCTCCTCGCCCTCGTCCTCCTCCATCTCGGGCGCCAGCGTCGGCTTCTTCTGCCCGCGGCTCAGGCTCGGCTCTTGCCGGCCGGCGGCGGCGCTGCGCGGCTGCGGACCGGAGGACACCAGCGCACGATACGCCGTTGCGAGGAACCAGCCGATCTGCGCCTTGGCGCTCATGAGCGCGTGAAAGATCCAGCCGAGACGGATCGCCTTGCGGTCATCGTCATCCTCGGGATCGGCGAGCGGCGTGTCGTCCGCTTCCTCGTCGAGCAGGCTCGGATCGGCTTCCTTCGCCCCCATGCCGCCGGCGACCAGCAGGCAGCCGATCATCGCGACGAGAAGCAGCGTGCCGAGCACGAGGCGGTAGATCACGCCCGGCGGGCCGAACACCACGGCGGGCGCGCGCACCAGGGCGTCGCCGACCACGCCACCCAATCCCGTCGGCAGCGGCCAGGCATGCGAGCGCGGCCAGCAGCTGGCGAGGCCGGCGGCGATGACGGCGCCGAGAATCCAGGCGCCGAAGCGCAGCGCCTCGCGGTCGAACGGCCGGTGCGTCATCATCCGCCAGCCGCGGATGGCGAGCGGCAGGATCGCCATGATCGAGCCGAGGCCGAGGATCTGCATCAGGAGGTCGGCGCTGATCGCGCCGGGATAGCCGACGATGTTGCGGATCGCACGCGAGGTGGCATGCGACAGGCTCGGGTCCTGCACCGACCAGGTCATCAGCGCCGCGGCGGCAACGCCGCACAGCGCGATCAGGCCGAGGCCGGCGAGCTCGCGCAGCCGCCGCACCAGCGCGTCGCGCAGCGACGTCGGCAGGTGGTTGACCAGGGGAATGACTCGTTCGATCGCCGGCATCCGCATCCGCCCCGCGATTATCCGAGAGTCTCGACCAGCCGGTGCAGCGCCTCGCCGGTCGTTTCAGCATCGGCCACCAGCGCCAGCCGGATATAGCCGAGCCCCGGATTGAAGCCGTCGCCTTGCGGCCGCGCCAGATAGCTGCCGGGAACGACGCGGACGCCGGCGTCGCGGAACAGCCGCAACGCGACCTCCTCGTCGCCGCCGCGATCCGCGACGTCGAGCCAGACGCAGAAGCCGCCGTCAGGCCGTTGATAGCCGTAGCGGTTGCCGATGATTTGGTCGGCGAGATCGAACTTCGCGCGGTACAGCCGGCGGTTCTCCTCGACGTGATCCTCGTCGGCATAGGCCGCGACCGCGACATGCTGCAGCGGCACCGGCACCTGGGGTGCCGCGACATTGCGCAGCTCATGGAACGCGGCCAGGAAGCGGCGGTCGCCGGCGGCGAAGCCGATCCGCATGCCCGGCACGTTGGAGCGCTTCGACAGCGACTGAAATGCGACCACGTTGCTGTAGTCCGGTCCGGCATGCTCCAGCATGCTGCCCGGCGCCTGACGCGTGTAGATCTCCGAATAGCATTCGTCGCTGAAGATCAGGAAGCCGTGAGCGTTGGCGAGCCGGACCAGCTTGCGCATGTAGTCCGCCGATGCCACCGACCCTTGCGGATTCGCGGGCGTCGCGAGGTAGAACGCGACCGTGCGCGCCAAGGTCGCCTCATCGATCGAGTCGAGGTCCGGCAAAAAACCGTTGTCGCGCGTCGTCGGCAGATAGATGGAGTCACAGCCGGCGGTGCGGGCGCCGACGCCATACACCGGATAGAACGGGTTCGGCATCAGGATCGCAGGTCTGCCGCGGCGCGGGCCGACATGGCGGAGCGCGGCGTGGGCAGCGAAGAACAGGCCCTCGCGGCTGCCGTTCAGGACCAGGATCTCGTGCTCGGGATCAACGGCGCGCGGCAGCGCGAATCGGCGCGACAGCCAGGCGGCGGCCGCCTTGCGGAACGGCTCGATGCCCTTGGCGGCCGGATAGCGGCCGAAATCGGCGATGTGCTGCGCCAGCACCGGGCCGACGAAGCCGGGCACCGGATGCTGCGGCTCGCCGACGGCGAGCGTGATCATCGGCTTGCCGGGCGAATAGGGGGCGAGCAGCTCGTTCAGCCGCGCAAACGGCGAGCGTTCGCTCTCCGAATGGCTGGCGCCAGCGGGCGCGGGGGATGAAGCGGTCATTGCCATACGTAAAACGCGCGCCAAACCAGTGGAAGCCGCCGATCGCCCATGAACCGGTGCCTTTAGCGGTCACCATAGGTGGGGCGAGGTTAAGACGCGATTAACCATCGGCGCTGGCGCTCGTTTTGATCGTTTTTCGCACCCCGATCCAGAGGCAATTTCGCAACAGCGGCCGACATTGTGGCGATTCGGGCGGCGGCGGAGGGAACCGAAGGCCGCGGCAGTTCGACCGGCGAAGCTGGAGCGCCTGCTCCGTGCGCATCCGGGCGATCGTGTAGGAGCCTCCTCGAAAGGTCGGTGCCATTCTCCACCGGAACAACAGACGATGAGTGGGTTCTCGATGGTGATGGGCCCGGCTCTCTCACACGTCATGGCCGGGCTTGACCCGGCCATCCATCTCAAGAGTCCCCGTAAGGAACGACGTGGATGCCCGGGTCAAGCCCGGGCATGACGAGTCATGGACTGGCGCAGCCATCGGCCGGCGGTTGACGCCAGCAACGCATCTTCAGCGATCGCGGCCGAAAGAAAAACGGGCGGCCCGGTGCGACGGAATAAGAATGGGAATCTTTGCGCACCGGGCCTTGGCCGAACTACTTGGGGGCTTAGTTCGGATGAGAACGAGATAACACGGCCGTTTTTCCGGCGTATTGCCGGTGTTCGCTAATTTGTAGAATTTGATGTCGGAACACGCCGATTGCGGCGGCGGCCGGCCAAATGCTTAACGGAGATGTCCGCCTCCAGCGTGGCTTTCCGGTCCCAACGCGGACGCGAGCCCTATTAGTTGTCAGCGGCCCCGCGCAGCGATCTCCACCGCCGATGATGTCCATCCGGAAACATCCGGTCACATGGCGCATCAATCGACATTTCACGAAACGAGATTGGCGCATCTCAACCATCTTTGACGGGCATCACCGATTCCCATGGCGTGCCGACATGCGCGGCGCGCCAGTGGATTCCGAACGATCGAAAGAGCGTCGATGATGCGTCTGAGACTGCCGGGCATGCTTGCCCTGATGCTGCTGGCCATGCCGGTTTCGTCGCTGCCCCGCATGGCGGTGGCGGCGCCCGCCGCGGCCGCGACCGCGATCACGGTCGAAGGCAACCGCCGCATCGAGGCCGACACCATCCGCTCCTACTTCAAGCCAAGCCCGTCCGGCACGCTCGACGCCGGCCAGGTCGATGACGGCTTGAAGGCGCTGATCCAGACCGGCCTGTTCGCCGACGTCAAGATCGAGCGCCAGGGCGGCCGATTGATCGTGCGCGTGGTCGAGAACCCGGTGATCGGCCGCGTCGCCTTCGAGGGCAACAAGAAGGTCAAGGACGAGCAGCTCCAGGGCGAGGTGCAGTCGAAGCCGCGCGGCACGCTGTCGCGACCGATGGTGCAGTCCGATGCCCAGCGCATCGCCGAGATCTACCGCCGCTCCGGCCGCTATGACGTCCGCGTCACGCCCGAAATCATCGAGCAGCCCAACAACCGCGTCGATCTCATCTTCACGGTGGTCGAGGGCGTCAAGACCGGCGTGAAGTCGATCAGCTTCGTCGGCAACAACGCCTATTCGGCCGCGCGCCTGCGCGACGTGATCAAGACCCACGAATCGAACTGGCTCAGCTTTCTCGGCAATAACGACGTCTACGATCCCGACCGCGTCGAGGCCGACCGCGACCTGATCCGCCGCTTCTACCTGAAGAACGGCTATGCCGACGTCCAGGTCGTCGCCGCGCTCAGCGAATATGACCCGGAGAAGAAGGGCTTCCTGGTCACCTTCCAGATCGAGGAAGGCCAGCAATACCGTGTCGGCTCGGTGCAGTTCCAGTCGACTGTCGCCGCCCTCGACGCCAATGCGCTGCGCGGCTATTCGCGTGTCAATGTCGGCGCGCTGTACAATGTCGAGCAGCTCGAGAAATCGGTCGAGGAGATGCAGATCGAGGCGTCGCGCCGCGGCTTCGCCTTCGCCGTGGTACGCCCGCGTGGCGACCGCAATCTCGAGGCGCATACGGTCGCCATCGTGTTCTCCGTCGACGAGGGCCCGCGCACCTATATCGAGCGCATCTCGATCCGAGGCAACACCCGCACGCGGGACTACGTGATCCGGCGCGAATTCGACCTCTCTGAGGGCGACGCCTACAACCGCGCGCTGGTCGACCGCGCCGAGCGGCGGCTGAAGAACCTCGACTTCTTCAAGGACGTCAAGATCTCCGCCGAGCCCGGATCGTCGAGCGACCGCGTCATCCTCGTGGTCAATCTCGAGGAGAAGTCGACCGGCGACTTCTCGATCTCCGGCGGCTATTCGACCACCGACGGCGCGCTGGCCGAGGTCTCGATCTCCGAGCGCAACTTCCTGGGACGAGGCCTGTTCGCCAAGGCCGCGGTCACCTATGGCCAGTATACGCGCGGCGTGTCGCTGTCCTTCGTCGAGCCCTATCTGCTGGACTACCGCGTCGCGCTCGGCCTCGACGTGTCCTATCGCCAGCAGCTCGCCAACAGCTACACCAGCTACGGCACCCGCACCGTCGGCTTCAGCCCGCGGCTCGGCTTCCAGCTGCGCGAGGACCTGTCGCTGCAGCTGCGCTACTCGCTGTACCGCCAGGAGATCACGCTGCCGTCGTACCTCGCGAACTGCAACAACAACGCCGCCAACACCTCGCTCGCGTTCAACCCGACCCCGGCCTACATCGCCAGCGTGCTCGGCGGCGTCGATCCGACCAATGCGACGACGTCGGGCGTCTACGGCTATGGCTGCTATGGCGACGGCGAATCCAGTCTCGCGGTGCGCAAGGAGCTGAACGACGGCGCCGCGCTGACGTCAGCGCTCGGCTACACGCTGAACTACAACACGCTCGACAACACCAAGAACCCGACCGACGGCCTGCTGATCGACTGGCGCCAGGATTTTGCCGGCGTCGGCGGCAATGTGAGCTATCTGAAGTCGGCGGTGGACGCGAAATATTTCACGCCTCTGGTGTCCGACATCGTCAGCGTCATCCATCTGCAGGGCGGCCTGCTCAACAAGATCGGCGACAAGGACCTGCGCATGCTCGACCATTACCAGATGGGTCCGGCGTTGGTCCGCGGCTTCGCCTCCAACGGCATCGGCCCGCGCGACATCACCTATCGCAGCTTCGGCGCAGCCGGCGATGCGCTCGGCGGCACCAAGTATTGGGGCGCCTCGGCCGAGTTGCAGATGCCGTTCTGGTTCCTGCCCAAGGAGGTCGGCCTGAAGGGCTCGGTCTACGCCGATGCCGGCTCGCTGTGGGGCTACCAGGGCCCGACCTCCTGGGCCGCCACCGGCGAGGTCAACACCTCGACCTGCAAATGCGCGATGCAATACGACGACAGCAAGGTCGTCCGCTCCTCCGTCGGCGTCGGCCTGATCTGGGCCTCCCCGTTCGGTCCGCTCCGCTTCGACTACGCAATCCCGCTATCGAAGGGCAAATACGACATCGTGCAGGAATTCAGGTTCGGCGGCGGCACGTCGTTCTGAGGTGGGTCGAGGACCGCTTTTTCTTGAAGCGACTAAAGCCTCGCCAGCGACCACGATGACGGTGAGCTCCCCTCCCCTTGCGGGGGAGGGGAGCCGACTGCCGTTGGGCGTCGATCATTACGGCTCAAGGCACATAGTGTGCCGGCGGCATCGTATGCTGTTCGCCACCGTCATTGCGAGTAGCGAAGCGACGAAGCAATCCAGGGCGGCACCCGGAGCCCTGGATTGCTTCGCTTCGCTCGCAATGACGCCGGAGTTGGCGGCATGCCCGCCATGCGCAAACTGCCCGTCGTGTTGGTTTGTCGCAGTTTCCGCCCTTGTGTCGTCGGGCAAATCACCTGCACATTTCCGTGCGTCCCTGCTGCCGCATGAGGGGCGTGTCGCGACCGTCACGAGACGTTGGCAGTGGGATGCGATGGGCGTGTGTCGACGCAGCGTGGTTTGATCCGCGCGGACGAACGGCGAGACACGCACGGTCAAGTCGCGCGGTCCTGATATCCCGATGCTGATATCAAGCGGTGCCGATGCCTGAGGCGTGTCGGGCTCGTGATGGTGGCCAGCAAGCCGGCGCACCAGGGAGAACGCGAAGCAGCCGTTAAAACCGTTGCGTGGGGAAGGCCGGGCGTTCTCGGCCAGACCTGTGGTGACTGCCGCCTGCTTTTCTTTCTGCAGGCGGGCCACGGGCGCGGCCAGCGCCCGGCCTTCCCCGCGCCCTCTGTTAGTTGAGGGCGGTGAGCTTCAGCACAGCTCGGGCGCTTCGTGCCGCGAGGGTGCGGTCGTGCGGCTTCGGGAGGTCTTATTCCTTCAAGCTGCTTCTTGGAGGCAACGCGGCTGCGCCATCCACGACTGTCGTCCCTGCGAACGCAGGGACCCATAACCACAGGGTTCAGTTGTTTTGCGCGGGACTCTCAGCCTGTCTCCCAAGAACATCACGCGGTATGGGTCCCTGCGTTCGCAGGGACGACACCGATTGCTGGGCGCCAGCGCGGCCTTCACGTCACCCAAGAGGTCTCAGCATGTGCTGAGGCTCCGCAACGATCTTGTCGTTGCGCGCCCCTCACTCCCTGTTCGCCGGCGTCTGGATGAACCCGCGATTCCATGTCGGGCTGATCAGGATCTCATTCACGCACACCCGCGGCGGCAGGCTCGCGACGAACGCAATCGTCCGGCCGAGATCCTCCGGCTGCAGCATCCGCGCCTGCTCCTCGGCGCTCGGCACCACCGGGCGCTGCTCCAGGATCGGCGTCGCCACTTCGCCCGGCATCAGGCAGCAGGCGCGCAGGCCATTGACACATTCCTCCATGTTGAAGGAGTGCGTCAGCGCCAGCACGGCGTGCTTGGTGGCGGTGTAGGCCGGGCCCGGCATCTTCGAGACGTGGCGGCCGGCCCACGACGAGACGTTGATGATGGTGCCGTCCTGCTGCTTGCGCATCGCCGGCAGCACCGCCTTCATGCAGTACAGCACGCCGTTGAGATTGATCTCGACCAGCTGGTTCCAGCCGTCGAGGGTCATGTCGTCCCAGCGCCGCCGCGGCACGTTCACCCCGGCCGAATTGACCAGCAGATCGATGCGGCCGTGGCGCATCAGGATGGCGTCGGCCGCGGTCTGCACGTCGGCGGCCTTCGCCACGTCGAGCACCACAGCTTCCGCGGCGCCGCCACTCGCTGTGATCCGGGCCACCACGGCCTCGAGCGCCGCCTTGCGGCGACCCGAAACCACGACGGTCCAGCCCTCGGCGGCGAGCGCCAGCGCGCCGGCCTCGCCGATGCCGGTGCCGCCGCCGGTGATCCACGCGATCCGTTTCCCCTTGGTCATTTCCCAGCGTCTCCCGTTGCCTTCGAAAGGGCGTTTTTGCTAAGGCAGCCTCGATCAGAGACGGAAGCCCCGGCGCTCCAGCCGCTGCCATCCGCCGTCCAGGCCCTAATCGTCTTCGTCGAGCCCGATGTTCCGCCGGCTGGCACTGCCGGCCGGCCACGGCTCCAGGGGAATGTTGCATGAACCAGTCCGCCAACGCCAATCTGTTCGCCCGCCTGTTCGACGGTCTCGACGATCCCAGCCGTCTCGCGATCGAGACCCATGACGGCCAGCGCATCAGCTATGGCGACCTGATCGCGCGCTCGGGCCGGATGGCGAATGTGCTGGTGAGCAGGGGCGTGAAGCCGGGTGATCGCGTCGCGGCGCAGACCGAGAAGTCGGTGTCCGGCCTGGTGCTCTACCTCGCCACCGTGCGCGCCGGCGGCGTCTACCTGCCGCTCAACACGGCGTACACGCTCAACGAGCTCGACTATTTCATCGGCGATGCCGAGCCGACCGTTGTGGTGTGCGATCCCACGAAGGCCGAGGGCATCGGTGCGCTCGCGGCCAAGGTCGGCGCCAAGGTCGAGACGCTCGATGCGTCCGGCAAGGGCTCGCTGACGGAGGCGGCCGACAAGGCGGACACCACGTTCACCACCGTGCCGCGTACGTCCGACGATCTCGCCGCGATCCTCTACACATCTGGCACCACCGGCCGCTCCAAGGGCGCGATGCTGTCTCACGACAATCTCGCCTCGAACTCGCTGACCCTGATCGACTATTGGCGCTTCACTCGGGATGACGTGCTGATCCACGCGCTGCCGATCTATCATACGCACGGCCTGTTCGTGGCGAGCAACGTGACGCTGTTCGCGCGGGCGTCGATGATCTTCCTGCCGAAGCTCGACCCGGACCTGATCATCAATTTGATGGCGCGCGCGACCGTGCTGATGGGCGTGCCGACCTTCTACACGCGTTTGTTGCAGAACCCGCGGCTGAGCAAAGAGACCACCAGCCACATGCGTCTGTTCATCTCGGGCTCCGCCCCGCTGCTGGCCGACACCCATCGCGAGTGGTTCGCGCGCACCGGCCACGCCGTGCTCGAGCGTTACGGCATGACCGAGACCAACATGAACACCTCGAACCCCTATGACGGCGAGCGCGTGCCCGGCGCGGTCGGCTTCCCGCTGCCCGGCGTGTCCGTGCGCGTCACCGATCCCGAGACCGGCAAGGAGCTCGCGCGCGACGACATCGGCATGATCGAGGTGAAGGGCCCGAACGTGTTCAAGGGCTATTGGCGGATGCCGGAGAAGACCAAGTCGGAATTCCGCGACGACGGTTTCTTCATCACCGGCGACCTTGGCAAGATCGACGCGCAGGGCTACGTCCACATCGTCGGGCGCGGTAAGGACCTGGTGATCTCCGGCGGCTTCAACGTCTATCCGAAGGAGATCGAGAGCGAGATCGACGCCATGCCGGGCGTGGTCGAGTCCGCCGTCATCGGTGTGCCGCATGCCGATTTCGGCGAGGGCGTCACCGCCGTCGTCGTGAAGCATCCGGGCGCCGATGTCAGCGAGGCCGGCGTGCTCAAGGGCCTGGATGGCCGGCTTGCGAAATTCAAGATGCCCAAGCGCGTGTTCGTGGTCGACGAGCTGCCGCGCAACACCATGGGCAAGGTGCAGAAGAACGTGCTGCGTGACCAGTACAAGGACATCTATACCAAGTGACGGCGGCTCAGCGCCGTCGTCCGATCGCAAGGCCTGCCAGCGCGGCCAGCGGCGGCGCGGCGCAGATCAGCACGAATTCGAGCACGGCGAGCCAAGCGATCTCGTGCTGGATTGCGAGCGCAAGGCAGGCCGCGAACAGCCCGGCGGCGGTGAAACCGAGCACGCAGGTCAGCGGCTCCTCGGCCGGCTCCTGCGACGAGGCGCGCCGCGCCGGCAACGCGGAAGGGCGTTCCGAGGTTGTTGGCCGGACCGTTGGAACGGACATCGGACCTCCCAGCAGCGCGCCTTGTTCTCTGGCGCTTCACGCAGACTAGGCCGCGGCGTCGAATGCGGACATGCGGCAAAATCGACCAGCGGCAAGATACGGGCTTCGGCAGGCGAGGAACGCGCGAGCTCTGCGGTGACTTGCCCCCTGCACGCGAGCGCCGATCACGACCGCTCGCCTCGTCTTTTGCCCCGCGAATCCTTCCGGTCAGGTTTGCAGAATCGTCGCCCTATGCACCCGGAATCTCGCGAAACCGGCGGCACCCGGTCCGTAGTTAAGCGGTGAATCAATGCTCTACGATCTGCGTTATTTACTAGTAATGCCGGCGGCGAGCAGCGTGGCGAGGAGTTAGAAGTGAATAGAAATTCGTTTCATCACGTGCATCCTGGCTTCTGGTATACCACGGCCGCCATTGATCCTTTTTTCACCGCTCGCCTAGTACTGAATCACTGTTCGGTTTTGGGCCATTTGTCCGTTGCAACACCTGTTCCTTCTCCGTAAATAAAGCCCGCCTTGCCGATCCACACGGCCGCAAGCCCCTTCCGTTCACGGCCCACAAGAAATCATCAAAGCAACCAATGACAGCCAGGATCGAACGACCGCTTTCGCCGCATCTGCAAACCTACCGCTGGACGCTGACGATGATCCTCTCGATCGTCCACCGCGCCACCGGTGTTGCATTATATTTCGGGACGCTGCTGCTGGCCTGGTGGTTGATCGCCGCCGCGTCCGGGCCCAGCGCCTATTCCTATGTCCAGGGCTTCATGGCCAGCTTCCTCGGCCGGCTGATCGTGTTCGGCTATACCTGGGCGCTGCTGCATCATCTGTTGTCGGGCATCCGTCACTTCGTCTGGGACCTCGGCTACGGCTTCAAGCCCAATGAGCGCGAGACGCTCACCTGGGGCGCACTGATCGGCGGCATCAGCCTGACCGTTCTGGTGTGGATCGTGGCTTACGCAGTCGGAGGCGGCCGATGAGCAACGCACGCGCAAAATCGATGCGGACCCCGCTCGGGCGCGTCCGCAATCTCGGTGCGGCGCATTCGGGCACTGGCGACTTCTGGCGCCAGCGCCTTACCGCGGTCGCGATGACCTTGCTGATCGTGCCGGTCGTCGTGGTCGTGATCATGCTGCTCGGCCGCAACCAGGCTGGCGCTGCCCAGATCCTCGGCTCGATCCCGATTGCGGTGATCATGCTGCTGTTCGTGATCGCGAGCTGCTGGCACATGAAGATCGGCATGCAGGTGGTGATCGAGGACTACGTCCATAACGAGCCGCTCAAGCTGATCGCCATCATGGCGAACAACTTCTTCTCGGTGACCGTGGCGCTCGCCTCGATCTACGCCCTCATCAAACTGTCCACTGGAGTCTAGCCCATGGCCGGCGGAGCAAATGGCAGCGCGAACGGCGCGCCCGCGACGAACGGAAAAGCCTATCCGATCGAGGACCACACCTACGACGTCGTCGTGGTCGGCGCCGGCGGCGCTGGACTGCGCGCGGTGGTCGGCTGCAGCGAAGCGGGCTTGCGCACGGCCTGCATCACCAAGGTGTTTCCGACCCGCTCGCACACCGTGGCGGCGCAGGGCGGCATCTCGGCCTCGCTTGGCAACATGCACCAGGACGACTGGCGCTGGCACATGTACGACACCGTCAAGGGATCGGACTGGCTCGGCGACCAGGACGCGATCGAATACATGGTGCGCAATGCGCCGGACGCGGTCTATGAGCTCGAGCATTGGGGCGTGCCGTTCTCGCGCACCGAGGACGGCAAGATCTATCAGCGTCCGTTCGGCGGCATGACCATGGACTACGGCAAGGGCCAGGCGCAGCGCACCTGCGCCGCCGCCGACCGTACCGGCCATGCGATGCTGCACACGATGTATGGCCAGTCGCTGCGGCATGCGGCCGAGTTCTTCATCGAGTATTTCGCGATCGACCTGATCATGGACGACCAGGGCGTCTGCCGCGGCGTGATCGCGCTGCGGCTCGATGACGGCACCCTGCATCGCTTCCGCGCCCAGACCACGATCCTGGCCACCGGCGGCTACGGCCGCGCCTATGCCTCCTGCACCTCGGCGCATACCTGCACCGGCGACGGCGGCGGCATGGCGCTGCGCGCCGGTCTGCCGTTGCAGGACATGGAGTTCGTGCAGTTCCACCCGACCGGCATCTACGGCTCCGGTTGTCTGGTGACCGAGGGTGCGCGCGGCGAGGGCGGCTATCTCGTCAACTCCGAGGGCGAGCGCTTCATGGAGCGGTACGCGCCGTCCGCCAAGGACCTCGCCTCGCGCGACGTCGTCTCGCGCGCGATGACCATCGAGATCCGCGAGGGCCGCGGGGTCGGCAAGAAGAAGGACCACATCTTCCTGCATCTCGACCACCTCGATCCGAAGGTGCTGGCGGAGCGTCTGCCGGGCATCTCCGAATCCGCTAAGATCTTCGCCAATGTCGACGTCACCCGCGAGCCGATCCCGATCGTCCCGACCGTGCATTACAACATGGGCGGCATCCCGACGAACTATCATGCCGAGGTGCTGACCAAGAAGGACGGCGACGACAACGCCATCGTTCCCGGCCTGATGGCGGTGGGCGAGGCGGCCTGCGTGTCGGTGCACGGCGCCAACCGGCTCGGCTCCAATTCGCTGATCGACCTCGTGGTGTTCGGCCGCGCGGCCGCGCTGCGGCTGGCCGAGAAGCTGACGCCGAACGGCAAGCAGCCGGATCTGCCGAAGGACTCCGCCGACAAGGCGCTCAGCCGTCTCGACCATTATCGCTACGCCTCCGGCGGCACGCCGACGGCGAAGCTGCGCGAGAGCATGCAGCACGTGATGCAGACCAACTGCGCCGTGTTCCGCACCGGGGAAGTGCTGCAGGAAGGCCATAACCTGATCCACAAGGTGTATGGCGGCATCGGCGATATCGCCGTGTCCGACCGCTCGCTGGTGTGGAATTCCGACCTGATCGAGACCTTGGAGTTCGACAATCTCATCGCCCAGGCGGTGGTGACGATGGACTCCGCCGTCAATCGCACCGAGAGCCGCGGCGCGCATGCGCGCGAGGATTTCCCGGATCGCGACGATAAGAACTGGATGAAGCACACGCTGGCGTGGATCGACAACAAGGACGGCAAGACCACGATCGATTTCCGTCCGGTGCACAACTACACCATGACCAACGACGTGCAGTACATCCCGCCCAAGGCGCGTGTGTACTAAGCCCGGTCCGTTGTAACCAAGAAGGCCTACCGAAATGGCTGAGTTCGCACTTCCGAAGAATTCGCAGATCACCGGCGGCAAGACCTGGCCGAAGCCGGCGGGCGCCACTGAAGTCCGCGAGTTCAGGGTCTACCGCTGGAATCCGGACGACGGCAAGAACCCGAGCGTCGACACCTATTACGTCGACGTCAATGATTGCGGTCCGATGGTCCTCGACGGCCTGATCTGGATCAAGAACCACATCGACCCGTCGCTGACCTTCCGCCGCTCCTGCCGCGAGGGCGTGTGCGGCTCCTGCGCGATGAACATCGACGGCCAGAACACGCTGGCCTGCACGCGGTCGATGCACGACGTGAAGGACGGCGCGGTCAAGATCAACCCGCTGCCGCACCAGCCGGTGGTGAAGGATCTCGTGCCGGATCTCACCAACTTCTACGCGCAATACGCCTCGATCGAGCCGTGGCTGAAGACGACCTCGCCGACGCCGCAGAAGGAATGGCGGCAGAGCCACGAGGATCGCGAGAAGCTCGACGGCCTCTACGAGTGCATCCTGTGCGCCTGCTGCTCGACCTCGTGCCCGAGCTACTGGTGGAACAGCGAGCGCTATCTCGGACCGGCCGCGCTGTTGCAGGCGACGCGCTGGGTCAAGGACAGCCGCGACGAAGCGACCGGCGAGCGGCTCGACAATCTCGAGGATCCGTTCCGGCTCTACCGCTGCCACACCATCATGAACTGCGCCAAGGCGTGCCCGAAGGGGCTCAACCCGGCCGAGGCGATCGCCGAGCTCAAGCTCAAGCTGGTCGAGCGGCAGATCTGACCGAGCGACAGCAGGTAATATATCATCGCGCCCGGAACCGTCAGAAGTTCCGGGCGCGGCTTGTTTGTAGCGGACGCCGATTGCGTTAAGCTCTCAGCCTTTTTGGGGTCGGAGCGACCGTGCAGACCGCACAACGCAAATCGCTGACGATGCTGCGATGGATGATGGTCGCCTCGCTGGCGCTGCCCCTCGCGCTGTTCCTGGTGGCGGCCTACGTGTCCTACGGAGCGACCACCGAGGAGGCCGACCGCGAGATCCGCCGCTCGCTCGACGTCGTCCACGAACATGCGCTGAAGGTGTTCGAGACGATCGACCGCAGCCTGTCCGAGATCGACGAGATCGTCCGCGATCTCTCGGATGCCGACATCAAGCTGCGCGAGCAGACGCTGCATGCGCGGCTCCGCCAATTGTCGGACTCGCTGCCGCAGATGAAGTCGGCCTGGGTGTTCGACGCCAATGGCCACCCGCTGGTCAACAGCATGATCTTCCCGGCGCCGGACATGTCGTTCCTCGACCGCGACTACTTCAGCGCCCACGTCAAGGACAGCATCGGCACCTTCATCGGCGCGCCGCTGTGGCCGCGCTCGCCGTACCAGGGCGCCGCCTTCTTCAGCGTCAGCCGCCGCCGCCAATCCGACGACGGCAGCTTCACAGGGATCATCCAGGCCTCGGTGCTCCCCGATTATTTCGAGCACTTCTATGCCAGGATCGGCCGCGCCCCCGGCAGCTACTTCGCCCTGAAGCGGTTCGATGGGCTGACGCTGGCGCGCTTTCCGGCCGCCGAGCGCAGCGCGGGGCCGGCGCCGAACGACATCCCGGCGGGCGCGGCGGATACCGAGCAGCTGGTGACGGAGACCTCGTCGGCCGATGGCGTCGAGCGACGGGTCGGTTATCAGCGCCTCGCCGGCTATTCGGTTTACGTCTCAGCCGGCCTGGAAACCGCCACCATCCGCAACCGCTGGCTCGGGACGATGAGCCGGCACCTGATCTTCGGCATCCCGGCGACGGTTCTGCTGGTGATCTTCCTGACCCTCGCCCGCCGGCGCACCGAGCGCTTCTATATCGAGGCCGCCCGCCGCCTCGAGGCGGAGGACGCGCTCAAGCATGGCCAGCGCATGGAGGCGCTCGGCCAGCTCACTGGCGGCGTCGCCCACGACTTCAACAATCTGCTCACGGTGATCCGCGCCTCGGCCGACCTGCTGCGACGACCCAACCTTCCAGACGAGCGACGGCAGCGCTACATCGATGCGATCTCGGACACGGTCGCACGCGCGTCCAAGCTGACGTCGCAGCTCCTGGCCTTCGCGCGCCGGCAGACCTTGAAGCCCGAGGTGTTCGACATCGGCCGCTGCGTCCTCACCCTGCGCGACATGACCAAGACCTTGGTCGGCTCCCGCATCGAGGTGGTGACGGCGGTGCCGGACGAGCCCTGCTACGTCAACACCGATGCCGGCCAGTTCGAGACCGCCCTGATCAACATGGCCGTCAATGCCCGCGACGCCATGGCCGGCCAGGGCCTTCTCAGCGTCATTGTCGCGCCTGCGCCGGATCTTCCGACCCCGGTCGCTCCGCATGACCGGCCACCGCTCGGCTATGTCGCGATCGCCGTTCAGGACACCGGCGTCGGCATTCCGCAGGACCAGGTCGGCCGAATCTTCGAGCCGTTCTTCACCACCAAGACCATCGGGCAAGGCACCGGCCTCGGGCTGTCGCAGGTGTTCGGCTTCGCCAAGCAGTCCGGCGGCGAGATCGGTGTGGTCAGCGAGGTCGGCAAGGGCGCGACCTTCACGCTCTATCTGCCGCGCGTCGCGCCCGCGCAGGACCAACGCAGCGAGACTGGTGGTCACGCGATGCCGATCAGCGGCCGGGGCATGTCGGTGCTGGTGGTCGAGGACAACATCGATGTCGGCAGATCGGCCACCGAAGCGCTCGCCGAGCTCGGCTATCTGACGACACTGGTCGACAATGCGCGGGATGCCTTGGAAGAGCTGATCGGCGGCGCCAGCCGGTTCGATGTCGTGTTCACCGATGTCGTCATGCCCGGAATGACGGGCCTCGAGCTGGCCGAGGAGATTCGCCGGCTCGAGCTCAACATCCCCGTCGTGCTCGCCAGCGGCTACAGCCATGTGTTGGCTCAGCAGGGCACCCACGGTTTCGAGCTGTTGCGAAAACCCTATTCGATCGAGGAATTGTCGCGCGTGCTGCACAAGGTCGTGCCCGTGCCGTTGTATCGGGCGCCCTCCGTGGCGCCGAACTCGGAGCTACGCTGAGCGCCGATACGCGCGGAACCCGGCGCGGAACCTTCTACTTGGGTTCCTGTTATCCGACATGGGACAGATCCAGGACATCGAACGGCCCGCCGCCGACAAGCCGGCAAAGGCGCCGATCATCGAGATCGCAGCCGAGAACGGCGATCACGTCGAACCGCCGCCGCCCGAGGTGGTCGAACCGGACCCGGAGCTGTCGCCGGAGGAGGCCGAGCAGGTCCGCAAGCGCTATCTGCTGACCCGCTTCTGGATCAGCGCGCGCGGCTATTGGGGCCGCGCCGGAGATCGCCTCGCCTGGCCGTTCACCATAGGGCTTCTGCTCTTGATCGTCGGCACCGTGGCCTTTCAGTACGGCATCAACGTCTGGAATCGCTCGATCTTCGACGCGATCGAGAAGCGCGACGCCCCGACGGTGTTTCACCTCACCGCGATCTTCTTCCCGCTGGCGATCGGCAGCGTCATCCTCGCCGTCGCTCAGGTCTATGCGCGGATGGCGATCCAGCGGCGCTGGCGGGCCTGGCTGACCAACAGCGTCATCACGCGCTGGCTCACGAGCGGACGCTACTACCAGCTCAACCTCGTCAGCGGCGACCACAAGAACCCCGAATACCGCATCGCCGAGGATCTGCGCATCGCCACCGATTCACCGGTCGATTTCGTCGCCGGCGTCACCTCGGCGCTGCTGTCGGCAGCGACCTTCATCGTCGTGCTGTGGACCATCGGCGGCGCGCTCACGCTGCATCTCGGCGGCACCGAGCTGACCATTCCCGGCTTCCTGGTGATCGCGGCCGTCGTCTATGCCGTCATCGCCTCGGGCTCGATCATGGCGATCGGCCGCCGCTTCGTGCAGACATCGGAAGACAAGAACCAGGCCGAGGCCGACTTCCGCTACACGCTCACCCGCGTCCGCGAGAACGGCGAGAGCATCGCGCTGCTCGGTGGCGAGACCGAGGAGCGCGCCGGCATCGACCGGACGTTCGGCAACGTGCTGCAGCAATGGGCGCGGCTCGCCGGGCAGCACATGCGCACGACGCTGGTGTCGCAGGGTTCGAGCCTGATCGCGCCCGTCGTGCCGCTGCTGTTGTGCGCGCCAAAGTTTCTCGACGGCAGCATGACGCTCGGCCAGGTGATGCAGGCGGCGAGCGCGTTCACGATCGTGCAGACCGCGTTCGGCTGGCTGGTCGACAACTATCCACGTCTCGCGGACTGGAACGCCTGTGCGCGCCGCATCGCCTCGCTGATGATGTCGCTCGATGCACTGGAGCGCGCGGAGCGCGGCGACGGCATCGGCCGCATCAAGCGCGGTGAGACGACGGGCGAGGCCATGCTGAGCCTGAACGATCTCTCCGTCACGCTCGACGATGGCACCGCCGTGGTCGGCGAGACCGAGGTCGTGGTCGATCCTGGCGAGCGGCTGCTCGTCGCCGGCGAATCGGGGACGGGCAAGAGCACGCTGGTCCGCGCCATCGCCGGCCTCTGGCCGTGGGGTGGCGGCAGCATCAACTTCCATCCTGACCGCCGGCTGTTCATGCTGCCGCAGCGCCCCTACGTGCCCTCCGGCAGCCTGCGCCGCGCGGTCGCCTATCCCGGCGCCGCCGAAGACTGGAGCGTCGAGCAGGTCGGTGAGGCCCTGCACAAGGTCGGCCTCGACCATCTCAAGGACCGCATCGAGGAGGAGGCGCCGTGGGACCAGACCCTGTCCGGCGGCGAGAAGCAGCGCCTCGCCTTTGCGCGGCTGCTGCTGCACAGCCCTGACATCGTCGTGCTCGACGAGGCGACGTCGGCGCTCGACGAGAAGAGCCAGGACAAGATGATGCAGATGGTGACGAGCGAGCTGCCGAAGGCCACCATCGTCAGCGTGGCGCATCGGGCCGAGCTCGAGGCGTTTCACAGCCGCAAGATCGTGCTGGAGCGGCGCAAGGGCGGCGCCAAGCTCGTCAGCGACATCGATCTCATTCCGCGCAAGGGCAAGCGCCGCCTGATCGGCCGCTTCCTGCGCCAGCGCAAGGCGGCCTGATCGGCCGCAGTGAGACCACAATGTGGCCGCGCCGGCTGCATTGGACTAGGCGGCAAAACCGGCTATCACTCGGCGCCCTCTCGCCAGGACTCGACTGCCAGGACCCGACCTTGACGCCCGACAACGATCCCTCGCCGCCGCCCTTCGGGGCCTTCGCTCCGAACGCCGCGCAGGCGCTGGTGATCAGGCTGGCGCACGGCTCCGGGCTGAAGCGCGGCGCATTCCGGCCGATGCTGACGCGCACGGTGAACCTGCTGCGCGCCGGACCTGTCGATGTCAGCTACCAGGGTGCCAACTTCCGCTTCTACCATCAGGTCAGCGCGACGGAACGTGGCGCGCTGTTCAACCCGGACTACAATCGCGAGGAGCTGGATTTTCTGCGCAGCCACGTGCCGCCGGGCGGCACCGCGGTGGACATCGGCGCCAATGTCGGTACGTTCGCGCTGCCACTGGCACGCCATGTCGGACCTGACGGCCAGGTGATCGCGATCGAGCCGCATCCGGTCACGCATGCACGGTTGAGCTTCAATCGCAACGCGTCCGCGCTGTCGCAGGTCAGGTTGGTGGCGGCCGCGGCGGGCGACAGCGACGGCGAGGTGATGATCGAGACGGACGGCGACAATCTCGGCGCCAGCCACATCGTGGTCGGCACAGCCGGAGCGGAGGCATTCAAGGTCCCGTCGCTGCGCCTGCAATCGATTCTCGAACAGGCCGGTGCGACCAAAGTCGACGCATTGAAGATCGACGTGGAAGGTTTCGAGGACCGGGTGCTGACCTGCTTCTTCCGCGATGCGCCGCAGACGCTGTGGCCGCGCGCGGTCGTCATCGAGCATCTGTCCCGCGACGAATGGCAGAACGATTGTCTCGCCGACATGATCAGCCGCGGCTATCGCGAGATCGGCCGCACGCGCAGCAACACCCTGCTGCTGCGCGGCTGATCCGCGCGCTCTGCCGGGTTCCCGCATCGGTCGCGGAACATCGCGGCATGACGCGACGTTATCGCCCTGACATCCAGGGAGCGGACCATGAGCAACGATGACATGCGCGATCAGGATCGCGCCTGGGACCTGATGAAGAAGATCGGCTTCGCGATGCTGGTCACCAAGGACGGTGACAAGCTGCGCGCCCGGCCGATGAGCGCCTATCTCGCGCGCGACGAAGGCATGATCTATTTCCTCACCGACGCGCGCCACCACAAGGATGAGGAGATCGCGCGCTCGCCGCAGGTCAACCTCTCCTTCGCGGATGCCGGCAGCCAGAAATACGTCTCGCTGACCGGGACCGCGACGATCTCCAACGATCGCGCCAAGATTCGCGAGCTGTTCACGACGACGGCGAAGGCGTGGTGGGACAGCGCCGAGGATCCGAACATCCGCCTGCTCAAGATCACGCCTGACGACGCCGAGTTCTGGGATTCGCCGGGCACGGTGATCAGCTACGTCAAGATGGCCGCGGCAGCGGTGACCAACACGCGTCCCGATATCGGCGACAACCGCAAGGTCGCGATGTGATGCCGATCGAGCCGCCCGAGATCCCGCCGGCGACGCCTGGGCATCCCGTCGAGCCGCCGCCGGAGGATCCGGTGGGAAACCCGAGCCCCGAAGTGCCGCCGCCGGTGCACGAGCCGGATACGCCGGCCCCGCCGCGCGAGCTGCCGGGACAGACGCCGGACGAGGTGCCGGGCCGCGGACCGCTGGGTCCGACCACGCCGAGTCCGATCACCGATTCAAGTCCGGTCACGGATTGACCGCGATTGAACCTTGATCATGATGCACACCAAGAGGGCCGGCCGGACGCCGGCTCTCGCTGCGTCGTGTTCCGCCAAGCCTTTGAAATTCAAGACTGAATGAGACATGAATGGCGGCAGCCAGGCGGCTGTTTCGCGTCGAAATAAATCCCCCCGCGGATTTGAACTGCGCCACAATCCAGCCTAACGCATAAACGTTGATCACGCCGTGCTTCAAAAAGAACGTTTCGGGACACCAAAACACATGAGCAAACTTCGCGTTCTGCTGCTCGCGACAACCGCCTTCTCGGCGATGCAGCTGACGACCACCGCATCTCACGCACAGAGCGCGCCCATGGTCGTCGCGCAAGGTCCGGGCGGGCCGGGTGGTGAGGTCGGTCCCGACGGTCGGCCGAAGCAGCCGCGCCAAGGCCCCGGTGCCGCGCCGCCGGCTGCGCCTCCGCATCAGGCGCCGCCCCCGCCGCCTGC
>NZ_CAFI01000454.1 GCF_000239775.1 Bradyrhizobium sp. ORS 375
CCCTGGTCCGGTCCTTGTCCCGGGCCCTGGGCATGGCTCGGGGTCGGCAAGGCAGCGGCAGCCAGGAACGCGAGGGCCGGCAGCCAGGATCTGGTTTGGTCGAACAACGTCATGCTTGCCTACCCCTCGCTGGCGCGTCATCTGCAACGGTGTTGTCCTGGTCGAGGCTGGCCGAAATCCGGCTCGACCAAGCGCCGACCAGGTCGGCCATCCACCTTCTTCGCGACAAACCGGTAAGATCGCGACAAATTTGCGGCCACTTCCAGGTGCTGTCGTCAGGATACGTGAAAAGCACGCTGATTCGCCGCAGAGATCGTCGACCTCAGCGCCCGGGCGCAATGACGTTGCAGTTGGTGCGGCCCGACATCAGGCAATCCTGCATCTTGCTCGCAGCGGTCAGGCTATGGGCCAGCCAGAGGCCGAAGCCGACCATGATCGCAGCAAACACCAGCGCAGCGATCGCGCCGCCACGCCCGCTGCCATCGGGATCCGGTTCGCTCATGGTCCGTCGCGTTCAGGCGGCGCGCAGATCGGCCGCCGCACCATGCGGCACCGGGTGCTGGCGCGAGGCCGGCGTGACCGGCGCGACCCGCGTGCAGCTCGTCACCCAGAACAGCTGCGCGCATTCCCATTCCGCGCCGAGCACGCCGGCCGGGACAGGGGTGGGCCGGGCGAAGACCGCGGTCATGACGGCGGCGGTGACCACGAGACCAAAAAGTGTGAGGACGAGCGCCATGCGCCCGCGCCCCCGAAACAGCGAGGTCATGCCGGTAAACTCCCTTGGATGTCGCACCCGGATGGTGCGCCAACGCCCGTGGGCTGTGATGAAATTCACATCCGGCCGACCTTCGCCGACACGACGGGGGATGCTTACATAGCGATCGCTACAAAGCTTGCAAGCGCCGCAAAGGCGCGATGTGGAGGACTGGCGATAAAGCATTTGTCATCGACGCATGCGATCCTATACACACGGCCTCGCGTCAGCCTTCGCTCGTGTTCACGACACCGTGGAGGAATGGCTTGGCGGCGCATGCAGCCCCTGACCGAACCACACCGATCGGATCCTACCGATCAAACCACACCACCCCAGTAGCGAAGTGACGACGTCTCCATGAGAGGATTCAAGGAACCCGGATTTGCCGATCGGCAGAAGGCCGCGCAGCAGGCCCGCCAGAGCATCGTGCAGAAGTTCAAGTCGCAGCCCGGGCCTGATGATCCCGAGGTCGTGAAGCGACGGCAGGAGCGCGAGGCCGCGGCGGCGCGCCGCGAGCAGCAGCGTCTCGAGCGCGAGGCCGCGAAGGCCGAGCAGAAGCGTCTCGAGGAAGAAGCAAAGGCCGCGGAGGCCGCCCGACTCGCCCGCGAGGCGGAAGAAGCTGCCGCCCGCGCGGCCGAGCTCGAAGCGGAGCAGAAGGCCAAGCGCGACGCGCGCTATGCGGCGCGAAAGGCGCGCGGCAAAAGGAAGTGATGAAGCGGCGCCATGGCAGGTTGCCCGCCATGGCGCCCCCACGTCGGGTGCCGACGTGAAGCATCGTGACGTGAAGACGTGAGCCTGATCGGATCAGGAGCGCTGCGATCGGATCGGCTCAGTTCTTCTTCATCATGCCGTCGTCCTTCTTCATCCCGTCCTTCGACATCGCATCCTTCTTCATGCCGTCCTTGGCCATCGAGTCCTTCTTCATGCCGTCGTGGGACATCGAGTCCTTCTTCATTCCATCATCCTTGCCCATCTTGTCCTCCGCGAACGCGACCGGCGCGAGAGCGACGTTGAAGGCGAGAGCGGCGGCGGACACGGCGAGGATGAGGCGGTTGCGAGAAGTCATGATGATCGCTCCTTCGAGGTGCGGGGTTGTACGGCGACCAATGCGCCGCTCCCTGATCTCGACGTTCCGCGCGGCATCATTGTTACGGACCGACGAAATAATTTTCGTCGATCAAATTTGAATCGAGTTCTGCGGTGTTTGGAGGGTCGACACAATTTCGCCCCGGCAAGTCGATGTTAGTACAACCGCCGCAAGGGATTCAGATCTCGACAGTTGCGCCGCAGCAATATGTCGCTTCTCTTGCATTTGACCTCGAACGGACCGTCGAGTTCGGCTAGAGGTAAATCGGAAAATCGGCTCGTATCGATTATGCCAGCGAACCGCGGTCGGGAACCCAACCAGAAGTTGTCCAGGGGAAATCTCATGCTCTCACGCCGTCACGTCATCGCTTCCGCGCTCGCTGCGCCTGCCATCCTGCGCTTTGGAACCGGCACGGCCCATGCTGCAACCACGCTGAAGATCTCGCATCAGTTCCCGGGTGGAACCATCGACAAGGGCGACTTCCGTGACCGGCTGTGCCGGGTGTTCGCCGAAGAAGTTGCCAAGCGCTCGGGCGGCGAAATTGCCGCCGAGATCTATCCGAATTCGTCGCTGATCAAGACGGTGGCGCAGTTCTCGGCGATGCGGAAGGGCGCGCTCGACATCAGCCTGTATCCGATGCCCTACGCCGGCGGCGAAGTTCCCGAAACCAACATCGCGCTGATGCCAGGTCTGGTTACCACCTACGACCAGGGCATGCGCTGGAAGAACGAGCCGGTCGGCAAGGCGCTGAGCGATTTCCTCGCCGACAAGGGCATCATCCTCTTGAGCTGGGTCTGGCAGGCCGGCGGCGTTGCCAGCCGCTCGCGTCCGCTGGTCACCCCCGAGGATGCCAAGGGCATGAAGGTGCGCGGCGGCTCGCGCGAGATGGACATGGTGCTGCAGACCGCCGGTGCATCGGTGCTCTCGGTTCCCTCGAACGAAATCTACACGGCGATGCAGACCGGCGCCTGCGACGCCGGCATCACCTCCTCCACCAGCCTGATCTCGTTCCGCCTGGAGGAGGTCTCGAAGGCCCTGACCTCCGGCGCCAAGGCCTCCTACTGGTTCATGCTCGAGCCGCTGATGATGTCGAAGGCCTCGTTCGACAAGCTGCCGAAGAACCAGCAGGACATCCTGCTCGCGGTCGGCACGGAGATGGAGGCGTTCGGGCGCAAGGGCGCACAGGAGGACGATATCGAGGTCGCCAAGGTCTACGAGAAGGCCGGCGCCAAGGTTGCCGAGCTCGACGTCGAGACTGTCAACAAGTGGCGCGACATCGCCCGCGACACCGCCTGGAAGGACTATGGCGGCAAGTCGGCGAATTGCGCCAAGCTCCTCAAGCTCGCATCCGACGTCGCGGCCTGAGCAATGCACGCCCCCGTCTCGGACAGCGAGACCACGCCGACCACCGGCGCCAGCGGACCGCTGGCGCCGCTTCAGCGTGTGATCTCGACTCTCAACAGCATCATCGTCGTGTTCGCCGCGATCGCGCTGGTCGCGGCCTGCGTTATCCTCAGCTACAGCGTGGCCGGCCGGGCGCTGTTCAAGGCCGCCAACTATTGGCAGGACGAGGCTGCCGTGTTCCTGCTGGTCGGCGCCACCTTCATGACCGCCGCCTACGTGCAGGAGCATCGCGGCCATGTCAGCATCGAGGCCTTCGTCGGCCTGATGTCGCCGCTCGCCAACAAGATCAGGCTCTGGCTGGTCGACGTCGCCAGCTTTCTGTTTTGTGCCTTTTTCACCTGGAAGTCTTGGACCCTGACTCATGAAGCCTGGGTCGACGGCCAGGTCTCGAATTCAATGTGGTCGCCGCCGCTGGCCATTCCCTACGGCCTGATGGCTGCAGGAATGACCCTGCTCTGCATCCAGATGCTGCTGCAGATCGTGGCGCCGCTCACCGGAGCGCGTCGATGAGCGTATTTGGAATTGGGCTCTCCTATGGGCTCGCGACGCTGTTTGCGATGTTCGCGGGCATGCCGATCGCATTCGCGCTCGGCGCCGTCGCCGTGGTGTTCATGGCGATCTACATGCCGACCGCCTCGCTCGATACGGTGACGCAGAACGTCTACGAGGAGATGGCGTCGATCACGCTGTTGTCGATCCCGCTGTTCATCCTCAAGGGCGCCGCGATCGGCCGCTCCCGCGCCGGCCAGGATCTGTACTCTGCGCTGCATGCGTGGCTGCACCGCGTGCCCGGCGGCCTGGGGGTCGCCAACGTGTTCGCGTGCGCGCTGTTCGCGGCAATGGCCGGATCCTCGCCCGCGACCTGCTCGGCGATCGGATCGGCCGGAATTCCCGAGATGCGCAAGCGCGGCTATTCCGGTGGCTTCGCCGCCGGCATCATCGCCGCCGGCGGCACGCTTGGCATCCTGCTGCCGCCGTCGATCACGATGATCCTGTTCGCGATCGCCGCGGAGAAGTCGCTGGGACGGCTGTTCCTGGCCGGTATCGGGCCTGGGCTGCTGCTCGTCACCCTGTTCGGCGTCTATGCCGTGGTGCGCTTCCGCCAGGAATACGCGCAGGCCAAGACGGCCTACGAGAAGTCGGGCGCCTGGTCGGACATCCTGACCAAGGACGATTTCACCATGGCGCAGCGCTTCTCGGTGCTGCCGCGCGTGATCCCGTTCGTGCTGCTGCTGACCGGCGTCATGGTCGCGCTGTATGGCGGCTTCGCCACGCCGTCGGAGACCGCCGGCCTCGGTGGCATCCTGGCGCTGGTGCTGATCGCGATCATCTACCGGGTCTGGAGCCCCGGCGATCTCGCACCGATCATGCGGGCGACGCTGCGCGAGTCGACGATGCTGATGCTGATCATCGGCATGTCGCTGCTCTACTCCTACGTGATGAGCTACCTGCACATCTCGCAATCCGTCGCGGAGTACATCGTCGCGATGCACCTGCCGCGCTGGGAGCTGTTGTTCGCGATCCTCTTGATGGTGGTCGTGCTCGGCTTCTTCCTGCCGCCGGTGTCGATCATCCTGATGACCGCGCCGATCATCCTGCCGCCGCTGCGCGCCGCGAATTTCGACATCATCTGGTTCGGCGTGGTCATGACGATCGTGATGGAGATGGGCCTGATCCACCCGCCGGTGGGGCTGAACATCTTCGTCATCCGCAACGTCGCGCCGGACATTCCTCTGCGCGACGTGATCTGGGGGACGCTGCCGTTCGTGCTGCTGATGATGGCCGCGGTGTTGCTGCTCTGCTTCGTGCCGCAGATCTCGACCGGCCTGCCGGACCTCGTGATGGGCCCGGATCTGAGCCGCTGACGCGCTGAAAGAGGACGACGGGTGGCGAATGGAAACTATTCGCCACCCGCGCGCTTGGCCTTCGCATTCAGCGCGGCTGCGACGCGGCTGACCGGAGGACGGCCCAGCAGGCGGCTCATCTCGTTGGTGGCCGCCAGCAGCTTGGTCATGTCGACACCGGTCCGGATCCCCATGCCCTCGAGCATGTAGACGACATCCTCGGTCGCGACATTTCCCGTCGCGCCCGGCGCGAACGGGCAACCGCCGAGGCCGCCGGCGGCCGAGTCGATGACGCGGACACCCTCCTCCATGCCGGCATAGAGGTTGGCGAGCGCCTGGCCATAGGTGTCGTGGAAATGCATCGCCAGATGCGAGACCGGCACGTCGTCGCAGACGGCCCGCAGCATCTGTTTGGCCTTGAGCGGCGTGCCGACCCCGATCGTGTCCCCGAGCGAGACCTCGTAGCAGCCGAGGTCCCACAGCGCCTTGGCGACGCCGGCGACGGCCTGCGGCTTGATCTCGCCCTCATAGGGACAGCCGAGCACGCAGGAGACGTAGCCGCGCACCTTGATGCCGTCGGTCTTGGCGTGCGCCACGACCGGCTTGAACCGCTCCAGCGACTCCTCGATGGAGCAGTTGATATTGGCGCGGGAGAAGCTCTCCGAGGCCGCGGTGAACACCGAGATCACCTTGGCACCTGCAGCGTGGGCAGCCTCATAGCCCTTCACGTTGGGCACCAATACATGGAATTCGCCCGGCAGCGCGGCCACGCTGCGCATCACCTCGTCCGAACCCATCATCTGCGGGATCGCCTTGGGCGAGACGAACGCGCCGACCTCGACCGTCGTCAGGCCCGCGTCGACCAGCGCGCGGACGAAGGCGATGCGGTCGGCGACGCTGACGGACGTCTTCTCGTTCTGCAGCCCGTCGCGTGGGCCCATTTCGATGATGCGCACGCTCTCGCTCATGGCTGACCTCTTGAAGTTGGAGGATCAGGCGGAGGGTTCGACCTCTGCCAATTCGACGCCTTCCTGGACGATGTCGCCGACCTTGCACTTGATCGCCTTGAGCACGCCCGCGAACGGCGCCCGCAGGGTCTGCTCCATCTTCATCACCTCCAGCGTCAGGATGGCCGCGCCCTTCTCCAGGACCGCCCCCTCCTGCGCCAGCAACGCCACCACCGTGCCCGGCAGGGGCGCGACGATCTTGTCCTCACCGCCCTGCTCCTCGTCGTCGCCGCCGAACGGATCGATCCAGTGCAGATCGAAGCGGCCGTTGCGGGTGCGCAGATACAGCTCGTGCCCCTCGATGACGGCCACCACATGGGATTTGACCCCGTCACGCACAAGGTCGAAACCGCCATCATCGGTGGGAACAGCCGAGAACACCGTCACGCGCCCATCAACCATCAGTGTCTGCACGCCCGGGCCATAGGCGAGCGTGACCGTCTGCGGCTCTGCTCCGGCGCCCGCGCGGAACGAGAACACGCGCTGCCGCAGGCCGACCGGCATCCACCCTGACGACCGCCACGGCGAGCCCTGCTCCTTCGCTGCCGCGCTCTGCTCGTCGATGAGAATGGCCGCGACCGCGGCGCACAGCTCGACATCGCCGGCGACGGCGCCCAAGCGCGTCAGTTGTGTCAGATGCCGTTCGATGAAGCCGGTGTCGATGGCATTGGTCACGACGTCGGGATGGGTCAGCAGCGCCGACAGGAACGGAATGTTGCTGACGATGCCGCGGACATCCGTATCTTCCAGGCCGCGATTGAGCCGCTCGATCGCGACCTCGCGCGTCGGCGCCCAGGCGATCATCTTGGCCAGCATCGCGTCGTAATAGGGCGAGACGGCATCGCCTTCCCGATAGCCGGCATCGATGCGCAGGCCGCCCGTCTCGGCCGGCGTCCGCCAGGTCTTGATCGTGCCGACCGAAGGCATGAAGTTCTTCGCCGGGTTCTCGGCGTAGACGCGCGCTTCGATCGCGTGACCGTTGAGCTTGATCTGATCCTGCGTCAGCGGCAGCGCCTCCCCGAAGGCGACGCGCAGCTGCCATTCCACGAGATCGACGCCGGTAATCAGCTCGGTCACGGGATGCTCGACCTGCAGACGCGTATTCATCTCGATGAAGAACACGTCCCGCCCGTCGGAGACGAACTCGATCGTCCCCGCGCCGACATAATTCACGGCGCCGGCAGCACGCCTCGCCGCGGCACACACCGTTTCGCGTTGCGCCG
Source organism: Bradyrhizobium sp. ORS 375 (assembly GCF_000239775.1). GTDB lineage: Bacteria > Pseudomonadota > Alphaproteobacteria > Rhizobiales > Xanthobacteraceae > Bradyrhizobium. The sequence continues at coordinate 7,320 of NZ_CAFI01000454.1, forward strand.
GGGACAACGTCGGCGATGGCGCCTCCTCGATCACCTTCTGGTGCCGGCGCTGCAGCGTGCATTCGCGCTCGAACAGCGAGACGAGATTGCCGTGACTGTCGCCGACGATCTGCACCTCGATGTGACGCGGGTTCTGCACGTACTTCTCGATCAGCACGCGATCGTCACCGAACGCCGCCTTGGCCTCGCGCTTGGCGCTCGTGACGGCGTCAGTGAGATCGCCGGCCGCATTCACCACGCGCATGCCGCGGCCGCCGCCGCCGGCGGAGGCCTTGATCAGCACGGGGTAGCCGATCCGCGCGGCTTCGTTGGCGAGCGTCGCCTCGTCCTGGGCCTCGCCGTGATAGCCGGGCACCAGCGGCACGCCGGCCTGCTCCATCAGGAATTTCGAGCCGGACTTCGAGCCCATCGCGGTGATCATCGCCGCCGTTGGCCCGACGAAGACGAGCCCGGCGTCGAGACAGGCCTGCGCAAACTCGGCGCTCTCGGACAGGAAGCCGTAGCCGGGATGGACCGCTTCGGCGCCGGTCGCCTTGGCGGCCTCGATCAGCCGTTCGATATTGAGATAGGAGTCGCGGGCGCGCGCAGGGCCGAGCAGCACGGCCTCGTCGGCGAGTGCGACGTGCAGCGCGTTGCGGTCGGCCTCGGAATAGACCGCGACGGTTTTCAATCCCATCGCGCGCGCGGTGCGGATCACGCGCACGGCGATCTCGCCGCGGTTGGCGATCAGGAGCTTGCGGAAGCGACGATACAATCCGGGACGAGCCATGATCACATCCTGAACAGGCCGAACTTGGTCGGCTCGACCGGGGCATTGGCGGCAGCGGACAATCCAAGCCCGAGCACCAGGCGCGTATCGGCGGGATCGATCACGCCATCGTCCCACAGCCGCGCCGTCGCGTAGTACGGATTGCCCTGCGCCTCGTATTGCGCGCGGATGGGGCTACGGAATTTCTCTTCCTCTTCCGCCGGCCAGCTCTCGCCCTTGGCCTCGATGCCGTCGCGACGGACCTGGCTCAGCACCATCGCCGCCTGCTCGCCGCCCATCACCGAGATGCGGGCGTTCGGCCACATCCACAGGAAGCGCGGTGAATAGGCCCGGCCGCACATGCCGTAGTTGCCGGCGCCGTAGGAGCCGCCGATCACGACGGTGAATTTCGGCACCGAGGCAGTCGCGACCGCTGTCACCAGCTTGGCGCCGTCGCGCGCGATGCCGCCGGCTTCGTACTTCTTGCCGACCATGAACCCGGTGATGTTCTGCAGGAACACCAGCGGAATGTTGCGCTGGCAGCACAGCTCGATGAAGTGCGCGCCCTTCAGCGAGCTCTCGCTGAACAGGATGCCGTTATTGGCGATGATGCCCACGGGATAGCCGAAGATGTGGGCAAAGCCACACACGAGAGTCTGGCCGTAGAGCTTCTTGAACTCGTCGAACTCCGAGCCGTCGACAACGCGCGCGATGATGTCGCGCACGTCGAACGGCTTGCGGCCGTCGACTGGCACCACGCCGTAGATCTCCTCCGCAACATAGCGAGGCTCACGGACCTCGCGCATGTTGAGCATGGTGCGCGCGCCCGGCGGCTTCAAGGTGCCGACGATGCGGCGCGCGATGCCGATCGCATGCGCGTCGTTCTGCGCGTAATGGTCAGTCACGCCCGACTGCCGCGAATGCACGTCCGCGCCGCCGAGCTCCTCGGCGCTGACGACCTCGCCGGTTGCGGCCTTCACCAGCGGCGGGCCGCCGAGGAAGATCGTGCCTTGATTGCGCACGATGATGCTCTCGTCGGACATCGCCGGCACATAGGCGCCGCCGGCCGTGCACGAGCCCATCACGATCGCGATCTGCGGAATGCCCGCGGCCGACATCTGCGCCTGGTTGAAGAAGATGCGGCCGAAATGCCGCTCGTCTGGGAAAATCTCGTCCTGCAGCGGCAGAAAGGCGCCGCCGGAATCCACCATGTAGACGCAAGGCAGATTGTTCTGCCGCGCGATGTCCTGGGCGCGCAGATGCTTCTTCACCGTCATCGGGTAATAGGTGCCGCCCTTGATCGTCGCGTCGTTGGCGACGACGACGCATTCGCGGCCGGCGATGCGGCCGATGCCGGTGACGATGCTGGCCGAATGCACGTCGCCGCCATACAGCCCATGCGCCGCCAGCGGCGACAGCTCCAGGAACGCCGTCCCGGGGTCGAGCAGCAGGTCGACGCGCTGCCGAGCCAACATCTTGCCGCGCGCCAGATGCCGCTTGCGTGACGCCTCGCCGCCGCCCTCGGCGACCTGTCCGAGCTTGGCTTTGAGGTCGCCGACCAGCACGCGCATCGCATCGGCGTTGCGGGCGAAGTCGGCGGAGGAGGGATCGATCGTGGAAGCAAGCGTCATGATCGGCGCTTTCGTTGCTGGGGCCGGATGGAGAGCCGTGAGAGCACGCGTCAGACAGCGCGCGGCCGCGAAGGCCGCTGCAAGTCAGGATGTACCATCTCTGCGGGCATGCTGTCCTCCCTGCCCCCGGCGGCCGCTGGAAGCCGCTCCGTTGTTCTGGAATTAAACGATCATACGTTTTTAAATTCTATTCTCAAGCGGATTGTTGTAGAGTTCGAGATGATCCTCCTTCTCCTTGAGAAGATGAAGCTTTTACCGGCGAACCAGGGATGTCTGCTTGTCTCGGGTCGCCCCACCTGTCGGCAGCGGCGAGGGTGAGATGGCACGCACGATCGGATCCCACGGTCCGACCACGATGGAAGCGATTCGCAAGGCCGGCCTGCGGCTGATCTTTCAGCACGGCTATGAGGCCATGAGCCTGCGTCAGCTGGCGGCCGAGGTCGGCATCCAGCCCGGATCTCTCTATAATCACATCAGCACCAAGCAGGAGCTGCTCGCCGAGCTGATCCAGGACCATATCAATGACCTCCTGGGTGAGCTCGAGCTGGCGCTACAGGACACGCAGGGGCCGCTCGACCGTCTCAGGGCATTCGTCGCCTTCCATGTCAGCTATCACATGACGCGGAAGCGTGAGGTCTTCATCGCCAATTCGGAGCTGCGCAGCCTCGAGCCGCGCAATTATGAGGCGGTGGTGGCGCTACGCGGCGCCTATGAGCGCCGGCTCGCCGACATCCTCACCGAAGGTGTCGCGGAGGGCGTGTTCGACGTCGACGACGTCCAGGTCGCGACCTTCGCGATCATCGCGCTGCTGACGGGACTGTGCAGCTGGTACCGTCCCGGCGGCCGGCTGACCAAGGACGCGATCATCGCCGCGCATGAAAAGCTGGTGCTGTCCGGGGTCATGCCCCGCGGCGTGACAACGCCGGCGCAGGCCTAGCGGCGATGGCGGAGCGGCCCGACCTCGACGCGATCGACCGCAAGATTCTCGCGGAGCTCCAGGCCGACGGTCGCATCCGCATCAACGAGCTCGCCGACCGGGTCGGCATCTCGCATCCGAACTGCCTCCGCCGGGTTCGCGCGCTGCGCGGCAGTGGTGTGATCAAGGCGATCCGCGCCACGATCGACGAACGGGCGCTGGGCTATGAGGTGGTCTCGTTCGTCACGATCCAGCTCGAGAGCCAGAACCAGGCCGCGCTCGCAGCCTTCGAGGCGGCGATCATGCCGTTACCGTGGGTCCAGCAATGCTGGCGGCTGTCGGGAGATGCAGACTTCCTGCTGAAATGCGTCTCGACCGGGGTCGATGGCATGAGCCGGCAGCTTCGGCAGTTTGCGGCGCTGCCCGGCGTTCGCACGATCAGAAGCTTCCCGTCGCTGGGCCAGTCGAAGGACGGAGCCCTCCCGATCCCCAGCGGCGACGATCCGCCCGGATAGACCTCCGATGCGCGATCAGTGCGTCCAGGGCTCGCCGCGGCGGAACGAGAAGTTGTCGGCATAGGCGACCTGCCGCTTCACCGGCTCCTTCGGCTCGATCACCTGGTAGGGAATGCCCTTGCGCTCGCAATAGGCGATCGCCTCTTCCTTGCTGTCGAAGCGCAGCGTGACCTGCTGCTTCATGTCCGACGACGAGGTCCAGCCCATCAGCGGCTCGACCGAACGCGGCTGCTCCGGCTCGTAATCGAGCTGCCAGTCCCGGGTCTTGGCCTTGCCCGATTGCATGGCGTTCTTGGCCGGCTTGAAAATGCGTGCGGTCATGGCTGGAAGAGCCCCTCGAAGCAGCGGTCGTCAGGCATTTGGCGGAAACGGCCGGGATGGGTTACACGCAAGTTTCAGCACGGAACGGTGATTCCCATCCTGGACATGACCGTCTATCGTGCTCCGTATAGTCATTCTGCCGTCCCGTGACAATCTCGGTCGACTGCCACGGCGCCTCCCTGCTCTCCGACGTTTCCCATTCAAAACAGTGCGTTGAAGCGGCCATGAAAATCAATGCCACGCTGCCCGACAGAGGGCGCGACCTGCGGCTCGACCTGTTTCGCGGCATCGCCAATTGGGCGATCTATCTCGATCACATCCCGGACAATGTGGTGAACTGGATCACCACCCGGAATTACGGCTTCAGCGACGCCGCCGACCTGTTCGTCTTCATCTCCGGCTATACCGCCTCGTTCGTCTATGCCCGCATGATGATCGACCGCGGCTTCATCGTCGGGGCCACGCGGCTGACCAAGCGGGTGTGGCAGCTCTACGTCGCTCACATCGTGCTGTTCGTCATCTATATTGTGGCCATCAGCTATCTGGCGACGCGGTTCGGCGTGTCCGAGATCATCGACGAGTTCAATGTCGCCGGTCTCGTCGATCATGCCAGCGACACGCTGGCGCAGGGCCTGATCCTGAAGTTCAAGCCGGTCAATCTCGACGTGCTGCCGCTCTATATCGTGCTGATGGGATTCTTCCCGCCGGTGCTGTGGATGATGCTGCGCCAGCCGGACCTCACCATGATCGCCTCGATCGTGCTGTGGCTCGTGGCGCGGCAGATGGGCTGGAATTTCGCCGCCTATCCGGCCGGCACCTGGTACTTCAATCCGTATTGCTGGCAGGTGCTATTCGTGTTCGGCTCATGGTGCGCGCTCGGCGGCGCCCGCCGCTCGATGAGTATCATCATGGCGCCGGCGACACTCTATTTCTGTCTCGGCTATCTGCTGCTCGCGCTGGTCATGACCATGGCCGGGCGCTTCCCCGATTTCGGGGCGATGTTTCCGCATTGGCTGTATTCCGCGTTCAATCCGAACGACAAGACCAATCTGGCGCCCTACCGCTTCCTGCACTTCGTGGTGATCGTGATCCTGGTGATCCGCTTCGTGCCGAAGGAGTGGCCGGGCCTGGAGTGGAAGGGCTTCGATCCGCTGGTGGTGTGCGGTCAGCAGTCGCTCGCGGTGTTCTGCGTCGGCGTCTTTCTGTCCTTCATCGGACACTTCACCCTGATGCTGAGCTCGGGCTCGCTGCTGGCGCAGATCCTGGTCAGTGCAGCCGGTATCGCGATCATGACGACGGTGGCCTATTACATCTCGTGGTCGAAGCGGCAGGACAAGCCGCAGCCGAAGCCGGCCGCCTCCAAGACCGCCGAGAAGACCGCCGAGTTCAAGACGGCCGCGCCGAAGTGAGGCTGAAGGCCGCTCGCCATCGGGCGGCCTTCACCGTTGACCTGCATCAAGCCGGCATGGTGGCAGCCGGCTAAGGTCCTCAGCACAAAGGTGCCGCGTACCGCGGCGCGCGCTCCACGAGCGAACGCGCAAGCTGCTCACGCGGCGATTTGCTGACAAGGACCAGATCATGCCGACCCATTTCCATGCCGTCGTGTGGCTCGACCACAGCCAGGCCAAGCTGTTTCACATCGGCCTCACCGGCGCCGACGAGGTGACGCTGCATCCGCATCTGCAGACCAAGCACCTGCACCACAAGGCGAACGCCATCGGCAGCGGCCATGCGGCGACGGACAAACATTTCCTCGAGGAGATCGCGAGCGCGCTCAACGATGCTGGCGAGATCCTGATCATCGGCCCGGCCAGCGCCAAGACCGAGCTCGCCAAGTACCTGCACGAGAAGCATCCTGCGGTCGGCAAGCGCGTCGTGGCGGTCGAGGCAGCCGATCATCCGACCGACCGTCAGATCGTCGCCTACGCCAAGCAGCACTTCAAGATGGCCCCGCCGCGCGTGGCGACCGGCACTGCGGGCTGACGCTTGCGCCTCTGACAGAGTCGAAGCGGCCGAACCGTCGCCTCCATCCAATCGTTTGCCAAGCCGGCCGCCCTAGCGCGGCCGGCTTTGTTTTGGTGGTGATCACGGCTCGCGCGGGGCGACGTCACGCCCCTGCCGCCGCTCTATGCGCATCAGCGACGTTGCTCACGCGGCCACGCCAGACCCGAGCAGTTGATTTGATTTAGCGCAAAGACGCGGGATCTCGGTTGCGATGATGTGAGGGCTGGCGGATGTTCCTTCCCCGGATTCACCCGCACCACTTCGGATGCTCCCGGGTCTTGCCGCTGCGGGAGCATCCGAACTTTTTTCGGGACAGCCCATCTCCATCGCACACGCCAAGCTTTTCGTGACGCGTCCTTGGTTAGACCGGGTGGCTACGGTCTCTTCGCTTCAATTTTGATCATCACCAGCACAGTGCTGGTTGCGCAACCATTGGGAACGCCGCGACCGCACACGCCCGTGACATCAAGGGGAGATGGTCGGGGCAGCTGGATTTGAACCAACGACCTGCAGTACCCAAAACTGCCGCGCTACCAGGCTGCGCTATACCCCGATGTCCCGAAAGGACCATGATCCTGCGAGGACCACGTCACTACACGGTCGCAGCGTCAGCAGCAAGACCGTGGGCCGTCCGACGGACGGCTGCCTGCCGGAAGCGGAGAATGGCAAGCCGAAAAGGACGAAATGGCACCTGGAAGGCCGGCCTCCACCGAGACAACGGCCCTACAAACGACAAAGCCCCGCGGATCCGGGGCTCTGCAGCAGTCCTCTCCATGTCCCGCTCAGTGCGAGGACAGCGCCGGCGAGCCAGTCTCCGGGTGGATCTCGGCCGCCATCATGCCCTTGGAGCCCGGCCCATAGCGGACCAGAACCCACTGGCCGGGGCGCAGCTCGGTCATGCCGAACCGCCGCAGGGTCTCCATGTGAACAAAGATGTCCGGCGTGCCCTCGCCGCAGGTCACGAAGCCGAAGCCGCGAAGACGGTTGAACCACTTGACCTGCGCACGCTCCAGCCCGCTGGTCGGCGTGACCGTGACGTGGGTGCGCGGCGGCAGCATCTGGGCCGGGTGGATCGCTGTCGACTCGTCCATCGAGACGATGCGGAAAGCCTGGTAGCCCTTGGCGCGCTGGACGCACTCGACGACCAGCCGGGCGCCTTCATAGGCGGTCTGATAGCCGTCGCGCCTGAGCACGGTGACGTGCAGCAGGACATCCGGCCAGCCATTGTCGGGAACGATGAAGCCGTATCCCTTCGAGGCGTCGAACCATTTGATGACGCCGCTGATTTCGACAAGGTTCTCGCCAAGACCAGCAAGCGCATCGATCGCCGAGTCGCGCGCGACGCCGACCTGATAGTCTGCCCCGAGCCGGTTTGGTGTAGTTACACCAGCAACCGGTACTCCAAGCTTCTTGGACTCAAATCCGTCCGACCCCATAACCCCGGACCTCACAGATGAATTGTGAGCCGCCACCCCTGCAACGGCGCCCTGCGCGTGCTCACCGTCTATACCCTCGACGAGTCACGCGAATCTCTCGAATCAAAGATAACATTCCCTCGTGCCGCGCATAGACAAAAATCGGATTCAGTGAGGCATATGAACAGACTTGCCGACAAAAATGCATCAATTTCCGTTCAATTACGGACGAACGGTCCGAGTACTTCGCCGATATCGTGCTGAATAACGAGGTCGGCAACGTCGTCCTGATCGGTCGGTTCCCGGTTGATGATCACGAGTCGCGCACCCGCCTGCTTTGCCATCAACGGAAAGCCCGCCGCCGGCCATACAACCAGCGATGAGCCGATCGCAATGAACAGGTCACAGTGCTGCGCGAGCTCTGCCGCGCGTTGCATCTCGCCCTCCGGCATGGATTGACCGAACGACACGGTCGCCGTCTTCACCGGCTCGGCGCATTCCGGACAGTCCGGTGCGCCGTCGCGCTCAAATCGCTCCCGCACCCAGTCGAGCTCGTAGCGCTGCCCGCATCCGATGCAGCGCGCATAAGTGGTGTTGCCATGCAGCTCGATCACGTGCTCGGCGGCGAAGCCGGAGTCTTGATGCAGGTTATCGATGTTCTGGGTGATGACGGCCGGGATCTTGCCGGCGCGGTAGAGTGAGGCCAGCGCGCGGTGGCCGCGGCCGGGACGCGCTGCGGCAAACGTCTCCTGCATCGCAAAGCGCCGCCGCCACGCCTCGTCGCGCGCATCCTGGTTGGCGACGAACTCCTGGAAGTCGATCGGCCGGTTGCGCGTCCAAAGTCCTCCCGGCGAGCGGAAATCCGGGATGCCGGTCTCGGTCGAGATGCCGGCCCCGGTGAACGGCACGATGACGCGCGCGGCTGCGATCATGTCGCCGAGGCGGTTCACGCCATCCTGCAGATCGGTAGCAATCATTAACGGCGGCTCCAAAGCGTCACGCGTCGCGTCATGGCCCTCTCCTCTCCATATCACGTCGGCGACGACATCGCTGCTGGCGAGGTCGCGCACGTGATGTGCAGCCATTCGGCATCAGTCGGAACCATCAAACCGTCTTGCAAGCGGAGCGAGTCTCTGGCGCAGCCGCGACCGCTGAATGGATGGATGACCGGCATTCGCCTCGCCTGCCCTCCCCAACTCACATCGCGCTCGTCGCATGATGAGCGAGCGCCTCCGCAATCGCGCCGCAATCGAGCAGCCACATCGCGCCAGCGATTCGCCAGGAAGTTTGTCACGCGTCTCATGGCTGGACTCGCCGGAGTGCGACCGGAGCAGTGAGGATCCGTGGGACAGAACGAGACGCAGGACGATCGGCGGACGCAGGAGCGCGCCGAGATCACGGCACGACTTGCGCGATTCAAGTCAACGCAGGAGAGGTTCGCGCGCGAGCGCGAGGAATTTGCGCGGCAGGCCTGGCGCAAGGCCCTGCGCGGCGAGGCCGCCGAATAGGCCGATCCGCAGCCAGCACGAAAAGAGCCCCGGGGGGTTGCCCGGGGCTCGATCGCCTCACCGGCGCGGGCGCTTACCAGTGATGGTGCCAGCGGTGGTAGCGGTGATAGTAGGGCCCACCGTAATAGGCATACGGACCCGGTGCGTAGACGTAACGCGGGCCGTAGGCGTAGCCGTAGTCCGGACCATAATAGTACGGATGCGACGCCGCGATTGCGCCCGCTGTCAGCGCGCCCGCCGCCAGTCCGAAGGCGAGGCCGGGTCCGAGGCCGCGCGCCTGAGCCGGGGCCGGTGCAGCGAGCGCGGTTGCGGCGACGGCGCCTGCGGTCGCCAGAGCTGCCAGTGTTTTTCTCATGGTTGCTGTCCTCCAATTCCGATGCGTCCAAACAACGCAGACCCCGGCGAATTGGTTGCAGCACTGCTCGCCGCCTGGCGTGCGGGAACCAACCGCTGGGCCATTGGTTCAGGATTGTCTCGGTGGGACGGGCAATGGCATCCTGGTTCGAACTTCTGGTCAACATCATTGGCTATGGCGGCTTCGTCGTCATCGCATCCCGCCATCACGCTGGCGGCGCTGACGCGACGGCCGACGTCCACGGCGATGATGCGGCCGAGGCCTGACGGCAGCGCGGCGATCGGCGGCGCCCTTTAGCTCTTTCCACAGACCATCCGCGGCATATCCACAGCTTCGCCGCCCCGGCTTTCAAGCGTCTGATCAGCGGCTTGCTGCGCAATCAAGCCAGGCTTTTCCCCAGCGCCGCCCCGACGTCCCCTGCAATGCGCAGCCCTTCCAGGCAAGCGCGGCGACCCGGTCCAGAATATTCCTTCGGCCGCCGCCAAATCGTTGCACGCCGGCTTGAACCTTTGGGCGGCTGCCCCAGACACATCAGTACTGGGAATTTCAGGGCCCAGTCATCGAGGGTGGCGCCACGCGACGAAGATATTCCGTCGTGCTGGCGCTGCTGTCGTTTCGGCGCCCGCAGGAGGCGGGCCCGCGCGACGCCGCTTCCCAACCGTGCACCCACAAACGAAAAGGCCCCCTTTTCAGGGGGCCTTCGCGCCTCATCGAAACTGCCGAAGCAGGATCAGGCGACCGCGTCCTTGGCGGCCTTGACCGGGCGGGCGCGCACGATCTTGCGGGCCGGCTTGGCCTTGAACATCATCTCTTCGCCGGTGAAGGGGTTGGTGCCCTTGCGCGCCTTGACGGCCGGCTTCTTGACGACGACGAACTTGGCGAAGCCCGGCACCAGGAACACGCCGTTCTTCTTCAGCTCCTTGTGGCCGACGTCCGTGAGCGTCTCCATGACGTTCTTGACGTCACGCTTGGACAGCTCGGTGGTGGTCGCGATCTTCTCGATGAGTTGCGACTTCGAGAGTTGGGTAGCCATCGTATCTCCTTATGATTGGTACCGATGAATGACGTGACGACTGCGCGGCTATCAGCGCATTGCTGCGCAGACTGGTCGGGGTTTTCTGGCTGCATTGCACAGCCGGGACTTCAGTCGTCTGGTGGTGGTACACCCCGCGATTTTCGGGATTCTCCTGCATTTCAAGGGGCCCCGAAGCACCCACAGCGGCGCCAAAATTCCAACGGAGCGCGGAGAAGTCAAGCTGCGATGCCGATCGAATGGAGCGTGCGATTCATTTTCCCCTATATTTCCAGGCATTTTCGATGCTCCTGCGTGATTTTGGCCGCACATGACCGGCAAAAAGCGCTGAAAAACCCGTATGCGTACGCACCAGGCCGGTTCATTCGTGCTGCGAATCACGGCTGAAAACAGCGATTCGCCGGCGTCCAAACCGACTGCAGGCATCGTCGCGCGACCCCACACATCCGCGCGAGCGCGCATCGCCGCAGGCTCAGGCGTGCTGCGCAGGCACGCGGATTGCTGCTATGGATCGGCATCCGCAGGCGGCCGTTGAACATCCGCTTGAAGCTCAGGGAGACAAGAAACGATGCGTTATCTTCACACCATGCTGCGCGTGCGCAATCTCGACGTCGCGCTGAAATTCTATTCCGATGCGCTCGGCCTCAAGGAGGTGCGCCGGATCGACAACGACAAGGGCCGCTTCACCCTGGTGTTTCTCTGCGCACCCGAAGATGAACACCTGCTGAAGAGCCTGCCGCCGACCCGCGGCGCGCCGCTCGTCGAGCTCACCTACAATTGGGACGAGGAAAAATACGGCGAGGATCGCTTCTTCGGCCACCTCGCCTACGAGGTCGACGACATCTACGCCACCTGCGACCGCCTGATGAAGCTCGGCGTCACCATCAACCGGCCGCCGCGCGACGGCAACATGGCGTTCGTCCGCTCGCCCGACCTGCACTCGATCGAGCTGTTGCAGAAGGGCGAGCCGAAGGCCCCCGCCGAGCCGTGGCTGTCGATGCCGAACACCGGACATTGGTAGGCGTCGCAAGGCGCTCATCCCCTGCATCACGGCCGGAACATCAAGCCCACCCTCGCGTTGTCGCTCCGATTGACGGAGAGGATATGAGGAGGCCGAGATGGGTCGAGGAATCTTGCTGTGGTTGTTGGGCGTGCCGATCCCGGTGATCATTCTGCTGTGGCTGTTCTTCGGCCGCTGATCGCCGGGAACGACGACAAGAGACTGATTACGCGACGCGTTCAACCGAAAAGCCCCGCCAGAAGCGGGGCTTTTTGCGTTAACATGTGCAAACAAGAACACGACGCATCGCGTGATGGGGGAGGCACGACATGTCCAACAAAGCCAAACTGACGATCTGGGGTCGCACCAATTCGGTCAACGTGCAGAAGGTGCTGTGGTGTCTGGCCGAGCTTGACCTGACGTATGAGCGCATCGATGCCGGCATGCAGTTCGGCCGCAACAACGAAGCCGATTACCTCGCGATGAATCCGAACGGCCGCATCCCGACCCTGGTCGACGGTGACTTCGTGCTGTGGGAGAGCAACGCGATCATGCGATATCTCTGTCTCGCCTATGGCGGCGACACCCCGCTCTATCCTGCGCAGCCGCGACACCGCGCAGCCGTCGAGCGCTGGCTCGACTGGACGTTGTCGACGGTGCAGTCGATCGAGCGCCCGCTGTTCTGGGGCCTCGTGCGCACGCCGCCTGGGCAGCGCGACATGACGGCGCTGCAGAAGGCCGCCGACGACGCCGCGGCGATGTGGCGCATTCTCGACGCGCACCTCGCCACACGCAGCCATGTCGAGGCGGACAGCTTCACGCTCGCCGACATCGCGCTCGGCGCCTATGCGCGGCGCTGGTTCGGGGTGGAAGGCGTGACCAAGCCGGAGCTGTCGAACCTGACGCGCTGGTACGAACGCATCGCCCAGCGACCGGCCTTCATCCGGCACATCGCGCCGCCGCTGTCTTGAGGCGTCAGCGCCGGGCGGATGTGCCCATCTCCACGCTCAGGGCTCCGCCGACCTTCACGCAAGTGTCGGTGCCCTCGACGCGGACGAAACTGGCGCCGTAGGCTCCGCAAGGATTGCCGGTGACCGCGGCGGGCCGCGATGCTGCCGGCTTGCTGCCGGCGCTGGCCTTCGGTGTCGCCGGCGGTGACATCAGGAGCGACGATCCAGGCGAGCCAGCAGATGCCGGACTTGCGGCGGCCAGCCACGCGATGATGCCGAGAATGAAAGACCTGCTCATCCGCGCTTGATAGCGCGTCGGTCGCACGGACGCGACAGCGCGATGCGCTACTTGCCGATGAACTTGACGCCAACGGAAGCGCCGCGGCGCCAGACCACCTGGCACAGCCGGCCGGTGCGGGCGTCGCGGGCGAAGGCGAGCCGGATCGTGGCGGGCAGCGCCGCAGCGTCCTCAAGGGTCAGCTTGGCTCCGGCGCTGGAGATGTCCTGGACCAGGCAGTGGCGCACCGCGAAGCCGCCATCCAGCGTGATCCACGCCGGCTGCTTCATCGACTTGCGGGCTTCCCGCTTCTTGGTCGCGGCCATCAATCCTGCTCCTGCTCGCCCGCTGCAGTACGGCAAGGACCCTAATGGACAGTTGATCGGACCAACGACGGACTGCGACCGGTCGACACGCGGCGGCCGCCGTGCGGCGACGCGAACAGTGCTTGAGGAGAAAAATACCGGCGCGGATGGCGCTCCCTAGCGAAGAGCGGCATTTGAACGAAATCAGATACTTAGGTCGCTTTTTGGGGAAGCGCTCCAGCCTTCAATTATAAAGGCTTCTGGAAACGCTCCCCAAACGGTTGACCGGATCCATGGAAGGCGATCAAGTGCGCATCATCCCGCATAGCCCGAAGGGCATTCCGGACACCGGCAGCTTCGAGGTGCGCTTCGCCGACGGCCGGCCCTCGGTCTATTTCTATTGGGACAACAATCCCGGCCGGCGATCTCAATGGGCGGCGTGACGTCGGATGCGCGACGCCATGACGGCCGCCGGCCTGCCGCTCGACTGCAGGCCGCACGGGCTACGCAAGACGCTCGGCCGCCTGCTCGCCGATGCCGGCGCGACCGCTCACGAGATCATGGCCGCCCTCGGCCACATGACCCTCGCCGAGGCCGAGCACTACTCCCGCGAAGCCGACCGCCGCCGCGGCGGTAAGCGCGCTATCTTGAAGCTGGAAGACCACAAGGCGAACAGATCGCCCAGGCCGGACTTTGTCAGTGAAGGAAGTGACCCGAGCGCTAAGCGACAACATCATCCGGCCCTGCCGCAATTGTACTTGAGCTGGACAGCGAGCTGCGGCTGAGCTCGAGTCCGGCCAATTGGAACGATAGCTAGACTTTCGATCAGAAGGAAAGTTGCTTCTTATGAACCCACGAAATTCGAGCTTTGATCGAGCAGCCGGTGGAGATAGGAGACATGACGAAAAAGGCACCATACGCACGTGGGCGCATGCTCTGTATTTTCTGCGGAAGCCCTGGTGTCACCAAAGAGCATTTTTGGGGACGACGTTTCGCTAGGTACTTTCCCGATCATCTGCTGCGTACTCAACACCACACGATGAATCTCGATCCGGCAACCTGGCTTTACTCAGTCGAGAGCGGCAGACTCAATCGTCGCCAAGGTGGCTTGGTAGCGAGTCAGCTAAAGGTTGTTTGCCGCGCCTGCAACGAAGGCTGGATGCGTGAGAGCGTTCATGAACCAGCGGCCCAGACACTTAAATCGCTGTTTCTGGGACGATGGCCGACACTTGGCCTCGCTGAGATGCTAGCGATCTCGCGTTGGACGACACTCTTCACGATGATTCATGACTTCACCAATCCCGCCTCCTTGAGCATCAATCCGTCCGACCGCGCGTACTTCAGAGAAAATCGACTACCGCCGATTGGCTGGACGATAATGATCGGCCGATACAGCGAGCTGCGGCTGGACCGTCAAAGCGCGGCCAATCAATTTGGTTACCGGATTGTTGCGAAGGATGGACCAGAACCGATCGACGGTCCAAACAACGCCCACACGAACGCGATTGCTGCAGGAAAAATCGTGTTACGCAGCAGTCAACTTCCCTCTGAAGCCGAAGATCCCGCGGAGTTTGCAGCTCGTTACGGCTTAACAATAATTTGGCCGGCACCCGAGGCGTTCAAGATCCCTCCAACTGAGCACGATTATCGGTCATTTGATGTGATGGCTACCGATATAGCTCGCCGCCTTCGACTGCCGTTCATCTCATACGAGGCCAATGCTTTATCCTCTTCAAAGAACTTAGCCCGACCAGGACTTGACCTAATTAGTCGACGCTCCTGAGCACTATGAAAGGTGCTCACTGCCGACGGCTTCTCCGGCTGCATGCGCGACGCAGCCGCCGGACTGCCCTCGCTCGGCAAGCGCAAGGCGGCCGAACTGCTTGCAGATGCCGGCGCTACAGCTGACGAGATCATGGCCGCCCTCGGCCACATGACCCTCGCCGAGGCCGAACGCTACGCCCGCCAAGCCGACCGCCTTCTCCGCGGCAAGCGCGCGCTGGTCAAGCTCGAGAACATAAAGCGAACAGGATTCCCCAAACCCAACCTGCGAGTTTGGGGAAACAGGAAAAAAGCTGAGTAATTTCAATGCCAAAAACAGGGTGCTGGCGCTCCCTAGCGGAATCGAACCGCTCTCTCCACCGTGAAAGGGTGGCGTCCTAACCGATAGACGAAGGGAGCACGACGCACGATACCGCGGAGGCACGAGGCCCCGGCGCCATCGCCGTTTGCGCGCTTCTTTGAAAACCATCACCAAATCAGTGTCTTGCGACCATGATCTGCGAGGTCGGCTGAACCATCGAAGATGATTCCGTGCCGCGCGCGCCGAACGTATAGAGACGTTTGCCCGCCCGGGCAAGCCGCCCGTGACCGCATTTACCGGCCGCGACTGGCCATGCTCAACGCGCCGCAAACAGCGGCGAGATCCCGTCGGTGTCGATCAACACGATCCCGTCCTCGACCTTCACAGGGTACTCGGCCAGCGCACTCTCCGACGGGTGCACGGGCAGTCCGGTCAGCGCGTCCCAGGTCCAGTTGTGCACCGGACAGCTCAGCAGTCGGCCGTCGAAGCCCGCCTCCTCCATCGGCGCCGCGGTATGCGGGCACACGCCCTGGAACGCCTTGAGCTCACCGTTGTCGGGCCAGGCGAGGATGATGAGCTGGGCATCGGCGATGACCAGGCGCATGCCACCTTCGTCGATCGTGTCGGCCTTGCAGGCGCGGGTGAACATGCGCGGTGCCTCCTCGTGCTCGTGATGCAATTTTCGCCAACGATCGAGTCGAGCAAGACTCGTTCCGGGCGCTCGCGCCCGTTGCGCGCAAAACGATGGCACCCTTCTTGCTGCCCGCCCTGCAGAGACATCGTCGAACGCGTCGCTCTTGTCGCGAAAGCGACAGAGCCACCAGCGTGCCGGCGAGCTGCGCGATGGAGTGTGACATGACCGACATGACGGAGTTGAGGACACGCAAGGAGCCGCTCAACCTCGCCATCGTCCATGTCGATCCCGATGCCTTCATTGCCAACCTGATGGGATGGCTCGAGATCACCGCGTTCATCAAGGCCCAGCGCGCCGGCGAGGCAACGGCGCCGGCCGACGGCAAGACGCCGCCTTTGTCGGCCGCGCAGCTCAAGACCGGCGGCGTGCACGAGGTCGGCAACGACGCCCTGTTTGCGTTTGCGATGACGGCCGCGCTCAAGGGCGACAAGGCCGCCGTCGACAAGGTCGAGACCGCCCTGCTCGAGCAGATGGGACAGGACTTTCCCGGCTCGTTCGCGCTCTGGCACTTCCGCACCACCATCGATGCGCCGACAACGCTGGACGATTTTGTCGGTCAGGCCGGCAAGAAGCTGCTCGCAGGCGACCTGCCACCGCCGCCGCTGCGTCCCAAGGAAAATTGGAGCGCGGGCCTGCGCTTCTTCGAGAAGGCGCGCAAATCCAACTTCATTCACGAGGTCATGTACCCGCTGGCGAAATGGACGCGGGCGCGCTGGACCGAGACGGCCGAGAAAGGCGTCGCCTTCCTGCATCACATCGAGGACAACGTCCCGGTGCTGCGCGAGGTGTTGGAGGAGCCGCGCAACGATCAGGCGTTCATCGCCAATGTGCTGCTGCGGCTGGCGCCGGCGGTCGACATGGAGCTGAACGAGGAATACCAGGGCTTTCTGCGCTCGCTGGCTCGGCGCAACTGAGTGACGAGCGTGAGACCGTCCGCTGGCCTGCCGGCGCAAAAAGGCCGGCGGGCGTTACGCCGCCGGCCTCTTGTCGCGACTGCCGGCTCCGGCCGTCCGGTTCCGTCGCACTCCTGGGGGAGTATGCGAACAGGGTCGCGCGACTTGGTTAACGATCACTTAACGTGCATGCAGCAGAGCGACAAACGGCGCAGCAATGCACGGCAAGCGAGCGCCGGGACGAACCACTGGCCGGAGCGCAGGTCGTGGGCACGCTGCGCGATCGGGTTCGCGCGTGCGACGTCCCGTCGGCTCAGTGCACCGTCACCTCAGGGCTCAGCTCAACACCAAGGCGCGCTTCTTCTCGCGACGAAGCTTCAGCTCCTGGCAGCCTGACAGACGCACGAACTCCTGCGGATGGATATCATAGCCATGGCAGCCGAACGTGTTCTGCTGCGACATCGGCGCCTGCGCCGGACTGTTCCGGCCGGCGACGCGGCCAGCCGACTTGGTTCGGACCGGCTCGATCCCTGTAGTCAACGCGGTCATAGCCAACTCCGTGAAAGAGTGCCTGCCCCCATGATCGGGAACTATAGCCCTCTGGATTTCAGGCGCAATTGAGACAAAGCGCCCGTGAGACAAAGCGCCGTGAGACACAGTGTCTCTCAGCTCGCCGCGGCGCGCGCCTGCTCCGCCTCCTGCTCCCAGCGCAGGATCGTCCGCTCGAGATTGTGGAATTTCTCGGCGACCTCGCCGTCGAACAGTGGGTCCTTGCGGTCGGACATGCGGGCATCGATGTCGGCCCAGTCCTCCGGCTGCAGCGCCCGCAAGGCGGCCGGAAACAGCAGCGTCTCCTCCTTGCGCAGATGCTCGCGCTGACTGTCGATGAACTGGTGCACGGCGGCGTGGAAGCTCTCGCGCAGGATCTCCTGGTCCGACAGGACGGCATTGACCGCATCGGCAAAACCGCGCAGCCGCTGCGCCTCGGTCTCGTGCTCGTCGTCGACATCGCCATAGGTCGCGGCCGCCGCCGGATCGCGCGCGCGCAGCTTGCCGAAGATCATCTCCTCCTTGGGATGATGACAGCGCTGCGGATAGTCCTCGAAATAGGCGATGATGCTTTGCAGGATGTCGTAGTCGGGCCGCCGATTGTGATCGAACAGCTCCAGCTCGTGCTCGAGCACGGAAAGAAGCCTCTCGAGATTCTCGTGCTCCTGCAGCAGCGCCTCGATGATCTTTGCCATGGCAGCCTCTTTGCGCCGGCCGGGCCCTGCCGAACCGGCATGTTCCCCGTTGGCGAAAGAGTACGCCCGCGCGAGCGCGGGCGGCATTGCGGCAGATCAAAGTTGACAGGCCGGCGTGACAAATCGGCCGGACAATTCACTCAGCGGCGAGCGCCTGCGGCGCGCGCGCCAGCCCCAGCCTGTCCCAGACGTCGACCAGCGCCTCGGCCAGCGCATCGATCAGGCGATCATCGTGGTAGGGTGAGGGAGTGATGCGCAGCCGCTCCAGGCCGCGCGGCACCGTCGGATAGTTGATCGGCTGGATGTAGATGCCGTGCTCCGACAGCAGCAGGTCTGAAGCCGTCTTGCACTTCTCGGGATCGCCGACATGCACCGGCACGATGTGGGTGTCCGAGGGCATGACCGGCAGGCCCGACGCGTTCAGCACGGCCTTGAGCCGGGCCGCCCGGTCCTGGTGGCGGTCGCGCTCCCATTGCGAGGTCTTCAAATGCCGGATCGCCGCAGTCGCGGCGGCGCAGACCGGCGGCGGCAGCGCCGTGGTGAAGATGAAGCCCGGCGCATAGGACCGGACGGCATCGATCAGGTTGGCATTGGCGGCGATGTAGCCGCCGAGGCAGCCGAACGCCTTGGCCAGAGTGCCTTCCAGGATGTCGATGCGGGCCATCGCGCCGTCACGCTCGGCAATGCCGCCGCCGCGCGGGCCGTACATGCCGACGGCATGGACCTCGTCGACGTAAGTCAGCGCGCCATAGCGGTCGGCGAGATCGCAGATCCGATGCAAGGGCGCGACATCGCCGTCCATCGAATACAGGCTCTCACAGACGATCAGCTTGGGCCGGTCCGGATCGGCGGCACGCAGCAGCTCCTCGAGGTGCGCGAGGTCGTTGTGCCGCCACACCTGCTTCTCGGTGCCGGCCTTGCGGACGCCCTCGATCATCGAATTATGGTTCAGCGCGTCCGACAGCAGCAGGCAGTTCGGCAGCAGCTTGGCGATCGTCGAGATGCCGGTCTCATTGGAGACGTAGCCGGAGGTGAACACCAGCGCCGCCTGCTTGCCGTGAAGATCGGCGAGCTCGCGCTCCAGCTCGACCAGCGGATGGTTAGTGCCGGCAATGTTGCGGGTGCCGCCGGCGCCGGTGCCCATGCGCGCAGCGACGTCGACCATGGCGCCGATCACCTTCGGGTGCTGGCCCATGCCGAGATAGTCGTTGGAGCACCAGATCACCACGTCCTTCGGACCCTCGGGGGAATGCCAGATCGCGTGCGGAAAGCGGCCGGCGCGGCGCTCAAGGTCGGCGAACACGCGGTAACGGCGCTCCTGATGCAGCTGGTCGAGGGCACGGTCGAAATAGCTGTCGTAGTTCATCCTGATCGTCCTTCCCCTGCCCGGCGGCCCCGGCACGAAGCGGCCGGTGAGCCCATCATCTCGGCCTCGGGTCGGACAAAAGCCCAGTTCTGCGAGCCGTTCGTTGATCCAGATCAGGGACTGCGCGTGGTTCCGGGTATTCGGCCTGCCACGGCTGAGGCCGAGAACCGGCCTCGCTATCGTCCCTGTGGCTGTCCCGCGTCGGCGATGTCGAGCTGCAGCGGGGCGCCGCTGTCCAGGAAGGCGGTCAGCGCCGCTTCATAGGGCGTAGGGTCGAGGGCGCACGCCGCCAGCCATTGCGGCTCGTAATAAGTCTGGCGATAGCGCTCGCCGGAATCGCAGATCAGCGTGACCAGCGAGCCGGCCACGCCGCCCTGCCGCATCTCGGCCGCGAGCCGGCACAGCGCCAGGAAATTGGTGCCGGTCGAACCGCCGACCGGCCGGCGCAGCCGCCGGGTCAGGACATTCATCGCCGCGATCGAGGCGGCATCCGGCACTTTCATCATCCGGTCGACCACGCCAGGCACGAAGGACGGCTCGCAGCGGGGACGGCCGACGCCTTCGATCAGTGAGGGGCGGTCGCAGGTCTGGGCGCTGTCACCCTTGCAGAAGGCGTCGAAGAAAGCCGAGTGCTCGACATCCGCGACGCAGAGCCGAGTCGGATAGCAACGGTAGCGCAGATAGCGGCCCATCGTCGCCGAGGTGCCGCCGGTGCCCGCGCCCATCACGATCCAGTCCGGGATCGGGCAGCGCTCGCCCTGCAGCTGGGTGAAGATCGACTCGGCAATGTTGTTGTTGCCGCGCCAATCGGTGGCGCGCTCGGCGAAGGTGAACTGGTCCATGTAGTGGCCGCCGAGCCGCGCGGCGAGCGCAGCCGCCTCCGCATAGAGAAACCGGCCGTCATCGATCAGGTGGCAGTTGCCGCCGTAATGGGTGATGGCCGCGATCTTCTCGGCCGAAGTCGTGCGCGGCATGACCGCGTAGAACGGCACGCCGATCATCTGCGCGAAATAGGCCTCCGACACCGCTGTCGACCCCGAAGAGGCCTCGACCACCGGGGTGCCCTCGCGGATATGGCCGTTGCACAGCGCATACAGAAACAGCGAGCGTGCCAGCCGATGCTTCAGGCTGCCGGTCGGGTGCGTCGACTCATCCTTCAGATAGATGTCGATGCCGGCGAGCGCGGGGACGATCAGCCGGATCAGGTGCGTGTCAGCCGTCCGGCACTGGTCGGCCTCGATGGCGGCGACGGCGTCGTCCACCCAGCCGCGGCGATAGCGCGGCGGGCGGGACTCATCCGGGCGGAAGAAGGTCGGCGGGTTCATCGCGCTTACGGATCATGATCGCCGAGTCACATCAAGCCCGCTTGCCGCCCTGCTCCCATGCAGCAATCGCCCGGCGAACACCCCAGCGCTCCTTCCCACATTTGCGCTGGCGGGTAACAAGGCGCTCCCGTGCTGCGAGCAATGCGCCGCATTCGCACCTAGATCTGGACCAGGAAATTTGAATCTCGGCGAGATTGGCCAAACATTTGCACACTTTCACGGCGAACTATGGCAGGCATTGGTGGCGCGACCAGAACGCGCCGAGGCGTGAATTGAGTTGAGGCTTGAGGGCGAGGCTGAGGCTCGGCGGTTGCCATCACGAGCCGCGCCTCGCCGCAGACGAGGGGCATCATGAGAGTTCTTGCGTTCGTGCTCGCGACGCTGGCCGTGAGCCAAGCCGCTTATGCCGAGGGCCTGGAATGTCGGCGCGTCGCCGATCCCACGCCGCGGCTGAGCTGCGTCGAGACGCCAACCACCGCCCAGGCGCCGGCGCCGGGACGGACCGACGTCTGGACGCCAGCGGAGCCGCGGCAGCCGACGCGTGACGGCGACGGCGCCTCGTCGAGAAGCTCCCGGATTCGCTGAGCGAACTGGCCCAGAGCTTCTGATCGGCATGTCACAGCGGCGGCGTGGGATTTTGCGCGATTGACGCCTTGATGAACGGCCGTTTTTGCCGACATGTAAGTCCTGCTCCGCGGCTGCGAACCAGTCTCAATCCAGGCCTCGCGCGGGAGGTGACGGCTGGTTCGACCAGCCGCATTCGATGATCGGAGACCATGGCCTACCTGCCATCGCAAATAAACCTGCTGGAAGCGCTGGCGACCGTGGTCGGAACCGCGGCGATCGCGCCTGCGCTGCTGATCCTGTGGCTGGTGGTCGCCGCCGGTGACAATTCCGGTCCACCGCTCAAGATCTGGAGCGCTTTCCTGCTCGGGGCCGCCAGCGTGCTGCTGCTCGGCATCATCAGGGCCCCGTTCCAGAACGTCGGCCTGGCGATCGACAATCCGTGGATCGCACAGGCGGTCCGGGCGCTGTTCAGCGTCGCCCTGCCGGAAGAGATCGCGAAGGTTGCGGTGATCGCGGCCCTGTGGTCGCGGCGCCGCCAGGTCGGCAATGCCATGGACACGGTGTTCTACGGCGCCGCGGTGGGGCTCGGCTTCGCCGCTTACGAGAACCTCGCCTATCTCGTCCAGCATGCCGAGATGTGGCGCTCGCTAGCGATCCTGCGCAGCGTGCTCACCGTCCCATTCCACGGCGCGCTCGGCATCATCGCCGGGGCTTATCTGGCGATCGCCCGCACCTCGACGGCGCTCGGCGCCAACCGGCACAATCGCGACTGGGCGCGGATGTCGAGCTGGGCGCTGGTGCTGGCCGCGCCGGTGATGCTGCATGCGGCGTTCGATTACCCGCTGCTGCTGCTGCAACGCGCGTCCCACCTCGATCCGACCTCGCGGCTCTGGCTTGGCGCCGTGAGCGTCTTGATCGGCTTCTCCTCGATCGGGCTCGCCGTGCGGCTGGTGCGCCGGGTTGCGCATCATCACACGCCGCGCACCCAGGTGGCACGGGACCGGCTGAGCCAGCTGCGGCGGATGTGGGCCTTGCTGCTGCTCGGCGGCGCTGCCGGCTTCGTCGGCCTCGGTTTCGTGCTGACCTCGGTCCGGCACTGGCTGCTCAACCCCGACCGCAACATTGCCGGCGTTCTGGTTCCCCTGGGGCTTACCGCGATTCTTCTCGGGGTGGCCCTGCTGATTGTCACAACGACGATCTATGTTTTCGGCCGTAACCGCATGCGGACCACGGCCTGAGGCAGGGCCGCAACGCCGCCATTGCAACGAAACGCGCCTCATGCGCTTGTCCGGGCCGTGGTTCCACACCATGTGCTTTGGCAGGCAGGCGCAGCGTTCGGCGCGCGACCATGCCCGGAGTACTGATCGATGACCCTTCCCCAGGATACGATTCCGCCCGAGCTCGAGCGCATGAGGTCGCAGATGAGCGCGGCCGTGCGCGCCCATTGGAAGGCCTTCCTGATCGAGGGCGTCCTGCTCGCGGTGCTCGGCCTGCTCGCCATGGTCCTCACGCCCCTGGCGAGCCTTGCGGTCACGATCTTCCTTGGCTGGATGTTCCTGATCTCGGGGATCGCGGGGCTCGCGCTGACCTTCTGGGCGCGCGGCATGCCCGGCTTTTGGTGGTCGCTGCTGTCGGCGGCGCTCGCCATCATCGCCGGAATCATCCTGGTGGCGCAGCCGGTCCAGGGCACGCTGACCCTGACCGTCGTGATCGGCGTCTATTTCCTCGCCGAGGGCGTCGCCACGATCATGTATGCGCTGGAGCACCGGCGCGAATTGTCCGGCCGCTGGTCCTGGCTCGCCATCTCAGGACTCGTCGACATCGCCATCGCCGGCATCATCATTTCCGGCCTGCCGGGCACGGCCGCATGGGCGATCGGCCTGTTGGTCGGGATCAATCTCTTGTTTGGCGGCGTGTCGATGATCGGCATGGCGCTCGCGGCGCGCAACGCCTGAGCCCCGGAGCTCGGGCGGCAGAGTTTCGATTTTTGGGATGACAAGGGGCGGCGCGGCCGCTATACGACTTTCATGATCAACGCCGCCACCAGCTATTATTGGTACTTTAGCTACGACAGCTCGCTGGCGGCGGGAGGATCGCGCTCAATCTGACACATTGCAGCAAGATATCCGAACAAGCCGCCAGACCTGGCGGCTTTTTTATTGCCGGCAGGTGCCCTTCACGTGACACAGGAGCCCGCCGTGCTGAGTACGACAGACGATCTTCGCATCAAGGAAATCAAGGAATTGAGCCTGCCCGTGGAGGTGATGGGCGAGATTCCGCGCACCCTCACCGCCACCCGCGTGGTGATGGCCGCGCGCAACGCCATCCACGCGATCCTGACCGGCAGCGACGACCGCCTGCTGGTCATCGTCGGTCCCTGCTCCATTCATGATCCCAAGGCGGCGCTCGACTACGCCGGGCGGCTCGCCACCCTGCGGGAGCGCCTCGCCGACCGGCTGGAAATCGTGATGCGCGTCTATTTCGAGAAGCCGCGCACCACCGTCGGCTGGAAGGGCCTGATCAACGATCCCGATCTCGACAACTCCTTCGACATCAACAAGGGCCTGCGGCTGGCGCGCAACGTTCTCTCGGCGGTCAACAATCTCGGCCTGCCCGCGGGCTGCGAATTCCTCGACATGACGACGCCGCAATACATCGCGGACCTCGTCGCCTGGGCCGCGATCGGCGCGCGTACCACGGAGAGCCAGATTCACCGCGAGCTTGCCTCCGGCCTGTCGTGTCCGGTCGGCTTCAAGAACGGCACCGACGGCAACATCCGCATCGCCGCCGACGCGGTGAAATCGGCCGCGCATCCGCACCACTTCATGGCGGTCACCAAGGGCGGCCGCTCCGGCATCGCGGCGACCACCGGCAACGAGGACTGCCACATCATCCTGCGCGGCGGCTCTGGCCCGAACTACGACGCCGCCCATGTCGAGCAGGCCTCGGCCGAGCTGGTCAAGGCCGGCCTGCCGGCGCGGCTGATGATCGACACCAGCCACGCCAATTCGAGCAAGAAGCCGGAGAACCAGCCGCTGGTCGCCGCCGACATCGCCGGCCAGCTGGCGAATGGCGAGGACCGCATCATGGGCGTGATGATCGAGAGCCATCTCGTCGCCGGCCGGCAGGACGTCAAGCCGGGCGTGCCGCTGACCTACGGCCAGAGCATCACCGACGGCTGCATCGGCTGGGAGACGACGGCGGAGGTGCTGGAGCAGCTGGCCGACGCGGTTGCTGCGCGGCGGGCGAAGCGTCGCGACTCCCTGCGCGAGCGCTCGGCTTAAGGATCTGCAAAGAGCAGAGCGGCGCGCCTCGTGCGCGCCGCCGATGGCCTGCGCAGCTGACGCTCAGCAGCCTCGGCAGATGCTCTTGATCTTGCGATCGAGCTCGCGATCTTCCTTGCTCATGTTGCCCATCGAGCTCTCGTCGGCCTGCTCGGCCTTCGGCAGATCGCTCGGCCGCGGCTGACGCCGCTTCTTGGCGCCCTGCGTCGTGGAATCGCCGCTCATGCTGCTGCCCTGCGCGAGCACAGCGCCATCGGCCGCCAGGATCAGGAGCCCCATCGCGATCGCAAGCGTCTTCATCGCAGGTGTCTTCATGTTGCTCCTCCGTGTCAGCGGAATCAGCCGATCACTTCATTCCCCAGCGGGCGGATAGAGGTGCGCCTCGCCGCAATAGTCAACCACACGATAGCGCCTTTGCGGAGCTGCGGCATGATCCTGCGCAACAGAATCCTCGGCAGTGATGTATTGCGGCCCGACCGGGGCCTTGCCGTAGCCACCGGGAATGTCGAGCACGTAGTCGGGCTGGCACAGGCCGGACACCCGCCCGCGCAGCGCCCGAATCAGCGCCTGTCCTTCCGCCAGCGTCGTGCGCAGGTGCGCGGTGCCCGGCGCGAGGTCGCCATGGTGCAGGTAATACGGCTTGATGCGGGTCTCGACGAAGGCGCGCATCAACGCCTCCAGCGTCGCCGCGTCGTCATTGACGCCGCGCAGCAGCACCGACTGGCTGACCAGCGGAATGCCGGCGTCGACCAGCCGCGCGCAGGCGGCGCGCACCTCGGGGCTGAGCTCGCGCGGATGGTTGGCATGCAGCGCGACCCAGGTCGCCGCGCCCGCGACCTTCAGCGCATCCACCAGCGCCGGCGTGATGCGGGCGGGATCGGCGACCGGCAGCCGGGTGTGGAGGCGGATGATCCTGACGTGATCGATCGCGGCGAGATCGGCCACGATCTCCTTCAACCGGCGCGGTGACAGCATCAGCGGATCGCCACCGGTGAGGATCACCTCCCAGATCTCGCCATGCGCGCGGATGTAGTCGATCGCCGTGCGATAGGCGTCCTCGGACAGCGCATTGTCCTTGCCCGGCCCGACCATCTCGCGGCGGAAGCAGAAGCGGCAATACACCGCGCAGACATGCACGAGCTTGAGCAGCACACGGTCCGGATAGCGGTGCACGATGCCCGGCACCGGCGCATGCGCCTCGTCGCCGATGGGATCGCCGCGCTCGCCCGGCGCCGCGACCAGTTCGTCCGCCGAGGGCACGAACTGGCGCGCGATCGGATCATCGGGATCGTCGCTGTCGATGAGGTCGGCGAGATGCGTCGTTACCGCCACAGCGTAGCGCGCCGCGACGCGATCCAGGACGGGCCTCTCGGCGGAATCGACAAGGCCCTGCGCGACGAGATCGTCGGCGCTGCGCAGGGTCGTGGGCCGTTCGATCCGGTTCATCGCTGCTCACCTGCCGGCGGCGTCCACACCACCTGATCGATCCTGACCGCGCCGGCCGCCAGCATGACCAGCCGGTCGAAGCCGAGCGCGACGCCGCTCGCCTGCGGCATCGCGGCCACGGCGGCAAGGAAATCCTCGTCGAGCGGATAGCGCTCGCCGTATCGCCGCTGCTTCTCCGCCATCTCCAGATCGAAGCGCCTCCGCTGCTCGGCGGCATCCGTCAGCTCGCCGAAGCCGTTGGCGAGCTCGACGCCGCAGGCATAGACCTCGAACCGCTCGGCCACGCGCGGGTCGGCCGCCGCCACCCGCGCGAGCGCCGCCTCCGGCGTCGGATATTCATACAGCACGGTCACCCGGCCGTTGCCGAGTTGCGGCTCGACATGCTCGACCAGCAGCTTGCTGAACAGGTCCGACCAGGTGTCGTCGTCGCCGATCCGGACCTTGCCCTGCCCGGCTGCCGCCAGCGCATCGCGGTCCCCGACCCCGTCGCGGATCGTCGCCAGCAGGTCGATCCCGGCGTGGCGGTCGAAGGCGCCGGCGACGGTCAGCAGCTCGGGCTCGGCATAGGGATCGGCGGTGCGGCCGCGGAAGCCGAACTGCCGGATGCCGGTGGCCTGGGCGGCATGGGCAATCACCACCACGGTGTCGGCCATGATGGCATCGTACGAGGCCTCCGCCCGGTACCACTCCAGCATGGTGAATTCGGGCAGGTGCAGGTCGCCGCGTTCGCGGTCGCGGAATACCCGGGCAAACTCGAAGATCCGCCGCTCCCCGGCCGCCAGCAGCTTCTTGCAGGCGAATTCCGGAGAGGTTCTGAGATACCGCTGATGCCGCCCCCCGTCGGCCGCCGTCAGCGCGGTCGCCGGCGCGTGCAGATGGGTCTCGTTGCCCGGCGAGACCTGCAGGATGCCGGTCTCGACCTCGGTAAACCCCTGCTCCTCGAACCAGGCCCGCAAGGCGCGCGTGATGGCCGCCCGCGCCTGCAGGAACGGCCTGACATCGGCGTGCCGCTGCGGCGACCACCAGGGCGACGGGGACGGTCCCTGGCGCATCATGCGATCGCCAAAAGGCTGGCAAGCTCGGACAAAATCAGTATGTTGCGCCCCGAAACCGCACCCGGCGTCCGACCGCCGCCCGGCTCTGCCCGTTGCCGGGCCCCAAGATCAGGAAAAACAGCTTTGAAAGTCATCGCCAGCTCTATTCGCAAGGGTAACGTCATTGAGCAAGACGGCAAGCTCTACGTTGTCGTCAGCGCCGAGAACATCCATCCCGGCAAGGGCACCCCGGTCAGCCAGATCGAAATGCGCCGAATCAG
>NZ_CAFI01000453.1 GCF_000239775.1 Bradyrhizobium sp. ORS 375
GTATTGAGCGGAGCGGCGTCGGGCTTTGCGGCGGCCGACAGCGCCGTCATCGGAGCAGACATCGCCGGCGCATTCGCACCGGCCAGCAGCGCACCTGAAAGGGCCAGCGCCGCCGCGACATTCAAGCTTCGCATCACTAGGACTCCTTGACCAAGATCATCACGCATGACGGCTCCCATTTTGGATGGGGCGCAGTCGTCCGCCGCGACCGCGACGGTGTGGAGCACGTGAGTTGCTCGAAAGCTACGAACTGCTGGTTTGCGCGGCCGTTCCACGCAAAGTACGATCGTTGTCGCGGAACATCGACATGGCAGTCAGTGCCGGCCGAGATTGCTCGAGCTGCCGGAGTTGTCGTCGCCTTGGCTCGCGCTGTTGTTGTTGAGCGAGCCGGTCGCATCGTTCGGAGCCGAGGACGTGCGACCGGATCCATTGCCCGGCGCGGCGGCGGTTGGCGAGCCGCCCTGCCCCATGCCAGTCGTCCCGGTGCTCATGGAGCTGGCGTCGGGCGAAGCCGGCGTCGCGTTGTGCGACGGGCCCGCGCTGCTGCCGCCAGTGCCGCTTCCGCCAGCGCCACCGCTCTGAGCCGAGGCAAACGAGCTGGACAGCGCCAGCGCGGCGGCCGATGCGATCAAGACGAGTTTCATACGAGCGTCCTTCGTTGGAGAAGAACGACAAGGTCGGCCTTTGCCGGACGTTCCTCAGTCAGTCAGCCGCGGCGCTTGCGGGCCTGGCCCGCCGCGGCCTGCTTGCGCAGGCTCTCGGCGGCGCCGCCGACGATTTCGGAGATCTGCAGCAGCTGCTTGGCGAGCGGACTGGTCTTGCGCCAGACCATGCCGATGCTGCGCTGGGGCTGCGGCTCGGCGAAGCGCGCCAGCGACACCGACGCCGAGCGCGTCTCGACGCCGACCGCCATTTCCGGAATCAAGGTCACGCCCATGCCGGCGCCGACCATCTGCACCAAGGTCGAAAGCGACGAGGCATCAAGCATCTCGCGCGGCGCCTGCATGTTGCAGAACGACAGCGCCTGGTCACGGAAGCAGTGCCCCTCCTCCAGCAACAACAGCCGCATCTCGCGCAGGCTCTCGCTGCTCGGCAACGGGGCGCCTTCGTATTCGGGCGGGCGCACCAGCAGGAAGTTCTCCGAGAACAGCGCGACCTCGGTCAGCGACGGTTCCGACACCGGCAGCGCGACGATCGCGGCATCGAGCCGGCCCTCGACCAGCTCGTCGATCAGCTTCGGCGTCTTGGATTCACGGACATGGATGTCGATCTCGGGATGCTTGCGGGTGAGGTCGCCGATCACTTTCGGGAGAAGATAAGGCGCGACGGTCGGGATCATGCCGAGCCGCAGGCGGCCGGTGAGCTTGTCGCGCGAGGCGCGGGCGAAATCGCCGAGCTCGTCGACCGAGCGCAGGATCTCGCGGACGCGCTCGGCGAGCTGCTCGCCGAACCGCGTCAGCACCACTTGGCGGGCATTGCGTTCCAGCAGGACGCCGCCGAGCGCGTCCTCCATCTCCTTG
The DNA here is from genome assembly GCF_000239775.1 of Bradyrhizobium sp. ORS 375. Lineage (GTDB taxonomy): Bacteria > Pseudomonadota > Alphaproteobacteria > Rhizobiales > Xanthobacteraceae > Bradyrhizobium. Next base: position 1,521 of record NZ_CAFI01000453.1, read on the forward strand.
ATCTGCATCGACAATGCCGGCTGCGAGATCGCGCAGGCCTCCGCGGCGCGGCCGAAATGGCCGAGACGCGCCAGCGCGTCGAAATAGCGAAGCTGCCGCATCGTCAAGTGGATCATCAGATTATCTTATCGCCCGTCGACCCGAAGTCAATTTTCCCTGACCACAATCCCAGGGTGTATTCATAACGCAGCATCCCGCTCTGCGTTGGGCAGCGTCACAGCATATGCATCAGATAATCTTATCGCTACGATCATCAATCTCAATTTCCCCTGATCGAAGTAGCCGCGTAGGGTCCCGCCACCCACCCCAGGGGGAACAATGCCGTTCAGGTCAGGAGGCAAACATGGATGACGTCAGCAAGTGCCCGTTTTCGGGCGGCTTGAAGGGATTCAAGAACAAGGACTGGTGGCCGAACCAGCTCGATCTGTCGGTGCTGCATCAGCATTCGAACCTCTCCGATCCGCTCGGCGAGGCGTTCGATTATGCCAAGGAATTCAAGAGCCTCGATCTCGACGCGCTGGTCAAGGATTTGACCGCGCTGATGACGGATTCGCAGGACTGGTGGCCGGCCGATTTCGGTCATTACGGCCCGCTGTTCATCCGCATGGCCTGGCATGCCGCCGGCACCTATCGCATCGGCGACGGCCGCGGCGGCGCCGGCACCGGTCAGCAGCGTTTCGCGCCGCTGAACAGCTGGCCTGACAACGCCAATCTCGACAAGGCCCGCCGCCTGCTGTGGCCGATCAAGCAGAAATACGGCCAGAAGATCTCCTGGGCCGACCTGTTCGTGCTGACCGGCAACGTCGCGCTGGAATCGATGGGCTTCAAGACCTTCGGCTTCGGCGGCGGCCGCGCCGACACCTGGGAGCCGGAGCAGGACATCTATTGGGGTCCCGAGGGCAAGTGGCTCGCCGACGAGCGCTACAGCGGCAATCGAGAGCTCGCAGGCTCGCTGGCCGCCGTGCAGATGGGCCTGATCTACGTCAACCCGGAAGGTCCGAACGGCAACCCCGACCCGGTCGCCGCCGCGCGCGACATCCGCGAGACGTTCGGCCGCATGGCCATGAACGACGAGGAGACGGTGGCGCTGATCGCCGGCGGTCACACCTTCGGCAAGACCCACGGCGCCGGTGACGCGTCGCTGGTCGGTGCGGAGCCGGAAGGCGCCGACATCGCGCAGATGGGTCTCGGCTGGGCCAACAAGTACGGCTCGGGCAAGGCCGGCGACACCATCACCTCCGGCCTCGAGGTGATCTGGACCTCGTCGCCGACCAAGTGGAGCAACAACTTCTTCTGGAACCTGTTCGGTTACGAGTGGGAGCTGACCAAGAGCCCGGCCGGCGCGCATCAGTGGACGCCGAAGGGCGGCGCCGGCGCCAACACCGTGCCGGACGCCCATGACAAGTCAAAGCGCCACGCGCCGTCGATGCTGACCACCGACCTCGCGCTGCGCTTCGATCCCGAATACGAAAAGATCTCGCGGCGCTTCCTGGAGAATCCCGATCAGTTCGCCGACGCCTTCGCCCGCGCCTGGTTCAAGCTGACCCACCGCGACATGGGCCCGAAGGTGCGCTACCTCGGCCCGCTGGTGCCGAAGGAAGACCTGATCTGGCAGGATCCGATCCCGGCGCTCGATCATCCCGTCGTCGACGACAAGGACATCGCCGATCTCAAGGCGAAGATCCTGGCGTCGGGTCTCTCGGTGTCGCTGCTGGTATCCACCGCCTGGGCCTCAGCCTCGACCTTCCGCGGCTCGGACAAGCGCGGCGGCGCCAATGGCGCGCGCATCCGCCTGGCTCCGCAGAAGGACTGGGCGATCAACAGCCCGGCTGAACTGTCGAAGGTGCTCGCCAAGCTCGAGGGCATCCAGAAGGAGTTCAACGCGTCAGCCGCCGGCGGCAAGAAGGTGTCGCTCGCCGACCTGATCGTGCTGGCCGGCAATGCCGGCGTCGAGGCGGCGGCCAAGAAGGCCGGCGTCGAGGTGACGGTGCCGTTCGCACCGGGCCGCACCGACGCCTCGCAGGAGCAGACCGACGTCGAGTCGTTCTCGGTGCTCGAGCCGACCCATGACGGCTTCCGCAACTATCTCAGCGGCAAGCAGTGGCTGTCGGGCGAGGAGCTGCTGGTCGACAAGGCCCAGCTGCTGACCCTGACCGCGCCGGAGATGACCGTGCTGGTCGGCGGCCTGCGCGTGCTCGGCGCCAATGCAGGCGGCTCCAAGCACGGCGTGTTCACGGCGCAGACGGACGTGCTCTCGAACGACTTCTTCGTCAACCTGCTCGACATGGGCGTCGCCTGGACGCCGGTCGATCAGGGCGAGCACACTTTCGAGGGCCGCGACCGCAAGTCCGGCGCCGTGAAGTGGACCGCGACCCGCGCCGACCTGATCTTCGGCTCGCACTCGCAGCTGCGCGCGCTCGCCGAGGTCTATGCCAGCTCGGATGCCAAGCAGAAGTTCGTCAAGGACTTCGTCGCCGCCTGGACCAAGGTGATGAACCTGGATCGGTTCGAGCTGAAGGCGTGAGGCGAAAGCCTGACTGACAAATAAGAAGCGGCGCTTCAGTGATGAAGCGCCGCTTTTTGTTTGCAGATGGTTTGGCGGGTGAGCGCCTCACCTCTCCGCGGCCGAGCCGCCGCCGTCGATCTGGCGGCCCATCAGCGCGATCGCCTTCTGATAGACGCCGGCGGCATTCCAGGCTTCGATGGCGGCGAAGTTGGGCTCGCCGGGCTGATAACCGGCGCCGGCCTTCCAGCCATTGGCGCGCAGGAAGTTCGCGGTCGAGGCCAGCGCATTCGCGGCGACGTCGAGATTGCCGACGCCGTAGGCCAGAATGTTCTTCGGCATGAACTGTGTCTGCCCGACCTCGCCATGCATCGAGCCGCGCTGGTTGCCCGACAGCACGCCGCGATCGATCAGCTTCAGCGCGGCGTAGAGCTGCTCGGTGAAGAATTCCGGGCGGCGGCAATCATAGGCCAGCGTCGCGATCGACGACAGCATGTGCTGGTTGCCGCGCTGGCTGCCGAACGCGCTTTCCATGCCCCAGATCGCGATCAACGGCCCGGGCGGCACACCGTAGCGCTGCTCGATCGAGGCGAACATCGCCGCCTGCGACTGCTTCAGCTGCCGGCCGCGCGCGACGATCGCCGCGGCCCCGCGCTTGGCGAGGAACTGATCGAGCGACAGCTGAAAGCTGCGCTGGCCGCGATCGGCGGCGATGGTCGCGGACGCGTAGTTGGTCTGCATCAGCGCCGATATCGCCGTGCCGCCGACGCCCTTGGCGCGCGCCTCCTCGCTGAAATCGCGCTTCCACGCCTCGAAGCCGGCCGGCGACGAGCCGCACTGCGCCGCCCGGGCTCCGCCGCTGAAGGCCGCGAGCAGGGTTGCGGCGGTCAGGGTGATCGTGATGAAGGCCCGGCGCTTTGTCATTGATGCTCCTCTGATGACGTCTTCGCACGCGCGTCTCATGACCTCCGCGTGACATCTGACGCCGGCGCGGCAGTATCGGCCGCCGTGGTGAAATGCCGACAACCTAACTCAGTTGTCGACAAACGCCCAGCGCGGTGCGACTGAGGTTCCCGGCGAGTCCTCGCAGGCATGTGATCGGAGCCAAGGTTCCCTCCCTTGAGGTCGCGTTGACACCCTGGCGACGACACGACTAAAGAAACGAAACAGTTTAGTTCTTAACGTTCGATTCGGATATCGGGCCCACAATGGCCGGGCGATTCGCGGAGCAGCCCATGACACGCAAGGTTCTTGTCGCGCTGATGCTGTCATGCTGGACGGCCCTGTCGCCGGTTGTTGCCCGGGCGACGGCCAACGACGCAGGCACCGCGCAGAACCATACCAACGCACCATCGGCTGACGACCCGGCGCTGAGCCAGGAGGCGATCGATCGCGAGCTCGCCCGGTTCCGCCGATCGGAAGTGTCGCTGCACCGGGCGCTGCGGATCGCCGAGAAGATCCACCCGGGCTCGCGGACCGCCGACATCAGCTTCGAGGGCGGGCTCGACGTCCCCGTCTACAAGGTCCGCACCTTGCGGAGCGGCCAGGTCTGGGAGTTCGACATCGACAGCTCGACAGCCAAGGTGCTGAACAGCGTGCTGTTCTCGACCGTGGAGGGTCTCAGCGAAAGCGACCGCAACAGCCTCGCCGCGCTCAATGGCGTTACGCTGAAGATGTCTGATGCGATCAGGATCGCCGAGCGCTCCGCCGCAGGCCGGGCGATCAGCGGCGGCCTCGTCAGCAAGGACGGCAAGCTCGCCTTCATCGTGGTCGTCGTCAGCGGCAAAGACCTGAAGCAGGTGACGCTCGAACCGACGCCGCGGCGACGCTGACCCGACGCACCTCAACGCATACGAATCGCAGGGGCGAGAGACGTCGCCGGCTGCAACATCATGTCTCTGGCGTCATGCCCTGAGCGTCAGGTCTTGAGCGTCAGGTCTTGGCATATAGCGCTAGAAAGATCTTGACCCGCTCCCGCACGAAGCCGGGCATCTCCTTGCGAATGGTCCTCTCCTTCACGCCCATCAGGGCGCGCATCAGCAGCGGCAGCACGATCAGGTCGATGAAGATCTCCGCCATGGCCTCCGACGCTTTTGACGGCGCGCGCCTGGGCGGCGGGCCGGCGGAGCCGATGGTGTCGGCCAGCAGCACCGCGACCGCATGCGTGGCCCGCTTGCGCGAAAGCTCATGGAATTGGCAGCTGAGGTCGGGAAAGCGATAGGCCTCGCCGATCGTCACCCGCAGCAATCCGATCGATTCCTTCAACGCGCGATCGACGATCGCCGTCGCGAGCCCGGCCAGCTTCTCCTGAACGGTCCCGGGAGAGGGCGTATAGGACGCCCCCAAACTCATCAGCTCGCCGATCGAGCGCTCGACGATGGCGGCAAACAACGCCGGCTTGCCGGCGTAACGGGCATAGATGGTGGGCTTGGAGGCCGGCGCCCGCTCGGCGATCTCATCGATGCTGGTGCCGTCGAAACCGCGCTCGAGAAACACCTCGTGCGCCGCATCCAGGATTCGCTCTTCGATATTGCCGGCCAGGGCCTTTGGCGGCCGCCCGACCCGGCCCCGCAGCCCGACCGAGCGCGCGACATCATTGCGTTTAACCTTGGCCTGCGTACGGGCCATACTCTACGACCTCGACTCGACATGTCAGCATATCGGCAAGGGATTACACGTTCTCAGCCGAACGGCAATAGAACGCCAAATGCGAGGCTGCTATGCGCACGCTGGCGTACATAATCTGACATGCCGGATGCACTCAAACATCAGAAGACATCAAACTATCAGCTCGCTGAGATCGTCGAGCACCGCCAATGCACCATCAAATACATCATCATGAAAATAGAGGCTGCGGGTGATCAGCACGGGAACGCCGGCCCGCACGGCCGCCATCAGCCCGTTACCGGAGTCCTCGACGGCAATGCAGCTCACCGCCGGCAGATCGAGCTGCGACAACACCTCGAGGTAGACGTCCGGCGCCGGCTTCTTGCGCGCGACATCATCGGCGGCAACGACCGCGGCGAATTTTGCCTCCCAGTCCACACCCAGGACGGGAGCGAGCAACGCGTCGATATTGACGCGCGTCGTCGTCGTCGCGATCGCCACCCGCTGCTCGCGCGCCCAGGCTGCATCGAGCAGCTCTCTCACTCCCGGGCGCAGCGGACACCCCTTGTCGGCCATGATGGCGGCGAACCGCTCCGTCTTGATGCGATGGAGCCTGGCGATGACCGCATCGCTCAGGGGTGGACCGGCACGGCGCATCTGGTCGAAAGCACGAATGCGCTCCTTGCCGCCTGCGACGCGCAGCAGCTCCTTGTAGATCCGCCGACCCCAATGCCAGTCGATGCCACCGGCAACAAAGGCCTCGTTGAACGCCTCGCGGTGGATCTCCTCGGTCTCGGCGAGCGTCCCGTCGACGTCGAGGATCAGTGCACCGGCGTCGGCGATGCGGCGCCGGAGGTCATCCATGGGTGAATTCTTCACCAACGCGAGACTCATCACTTCGACTCCGCTCTTACGTCGCCTTGCTGTCGGCTTGGGCAAACACGCGGCTCGCCAGCACGTCGCTGGCTTCGATCGACATCACGTCGTCGGATGTTAGCACACGGTCGAGCCGCGACACCAGACGGTTGGCCTGTCGCAGCCGGACGCGATCCAAGGCATTGCGGATCGAGCGCGCATTGGAGAACAGGGGCTGGGTCCGGCGCACCGTGATATACTTCTCGAAGGCGACGCGGGCCTCGGGGGTAAATCGGTAGTTCTGACCATCGAGCATCATCTCGGCAATGGTCAGGAGCTCGCCCTCCGAGTAATCGGGGAAGTCGATGTGATGGGCGATGCGCGAGCGGAATCCGGGGTTGCTCTGGAAGAACTTCTCCATGCGGTCGGCATAGCCGGCTAGGATCACGACCAGATCCTCGCGCTGCGACTCCATGATCTGCAGCAGGATCTCGATCGACTCCTGGCCATAGTCGCGCTCGTTCTCCGGGCGATAGAGATAATACGCCTCGTCGATGAACAGCACGCCGCCCATCGCCTTCTTCAGCACCTCCTTGGTCTTGGGCGCGGTGTGGCCGATATACTGACCGACGAGATCGTCACGTGTGACGCTGATGACGTGGCCGCGGCGGACGAAGCCGAGCCGGTGCAGGATGCCGGCCATGCGCAGCGCGACCGTCGTCTTGCCGGTGCCGGGGTTGCCGGTGAACGACATATGCAGCGTCGGAAACGTCGTCGCCAGACCCATCTTCTGACGGATGCGCTCCATCAGCAGCAGCGAGGCGATCTCGCGAATCCGCGTCTTGACCGGAGCCAGACCGACCAGCTCACGGTCGAGCTGCTCCAGCACGGGCGCGATGTCGACGCTCTCGAACTCGCGGCGCAGATCGATGGTGTCGACCGGCGTCGCCTGATCGGCGTCCGCCTGCGTAGCCTGCATCATGGGCTCGTCCTCCGCTTGCCGAAGTTCGCACGGGCTGGCGGCAGATCCTCCCCGCGAACTCCGGCAAGCAGGGGTCGCCGTCACATCACAAAAGCAGATTGGACTTCATCAGCGCGGCAGAGCCGGCGCTGAGGTCCCCGCCCCGCAATCGGCAGAGACCTCAGCGCAGCTTCTGTTACGAGTAGCGCTCGCCCTCGGGGCGCTCGGCGGCGTAGGATCGCGTCGAGTAACGCAGATTGCGCCCGACGGTTTCCTGACGGTCGAGCCGGAAACCGGGCTCGTTCTTCGGCCGGTTGACGATGAAGGACAGCCGGATCGATTCCCAGCCATGCGAGGAGTCGAACGCCGAGATGCGGATGTAGCGGTCGCCGTAGATCTTCCGACACTCGGCGAGCTCCCGCATGATGCCGGCGGCATCACGCAGGTCGAACATCGGCAGGCCCCACATTTCCCAATAGGTGTTGCGGGGATGCGGGTCGTCGGTGAACTCGATGTTCACGGCCCAGTTCTTCTCCAGGCAGTACTGGATCTGGGCCGTGATCTGATCGTCGGTCAGATCAGGCAGGAAGGAAAAGCAGCCTTGGGTCACGCGCATGGTGAGATCTCCTGATGTTGGGCTGCCGGGCGAGCCGGGATCCGGCCCGCAACGCGGCGACGCATCGAATGGGGTTAGGCAGCGGGGGTGACGGTCGGAACGAAGTCCGGCGAGTCCGTGGATTCGTAGTTGAAGGTGACGTCCTTCCAGATCTCCAGCGCCTCGCGCAGCGGCGTGCAGGTCTGCGCCGCCTTGGCCAGGATCTCCGGGCCCTCATGCACGTAGTCGCGGCCCTCGTTGCGGGCGAGGATCATGGCTTCCAGCGCGACCCGGTTGGCAGTCGCGCCGGCGGCGATGCCGCGGGGATGGCCGATGGTGCCGCCGCCGAACTGCAGCACCACGTCCTCGCCGAGCAGATCGAGCAGCTGGTGCATCTGGCCGGCATGAATGCCGCCGGACGCCACCGGCATCAGCTTGTTGAGGCTCGCCCAGTTCTGGTCGAAGAACACGCCATGCTCCAGCCGCATCGGATTGAAGTCCTCGCGGCAGATGTCGTAATAGCCGCGCGTCGTGTTCGGATCGCCCTCGAGCTTGCCGACCACGGTGCCGGCATGGATGTGGTCGACGCCGGCGAGCCGCATCCACTTGGCGATGACGCGGAACGAGACGCCGTGCGCGCGCTGCCGCGTGTAGGTCGAATGTCCGGCGCGGTGCAGATGCAGGATCATGTCGTTCCGGCGGGCCCATTTCGCCATCGACTGGATCGCGGTGTAGCCGATCACGAGATCGATCATGATGATGGTCGAGCCGAGCTCCTTGGCGAACTCGGCGCGCTCATACATGTCTTCCATCGTCGCCGCGGTGACGTTGAGATAGGTGCCCTTGATCTCCCCGGTCGCCGCCTGCGCCTTGTTGACCGCCTCCATGCAGTACAGGAAGCGCTCGCGCCAATGCATGAAGGGCTGCGAGTTGATGTTCTCGTCGTCCTTGGTGAAGTCGAGCCCGCCCTTCAGCGCCTCGTAGACGACGCGGCCGTAGTTGCGCCCCGAAAGACCGAGCTTCGGCTTGACGGTGGCGCCGAGCAGCGGACGGCCGAACTTGTCGAGCCGCTCGCGCTCGACGACGATGCCGGTTGCCGGGCCCTGGAAGGTCTTCACATAGGCCACGGGAAGCCGCATGTCCTCCAGCCGCAGCGCCTTCAGCGGCTTGAAGCCGAACACATTGCCGATGATCGAGGCCGTGAGGTTGGCGATCGATCCCGGCTCGAACAGGTCGAGGTCATAGGCGATATAGGCGAAATAGCTGCCCGGCGAGCCGGGCACCGGCTCGACGCGGTAGCACTTGGCACGATACTTCTCAGCCGCCGTCAGGCGGTCGGTCCACACCACGGTCCAGGTCGCGGTCGAGGATTCGCCGGCGACGGCAGCGCACGCCTCGACCGGGTCGACGCCATCCTGCGGCGTGACGCGAAACAGCGCGATCACGTCGGTGTCCTTGGGCTGATAGGACGGCTCCCAATAGCCCATCTTCTTGTATTCCATGACGCCGGACTTGTAGCGATCCTTGCCGCGCACCGTGATCGATTGGTCGTTCATGTGTTCCTCCTGGCTGTTTCGTTGTGGCTGTTGACGTCACGCAGCTTCAGTCATTCCCCCAATTCGCGGATCGAGCGCGCCGGAGCGATAGCGTTTCGCCATCTCCGACAGCGGCAGCACCTTGATCCGGGATGCGTTGCCGGCGGCGCCGAATTGCTCGAAGCGCTCGCGGCAGAGGTCGCGCATCGAGTCCATCGCCGGCTTCAGGAACTTGCGCGGATCGAACTCGACCTTCGAGGACGCGCCGACCTTGCGGAAGATCGCGGTCATCGCCAGCCGGCAGTCGGTGTCGATGTTGACCTTGCGGACGCCGTGGCGGATGCCGCGCACGATCTCCTCGACCGGGACGCCCCAGGTCTGCGGCATCTCGCCCCCGAACTGGTTGAACATGTCCTGCAGCGATTGCGGCACTGAGGAGGAGCCATGCATCACCAGATGGGTGTTGGGCAGCCGGCGGTGGATCTCCTCGATCACGTTCATCGCGAGGATCTCGCCGTCCGGCTGGCGCGAGAACTTGTAGGCGCCGTGCGAGGTGCCCATCGCGATCGCCAGCGCATCGACCTTGGTGGCGCGGACGAAGTCCACCGCCTGGTCGGGATCGGTCAACAGCTGGTCGCGGCTGACCTTGCCTTCGAGGCCGTGGCCATCCTCCTGCTCGCCGCCGCCATGCTCGAGCGAGCCGAGCACGCCGAGCTCGCCCTCGACCGAGGCGCCGACCCAATGCGCCATGTCGGTGACACGGCGGGTGATGTCGACGTTGTACTCATAGTCGGCGGCGGTCTTGGCATCGGCCTTGAGCGAGCCATCCATCATCACCGAGGTGAAACCATACTTGATCGCAGTCGCGCAGGTCGCCTCGTCGTTGCCGTGGTCCTGATGCAGGCAGAGCGGGATCTGCGGATACATCTCCTCCAGCGCGTCGATCATCTTCGACAGCATGATGTCGCCGGCATAGGACCGCGCACCGCGCGAGGCCTGGATGATCACAGGCGCGTCGACGGCGGCGGCCGCCTCCATGATCGCGAGCCCCTGCTCCATGTTGTTGATGTTGAAAGCCGGCACGCCGTAGCCGCGCTCGGCGGCATGGTCCAGCAATTGTCTGAGCGTGATCCGCGCCATGCTTGGTCTCCGTCCCTGTTCGATGTTGTGTTTGGTGGCGCGCGTCAGTCGGCGCGCGCCCGGATGATGTTGCGCATGGCCGCATCGGCCACGGTCGCCGGCGTGATGCCGAACTCGCGGTACAGCACATCGGCCGGCGCCGAGGCACCGAAGCCGTGCATGCCGACGAACTCGCCGGCATCGCCGAGCCAGCGCGCCCACTCGCCTTCGATCGCGGCCTCGACCCCGATGCGCGGCGCCTTGCCGAGCACCTCGGCGCGATACTCCGCGCTCTGCTTGCGGAACAGTTCGAAGCACGGCGCCGAGACCACCGCCGCATGGACGCCTTCGGCCTCAAGCAGCTTGGCCGCGTCCAGCGCGATCGCCACCTCCGAGCCGGTCGCGATCAGCGTCACGTCGCGGCCGGCTTCCGGCTCGATCACCACGTAGGCGCCGAGCGCCACCTTGTTGTGATCGGAGGCCTCGGTGCGGAAGGCCGGCAGCGCCTGGCGCGACAGGCAGAGCACCGACGGCGACGTCTCGGCGCGCAGCGCGCAGTCCCAGGCTTCCGCCGTCTCGACCGCATCCGCCGGGCGGAACACCAGCAGGTTCGGAATGGCCCGAAGGCTGGGGACATGCTCGACCGGCTGGTGCGTCGGGCCGTCCTCGCCGAGGCCGATGGAGTCGTGCGTCATCACGTGGATGACGCGGATGCCCATCAGCGCGGCGAGACGGATCGCCGGACGGTTGTAGTCGGCGAACGCGAGGAAGGTGCCGCCATAGGGAATGAAGCCGCCATGCAGCGCGATGCCGTTCATCGCCGCCGCCATCGCGTGCTCGCGCACACCATAGTGGATGTAGTTGCCGTCCATGGTCGAAGGCGTCACCGACTTGTGCGTCTTTGCCTTGGTCAGGTTGGAGTGGGTCAGATCGGCCGAGCCGCCGAGCAGGTTGGGCAGCACCGTCGCGATCACGTCGATGACGTTCTGCGACGCCTGGCGGGTCGCGATCTTCGGCCGCTCGGCGGTGAGTTGCGCAATGAACTGCGCCATCCGTTCGGTATAGGCCGCGGGCAGCTTCTTGTTCAGCGCATCATGACAGGGCGAACGGTCCGACGTGCAGAGCTTGCGCGCACGCTCCTTCCAGGCCTGGCGCACGCTGCGGCCGCGCGCGCCGATCTCGCGCCAGCTCACGAGCACGTCTGCAGGGACCTCGAACGGGCGATGCGGCCAATGCAGCGCGGCGCGGGTCTTCTCGACCTCCTCGGGACCGAGCGGTGCCCCATGCGCCTTCTCCGAGCCCTGCCGCCCGGGCGAGCCGAAGCCGATGGTGGTGCGGCAGGCGATCATGCTGGGACGGTCGCTGTTCCGTGCGGCAGCGATGGCCGCTTCAATCGCTGCGGGATCATGGCCATCGATGCGGGACGTCGCCCAACCCGAGGCCGCGAAGCGCGCGAGCTGATCGTCGGAGCAGGCCAGCCCGGTCGAGCCGTCGATCGAGATGCCGTTGTCGTCGAACAGAACAATCAGCCGGTTGAGCCGGAGATGACCGGCCAGCGAGATCGCCTCGTGGCTGATGCCTTCCATCAGGCAGCCATCGCCGGCGATCACATAGGTGTAGTGATCGACCAGGTCGTCGCCATAGCGCGCGTTCATCAGGCGCTCGGCGACAGCCATGCCGACCGCGGTAGCAATGCCCTGCCCCAGCGGACCCGTGGTCGTCTCGACGCCCGGGGTGTGGCCATATTCCGGATGGCCCGGCGTCTTGGCGCCCCATTGCCGGAACGCCTTGATCTCGTCGATCGTCACCGCCTCGTAGCCGGTGAGATGCAGCAGCGCATAGAGCAGCATCGAGCCGTGGCCGGCCGACAGCACGAAGCGGTCGCGATCGGGCCAGGCCGGATCGGCCGGGTCGAACTTCATAAAGCGGGAGAACAGCACGGTGGCGACGTCGGCCATGCCCATCGGCATGCCCGGGTGGCCCGACTTCGCCTTCTCCACCGCGTCAATCGCGAGGAACCGGATGGCATTCGCCATCTCGGCATGCGCCGGATCAGCCTTCGCGGCAGACTTTTGCAGAGCGGTGGCGGTCATAGCGTGCGCCTCTTTCGGTCCATCAGTTGCATGATCATCGGAGTGAGAATGAGCTGCATGGCGAGATCGAGCTTCGAGCCATGGATCACGATCGAATTGGCGCGCGACATGAAGCTGCCCTGGATCATGGAGAGCAGGTAAGGGAAATCGATGCCGCGCGGGTTCTTGAGGCGGATCACGACCATCGACTCGTCGGGCGTCGGGATCCAGCGCGCGATGAAAGGATTCGACGTGTCGACCGTCGGCACGCGCTGGAAGTTGATGTCGGTCTCGGAGAATTGCGGGATGATGTAGTTCACGTAGTCCGGCATGCGCCGCAGGATCGTGTCGGTGACCGCCTCGGTGGTGTAGCCTCGCGAGGCACGGTCGCGATGCAGCTTCTGGATCCATTCGAGATTCATCACCGGCACGACGCCGATCTTCAGGTCGGCATGCTGCGCGATGTTGACCTTCTCGGTGACGACGGCGCCGTGCAGGCCTTCGTAGAACAGAAGATCGGAGTCCGCCGGCAGCTGTGTCCACTCGGTGAAGGTGCCGGGGCGCGCATCGTAGAGCCGCGCCTCCTCCTCGTCGTGGACGTAGTGGCGCGTGGTGCCCGTTCCCGTTTCCGAGTAGTCGCGGAACGTCTTCTCGAGCTCCTCGAACAGGTTGGTGTCGGGACTGAAATGGCTGAAGTGCTTGTTGCCGCGCTCGGCCTCCTCGACCATCTTGCGGCGCATCTCCTCGCGATTGTAGCGGTGGAAGGCGTCGCCCTCGATATAGGCGGCCTTGACGTTCTCGCGGCGGAAGATGTTCTCGAAGGTCTTCTTGACCGAGGTGGTGCCCGCACCGGACGAGCCCGTGATCGAGATGATGGGATGACGACGTGACATGATTTTTCTCCGGACGTCTTGCCGAGCCGGGGAGGCTCAGCAGCGCGCGCTCAGCGGAACAGGCCGCGGCGGGCGAACAAGGGCGCATCGCTGGTTTCGAACAGCGGCTCGACGCCTTCGTGCAGCTGGTCGACATCGCGCACCAGGCGGACGTCGCCCATGATCAGCGGCGCGCGCTGATGCGGCGAGCGCGCCGACAATTCGAGAATGCGCGCGCGGCCGCTCGACGCGGAGCCGCCGGCCCATTCCATGATCAGCGCCATCGGATGCGCTTCGTACACCAGTCGCAGCCGGCCCTCGCGATAACCGGGCCGCGAGTCCGCTGGATACAGGAACACGCCGCCGCGCATCAGGATGCGATAGGCCTCCGCCACCAGCGAGGCGATCCAGCGCATGTTGAAGTCACGGCCGCGCGGGCCGGCGGCGCCCGACAGGCATTCGTCGACATAGTTGCGGACCGTGCCGCTCCAGTGCCGGCGGTTCGAGGCGTTGATCGCGAATTCCGGCGTATCCTGCGGGATGCGGATGCCGGACTTGGCGAGGATGAACTCGTGCAGGGTCGGATGCAGGACGTAGAGATCAACCCGACGGTCGATCGCGAGCACCAGGCAGGTCTGCGGGCCGTAGACGAAGAAGCCGGCGGCACGCTGCGCGGTACCGGGCTCGAAGAAGCTGGAGAGCACGTCGCGGCCGCGCGGCCGGATCGAGAAGATGGTGCCGACCGAGATGTTGTTCTGCAGATTCGAGGAGCCGTCGAGCGGATCGATCGCGACGCAAAGTGGGGCAGCCTCGTTGACCGTTTCCGGCCGGTCGACCTCTTCGGACAGGATGCCGGCGACCGGCGCCCGGCGCAGCGCGTCGCGCATCAGATTGTCGGCGACGATATCAAGCGTCTTCTGGATGTCGCCGTCGGTGTTGACGGTGGCGGCGCCTTCGTCCACGCCAGACAGCGGGGCGATGGCGATCTGCCGCGCGAGCTCGCGGGCGGCGTCGGCGAGGGCCTCGATGACCGCAGCACAATCGGCGTCCGCGCCCTGCGCCGCCAGATGAGCCTGCAATGTCTGGTGATGATCCGTCTCGTGATTCATGGGCAGATTCATGGGCCACTCCCTCGCCATCAGCTCCTCTGAAGGGAACTTGATGAAGCCGCACGAAAGCGTCGTGCCGCGCTGCTATCAACACTCGATTTGCCTGATTAGGGAAATTTCATTATCTTTGGATAGACCAAAGTTTTACTTATGCGAACGATATCATGGAGGGTTCCGTGAGCCGGCACTTCTCTCGCGACCTCACCATCCGCCAGCTTCGCGCCCTGGTCGCGGTGCAAAACTCCGGCTCGGTGACGTCCGCGGCCGGTCGCTTGAACCTGACCCAGCCGGCCGTGACGCTGCAGATTCGCAATCTCCAGGAGCTCGCCGGGCTGCCGCTGATTCAGCGCACCACCGACGGCATGATCCTGACCGAGGCTGGGCGGAGCGTGCTCGCGCTGGCCGAGCGCGTCGAGGCCGCGCTGCAGGATTGCGAGCAGGCGCTCGACATTCTCGCCGGCCGCAGCGGCGGCCGGGTGGCGATCGGCGCGGTCTCGACCGCGAAATATTTCGTACCGTTCGCGATTGCGGAGTTTTCGCGGCGCTTCCCCAAGATCGACGTCACCCTGCGGATCGGCAACCGCGACAGCCTGCGCGAGGCGCTGCGCGGCTATGACCTCGACATCGCCATCATGGGCCGCCCGCCGGCCGACATTCCCGTCGACATGCGCCCGTTCGGCAAGCATCCGCATGTCATCATCGCGCCGGCGGGCCACCGTCTTGCCCGCCGCAAGCGCATCGCCGCCGATGACCTCGCCGGCGAGGTGTTCATCACCCGCGAACCGGGCTCGGGAACCCGGCTGCTGATGGAGACGTACTTCGCCAAGCACGGCCTCCAGCCCAAGACCAGCATGGAGATGGACAGCAACGAGACCATCAAGCAGGCGGTGATCGCCGGCCTCGGCATCGCCTTCATCTCGCAGCACACGGTGGCCCATGAGCTCGGCGAAGGGCGGCTGGTGACGCTGAAGGTGGTGGGCCTGCCGATCATCCGGCAATGGCATGCCGTGCGGCGGGCCGACAAGCTGCTGCTGCCGCCGGCGCAGGCGATGCTCGACTTCTTCGGCAAGGAGGGCGCGCGGTTTCTGCCCCGCTGAGCGCGACACCGGACGCCTTTGCGGTGTCGCATCTGGCATGGCAGCGCCTTACCAATCGATCTCGAAGCGGCAGGCGGAGTCGCCCATGGCCTCGCAACTGACCTCGCGCGCCCGCGCATTCCGATGCACGAGGCGAGCAAACAGCGTTTCGAAGGTTGCGGCGTAGAAGTCGCAGATCGGGTGGTCTGGCCCCTGCCCGCGGCACAGCGGACAATGGCTGATCTCGTAGATGGTGGGCCGCCCCGGACGGGCGGTGAAGACGCCGGTGCCGGCGAAGGTCCAGGCATGCGCCGAGATCGCGCGCGACAAGGCATGGCTGGCGAGGCGCGCCGGCAGCAGCCGCAGAACGCGCTGGGCGGGCCTGGGAATGCGGTGGGCGAGCAGATAGAGCGCGGTCAACTGTCCCGCCTTGAAGCTCACCGCGCGGGCGGCATCGTCGTCCAGCGTGGCCCTGAGGGCGCGATACAGACGGATGACTTCCGTCTCATCCACCATGTCGGCAGGCGGCGACGCGAGATATGGCTCAAGCCGCGCGGCCGCGAAGACACGGCGCGCGTCCCGGCCGCCGCGCAGCAGCCGCAAGGCCTCCGCGGTCTGGATGATCGCATTGGGGCCGATGCGGCCTGTGTCTGACTGATGATTGAAGCTGGCCGTGTGCCTGCCACCGTCCTTCGAGACGCCCGCCTCCGGCGGGCTCCTCAGGACGAGGTCTGAATGTGAGGCGCGGTCCACAACGCTCATGGTACTGCTCCCCTCATGGTGAGGAGCGCCGCTTGCGGCGCGTCTCGAACCATGAGGCCCCGAATGGTGCGGCATTCATGAACGCTTTCAGCGGCGCGATCCGAGGCGGCGGCAGCGCGCGGCAGCTGAAGATGCTGGGCGCGCGTGCCGTGCATGTCAGTGCACCCGCGTTTCGGCCTCGTCGCTCATCTGCTCGGTGCCGCCGCCGCAGGCCATCACCTGCGCCTGCTGCGGTCCGGTCAGCTTGCGATTATGGCTCGTCTTCCATTCGACCTTGCCCGGCTCGGCGCGCTTGCGCGAGGTGTCGAAGCCGAAATCGACCTTGCCCTTGGATTGCGGCCCCCAATAATTGACGCGGCCGAGATCGTAGAATTTGCGCTCGAAGCCGGACTTGAGGAACGCCTTGAGGCAGCCGAGCAGATAGCGGCGGCGCTCGCCGGAGCCGGCCCAGGGGTATGAGAACAGCGCCTTGTGCATGTAGAAGCGGCGGTAGTTGTTCATCACGCCGTCGAGCAGCTCGCCGCGATCCATCGCATCGGGCTTCATGATCGGGGTGACGAAATTGTACTTCTCGTAGTCGAAGATCTCGACCTTGTCGCCGAGGTCGCGGAACAGGTCGGAGAACGGCCAGGGCGTGTACATCGCCCAGTTTGCGAGATCCGGCTTCCAGTCGCGCGCCATCTGGTAGGTCTCTTCCAGCGTCTCCCGGGTCTCGTTCTCCAGCCCGACGATGAACTGCGCCTCGACGACGATGCCGGCATCGCGCAACAGCTGAATCGCTTTCTTGTTCTGCGCGACCGTGGTCTCCTTATTGAAGCGGTCGAGCTTCATCTGCGCCGCGGCCTCGGTGCCGAGCGAAACGTGGATCAAGCCGGCCTTGCGATACAGCGGCAGCAGCGCCTCGTCGCGCAGGATGTCGGTGACGCGGGTGTTGATGCCCCAGAGGATCTTGAGGTCGCGGCGGATCAGCTCCTCGCAGAAGGCGACGAACTTCTTCTTGTTGATGGTCGGCTCCTCGTCGGCGAGGATGAAGAAGCCGACATCGTGCTCACGCATCAGGGTCTCGATCTCGTCGACCACCTTCTTCGGATCACGGATGCGGTAATCGCGCCAGAACTTCCACTGCGAGCAGAAGCTGCAGGTGAACGGACAGCCGCGCGCCATGTTGGGAATGGCGACGCGTTTGTTCATCGGGATGTAGATGTATTTGCTCCATTCGAGCACGCTCCAGTCGGGCGTGATCGCATCGAGGTTCTTCACCGTTGGCGCCGCCACGGTGGCGACCACCTCGGTGCCGTCGCGATAGGCGATGCCCTTGATGCCGCGGCGGTCGTTGGCCCAGCGGCCGTCCTCGCGGGCGCGCATCAGGTCGACGATGATCTCCTCGCCCTCGCCGCGCACGATGGCGTCGATCCACGGCGCTTCCGTCAGCACCTGCTGATACATGAAGGTGGCGTGGATGCCGCCGAGCACGGTCAGCGCATCCGGGTGCTCTTCCTTCGCGATCTCCAGCAGCCGCTCGGCCTTGTAGATCGAAGGCGTAATCGCGGTGCAGCCGATGACGTCAGGCTTCTCAGCTCGCAGGATGGCGCGGACCTGCTCCTCGGAGAGGTCGTTGGTCATCGCATCGATGAAGCGGAGATCGGTGAAGCCGGCCGCCTTCAGCGCGCCGGAGATATAGGCCGCCCAGGCGGGCGGCCAATTGCCGGCGATCTCGGCCCCGCCGGAGTGATAATTCGGATGCAGCAACAAGATCCGCACGGCGTCCTCCCCCGATTATCAATTTGTCCAATCATCCTAACGTCAAGTTTGATTGACAAATTGATCTGGCTCAAACGCCGCGCGAATAGCGCTCAGCGCTCAAGCCGCCAAGGCGAGGCCCATCTCGGCCCAGATCTCCGACAGCGCCGAGACCAGATGCTCGATGTCCGCGTCGGAGTGATAGGGCGACGGTGTGATGCGCAGCCGTTCGGTGCCGCGCGGCACCGTCGGGTAGTTGATCGGCTGCACATAGATGCCGTAGCGGTCGAGCAGGATGTCGCTGATGCGCTTGCACAGCACGGGGTCGCGCACCATCACCGGCACGATGTGGCTGGGGTTATCGAGATGGCTGACGCCCGCTTCATCCAGACGCCGGCGCAGCCGGGCGACGCGATCCTGATGCCGGGCGCGCTCGTGGTTGCTGGCCTTGAGATGTCGGATGCTCGTCAGCGCCCCCGCGGCGACCGCCGGCGGCAGCGAACTGGAGAAGATGAATCCGGAGGCGAAGCTGCGGACGAAGTCGCAGACGGTGTTCGAGGCCGTGATGTAGCCGCCGATCACGCCAAACGCCTTGGCAAGCGTCCCCTCGATGACGGTCAGGCGGTGGGCCACGCCGTCCCGCTCGGAGATGCCGCCGCCGCGCGGGCCGTACAGGCCGACGGCGTGGACCTCGTCGAGATAGGTCATGGCGTTGAACTCGTCCGCGACGTCGCAGATGTCCGAGATCGGCGAGATGTCGCCGTCCATCGAATAGACGCTCTCGAACGCGATCAGCTTCGGCACCTTCGGATCGAGATCCGACAGCTTGTCGCGGAGATCGGCGACGTCGTTGTGGCGCCAGATCCGGGTCTCGCAGCGACTGTGGCGGATGCCTTCGATCATCGAGGCGTGGTTGAGCTCGTCGGACAGGATCACGCAGCCGGGCATGCGCGAGGCCAAGGTCGACAGCGAGGTCCAGTTGGAGACGTAGCCGGAATTGAACAGAAGCGCCGCCTGCTTGCCATGGAGATCGGCGAGCTCCTCCTCGAGGAGGATGTGATAATGATTGGTGCCGCTGATGTTGCGGGTGCCGCCGGCGCCGGCGCCGCAGCGGTCGAGCGCCTCGTGCATCACCTCCAGCACCTTCGGATGCTGGCCCATGCCCAGATAGTCGTTGGAGCACCATACCGCGACGTCGCGTTCACCATGGGGGCCGCGATAGGTCGCAATCGGAAAGGCGCCCGCCTTGCGTTCGAGGTCGGCGAAGACGCGATAGCGTCCTTCGCGCCGGAGACCGTCGAGCTGGCGGCGGAAATAGTCTTCGTAGTTCATGGTACTCCCCCCTGTGCTGTCGTGTTCGGATCGACCGGCGGCGTGACCGACACCGCGGCCAGTCCGGTGATGGCTTGTGCCTGCGCGTCGGCGCGGGCCTGGCGATAGGCCTGGCGGAACTGCTCTTCGAGCCGCTGCCGCGCCAGCGCGGCGGCGGTCTTCTGCGCGGACATCGGGCGCTCCGCCTTCGGCGCGGCCGGCACGACTGCGAGCACCGGCCGGACCATCGGCGTCACCGGCGCCGGCACAGCTGCGGGAGCCGCGGCCACCGTCGCCATCGCGGGCTCCACCGGCGCGCTCCAGCGCCAGAGGTTGATGACCGGCATCGGCAGTGCCATGAAGCCGTGCTCGAGCAGGCCGAGTGCGATCAGCGAGGCCAGCAGCGACAGCGCCACGCCATCGAACGAGGATTTCGCGCCGAGCGCAGCAGCCGCGACCAGCACGGTCGCGGTGGTCGCGGCGGCGATCGAGAACGGGAACAGCAGGTTGATCGACTTCTTGGCGAAGTAGCTGCGCATGAAGCGGACCTGCTTCGGCAGCAGCTCGTCGTTCAGCGTGCGGACGCCGAGAAACAGATTGATCTTGGCGCTCTGGCGCAGCACCAGCAGCGCGGCGAAGGTCCACCAGCTCAGCCGGTTCGGCGCGCCCGAGGTCACCGCGAACACGAGGCCCGCGGTCGCGATCAGCGCCAGCTCATGATAGGCGATCGCCTGCAGCGCAAAGCCGACGCGCGAAGCCGGCGTGCAATCGCGCGGGCACGGCTCTGGTCGCGGCCCGGTGATCCAGCCGGCGAGCAGCGACATCTCCACCGTGCCCCACAAGAGGATGGCGCAGGTGAAGGCGCAATAGGCATTGGCATCCGCGGCGGCCCGGCTCGACACCGCGACGCCCGACAGAGCCGCGACGAACGCCGCCGCCGTACCCCATTTGAACGCGGCCGGATAGCGGGCGGCGAGCCCGACCAGCGCCAGTACGGCGCCGGTCGAGAACCACCAGACGAACACGACATAGGGAATGGCAATCGCGGTCGCGCCCATGGCCGGCTCCTTGTCACCAGGCGGGTTGCAGCCTGATCTCCCGTGGCAGCTCGTTGCTCTTGGCCGGCAGCAGATACAGCCGGCCGAAGGTCAGAGCCGCCTTCAGCGGCAGCACGGCGCGCTTGATCGTGCCCATGATGCCGCCCTGTGCCTTGGCCTCGGCAATCGCCTCCGAGATCTCGCGCAGCCGCTTGAGACCTTCCCAGAAGCGCGGGTTGTCGATGTCCAGCATCACCGGGAAGACCTGACGCGAGATCTCCGAAGTGATGCGGAACACCCGCATGTCATACTCGTCCGGCGGCATGCCCAACGCTTCATAGAACGCCGGCCGCATGTGGTCGCGGACGTGCATGGTGGCGAACACCGCGAGCAGGAAGAACTTGATCCAGAGCTTGTTGTAGCCGCTCAAGAGCTTCGGATCGGCGCGCATCAGCAGCGCGAAGGCTTCGCCGTGGCGGAACTCGTCGTTGCACCACCGCTCGAACCACTTGAAGATCGGGTGGAACTGGCGCTCCGGGTGCCGCTCCATCTGGCGATAGATGGTGATGTAGCGGGCATAGCCGATCTTCTCCGACAGATAGGTCGCGTAGAAGATGAACTTCGGCTTGAAGTAGGTGTACTTCTTCGTTTTGGTGAGGAAGCCGAGGTCGACGCCGATGCCGTGGTCCTTGAGAATCTCGTTGATGAAGCCGGCATGCCGGGCCTCGTCGCGGCTCATGAACTGGAACAGCTCGCGGATATCAGGATTGGTGATCCGCTTCTTGATCTCGGCATAGAGCACGCAGCCGGAGAACTCGGCCGTCAGCGACGACACCAGAAAGTCCTTGAACTCGGCGCGAAGTGCCTCCGGCAGCTCGTTGAGATCCTTGTCGAACTCCGGCGTGCGCACGAAGTGCTTGCGGTTGTGATCGGCGCGCAGCTCGGCCATCACCGCATCCCACTCGCGGCGCACCAGGTCGACATTGAGCCGGTCCATCGCCGCGAAATCGGTGGTGTAGAAGCGCGGTGTGAGGATGGTGTCCTCCAGCGCCATCTTGGTGGAGATGTTTCCGGATCCGCCTTCCATTGCGATCATCTGACCCTCCCGTCCGAAAAGCTGACGTCGTACAATTCCGTGAGTTCGAGATAGCCCGCGACATGCATCATCATCCGCTTCAACGGACCGGCCCGGACCACGGTGGCGGTGCGCCGCAGGTTGAGCTGTTCGCCGAACTTGACCGTGATCGGGGCGCCATGAATGACCACCTCATCGCCCGGGCGAATGTTGACGTCACGGTCGAGCGTGACATGGGCATGCAGGGATTCGGAGGTCTGCTCGACCTCGATGCTGCAGCCGATGTCGAAGCGGCGCGGCTCGTTGGCCCATAATCCTCTCATCGCGTTTCTCCCATCGTCATCAGCTCCGTGAACCGGCGCTTGTTGTCGTCACCGAACGGCCCGAGATCGACGCGCCGCCCGGTCGCTGGATCGTCCAGGCTCATGCGGCCATCGGCCCAGCGGTTGATCGTGAAGGCCGGCCCCGAGCCGATCGCGTGACGCTGGCGGTCGAACGCCATGCTGCGCAGGACCGTGCGCAGGAAGCCGTCGCCGCCGGCCTCGACGATACCGACGACCTTGCCGCTATCGGGCGACACGACAGAGATGCCGCCATCCGGACGATCCTCGAAGCGCAGCGCGACCGTCTGCACGGCGGCGGCGTGATCGGTGTGGACGGTGCCTACGCCCGTCCAGCGGCCGACACCGGCCGCGACCAGGGAGAAAATGACCAGGGCGAAGGCCGCGCGGAGCGCGCCCTTCGGAATGACGATGTCAGGCTCAGCGTGATGCTCGGCGTAATGTTCGACATGGCCCTCGGCTTGGCTCATGACTCCCTCCTCATCACGCTGCGCTGGCGACCGCGCCCGCAGGCGACGCGCCTTGTGGCTGTCCGTTGCCCGCTGCGATCGGCTGTGCCGCGACAGCGCCATCCGATGCCGCGACCAGCGCCTTGGCGAGGATCTCGGCCACCTCACGGGCGTTCGGCACGCCGCGCAGCATCGGCTCGACCTCGTTCAGCCGCCACGGCCGCGCATGCGGCCACAACAGCAGATAGGACAGCCGCTGCTGGGCGGTGACGCCGAGCGGCAGATCGCCGGAGCCATCCGAGAACAGCTTCACATCGGCGCGCGCGACCTGCTTGAACGGCACGTTCAGGGTCATCGGCAGCACGGCGCCGAACTGCAGCAGCACGCGCCTGGAGGTGATGGTGTAGCGCGTGGTGCGGCTGTACAGCACCGCCAGGCCGGTGAGCAGCACGGCCGCGATCGCCACCGGGGTCGCCAGCGACGAGGCGCTGGCGAGCGAGGCCGCGAGCGGCTGGTGATTGAGCGCGCCCGACACGACATGGGCGCCGAACAGGGCCGCGAAATAAGCGAGCACCAGGCGCAGGTGGAAGACGCGCAGCAGCAGCGCCTTCACCGTGGGCTGTCCCTGCCAGAGCAGGCGTTCGCCTGCCGGCAGCATCAGCTGATCCTGATCGCGACGCTTGCTCACAGCAGCGGCTCCTGGCGCGCGGCGGTCGCATAGAGATGGCCGCCGCCGTAGTAGCCGACGATCTTGTCCTCCTCGAGCTTGGTGACCTGATCGGGCTTGGCGAGACCGGGCACGTTGGCGAATTGCGAGGCGAGAATGGCATCGACCAGCACGGCCTTGCGCGACCTGTCGACGATGCACATGGTCATCGGCAGCAGCACGTGGCGACCGACAATGCCCTCGACCTCGACCTCGAGGTAGCGGATCAGCATCTCGGCACGGTCGACCCAGACCTCGCGGATCTTGCCGCCGAGCTTGCCATCGCAGCCGAACACCGGCATGCCGCGCGGATCCGGATCCTCCGAGGCGATGAAGATGCTGCCGTCGACACGCAGCGGCACGATCGCCGGAATGTTGTCCATGGTCAGCTCCGGCTCGTCCTTGCGCGCGGCAAAGGAGCCCGGGCCGACGCCGTCGAGCATCGGATTGCCGGTCGGCAGATACGGCGTGC
Organism: Bradyrhizobium sp. ORS 375; assembly: GCF_000239775.1. Classification (GTDB taxonomy): domain Bacteria; phylum Pseudomonadota; class Alphaproteobacteria; order Rhizobiales; family Xanthobacteraceae; genus Bradyrhizobium. The sequence continues at coordinate 24,718 of NZ_CAFI01000453.1, forward strand.
CAGGCCAGGCATACATGGGGGTCACCGGCGCATCGGCACGGTCGTTGTCCCGGTTCGGCAGGGTGGCGGTACGGCCACCATGCATGTGATAGGTCTTCGGGCTCGGCGGCACCGGGAAGCCCCAGCCGCTCGAGCCAGTCTGCCGGCCGAGGCGACCCTCGAACTGCAAGGGATAGCCCTCGCGCTTGTCCTCGGTGCGGAGGTAGTAGATCAGACCTGCGAAGAATATCCAGAAGCCGTAAAGTACGACCTGGGCGACATCGATGTAGCTCGTGAAAGACGTCATGGCTTCCTCCCCGACTGGGCTAACCTGGAAATTCCGCAATTCCGAATTGTAATCGCGACGGCTCCGCCGCGCGCCGCCGGACCAGCGGCCCGATGACCGCCAGCGTGACGAACAGCAGACCGATCTCGATGTGGTAGACGATGCTGTAGCCCGTCGCGGGCCCTGCGAGCGCCACGCCAAGGCGGCCGTCGAGCGCGAGCTGCGACATCACATCGCGAATGGCGCCGCCGCCGGCGATCGCGACACCTGCCGACGTCGCCTGCACCGCGCCCCAGGCGCCGAGCGCAAGCCCGCTCTCGCCGTTCTGCACCAGCGCCATCGCCGCCGTCAGCGTGCCTACGGCGAACAGGCCGCCGCCGAAGCCGATCAGAGTGGTGCCGATCCGGAACACCAGCGGCGAAGCGAGCGGTGCGGAGAAGATGACCGCCGAGAAGGCGAACAGTCCGACCAATCCGCCGAGCGCCGCGATCCGATAGGGATCGGAGCCCTTGCCGAGGCGGCGCGCGGACAGGCCGAAACCGGCGAGCGTGCCTGCGGCAAACAAAGCGGTCAGCGCCGTGGTCTCGCCGACGGTCAGATGCAGGATCTCAGCGCCATAAGGCTCAAGCAGGATGTCCTGCATCGTGAAGCCGGCGGTGCCGAGCCCGACCGCGACCAGGACGCGCATCGAGCCGCCGGCCTCGCGGAACTGCCGCCAGGAGTCGCCGAAGCGCGGACGCTCCCGGGCAGCCGACGTGCGCGAGGGATCGCGCGCCTCCTGCTTCCACAGTGCGATGACGTTGAGCACCATCTCGGTCAGCGCGGCGCCCTGGATGACCTGGATCAGCCGCATCTCGCTGAAATCGGCGAGCAGCCCGCCGAAGGTCAGCGCGCTCGCCATCATGCCGAACATCAGCATCACATAGAGAAAGGCGACGACGCGCGGGCGCGAGTGCTCGGGCGCGATGTCGGTCGCGAGCGACAGGCCGGCGGTCTGCGTCGTGTGCAGCCCGGCGCCGACCAGCAGGAAAGCGAGCGCCGCGCCCATGCGACCGGCGATGACCTGGCCCGGCGCATCGCCCGCGGACAGCAGGAGCAGCGCGAACGGCATGATCGCGAGGCCGCCGAACTGCAGCAGGGTGCCCATCCAGATATAAGGCACGCGGCGCCAGCCGAGCACCGAGCGGTGATGGTCCGACTTGAAGCCGATCAGCACGCGCAGCGGCGCGAACACCAGCGGCAGCGCCACCATGGTCGCGACCAGCCAGCTGGGCACACCGAGCTCGACGATCATGACGCGATTGAGCGTGCCGTTGAGCAGCACCACCGAAATGCCGATCGAGACCTGGAACAGCGACAGCCGCATCAGGCGAGACAGCGGCAGCTCGGTCGAGGCGGCATCGGCAAACGGCAGATACCGCGACGACAGCCGCATCCATGCCTTCATGATCGATGGTGCGCGCGCGCTCATGACGGGCGGAGCTCCAGCGCTTGCGAGATATAGAAGCCATTGGCGATGCGGCTGCTGCGCGCGCAGCGCCAGTCGGCGAGATCGTGGTTGTCGGCGATCAGACGATACAGCTTCTGCTCCGCGACCGGCTCGATCGACGGCGCGCGGTTGCCGCGCGGGAATACGCCGCCGACCGCGTGCATGACGGCGAGCAGCGGTGTGCGCGGCGCATAGGTCATCAGGATCGCATCGGAGGTGCGCCCGGCGAGGCCGGCGACGATGCGCACGGCATCCTCGGCGCGGTAGTGGATGAACGAATCCATCGCCACCACGAAGTTGAAGCCGCCGTGCTTAGGGTCCAGCATGTCGCCGGCCACGAAGCGGATCGCGTTGCGGCTGATGTCGTCGGGCAGCCGGCGCTGCGCGATCTCGATCAGCGTGGGCGAGATGTCGACCGCGACAACCTCGGCGCCGCGGCGGGCCGCCTCGATCGAGAAGCTGCCGGTGCCGCAGCCGGCATCGAGGATGCGCGCGCCGCGCAGATCGAGCGGCAACCATGACAGCAGAGTCCGCCGCATCTCATCGCGGCCGGCACGCACGGTGGCGCGGATGCGGCCGACCGGTGCATCCGAGGTCAGCCGCGTCCAGGCGGCGACCGCGGTGCGGTCGAAATAGGTCTCCACTTCACTGCGGCGGGCGAGATATTCCGCTGTCGTCATCGGCCAGCCCCACTCAATCGAAGCCCAGGAGATCGAAGATGTCGCGGTCGCGCAGCGGCGTGGCCTGGATCGGCTCGACGCCGGCGAGCAGCGACGCAGCGAGGCGCAGATATTCGTTCTGCGCGCGCTCGACGTCCGGCGACGGCTCCATCTCGAACAAGGTGCACTTCTTCAGCCGGCTCTTGCGGATGACGTCGAGGTCCGGGAAGTGCGCCAGCGTCTTCATGCCGATGCGCTCGTTGAACTTGTCGATCTGGTCAGTCGCAGCACTTCGGTTTGCGATGACGCCCCCTAACCGCACCGGATAGTTGCGCGACTTGGCCTGGATCGCGGCGACGATGCGGTTCATGGCGAAGATCGAATCGAAGTCGTTGGCGGCGACGATCAGCGCGCGGTCGGCATGCTGCAAAGGCGACGCGAAGCCGCCGCAGACGACGTCGCCGAGCACGTCGAAGATCACCACGTCGGTGTCCTCGAGCAGATGATGCTCCTTGAGCAGCTTCACGGTCTGGCCGACGACATAGCCGCCGCAGCCGGTACCGGCCGGCGGCCCGCCGGCCTCGACGCACATCACGCCGTTGTAGCCCTGGTAGACGAAGTCGTCGGGACGCAGCTCCTCGGAGTGGAAGTTCACCTGCTCCAGGATGTCGATGACCGTGGGCACCAGCCGCTTGGTCAGCGTGAAGGTCGAATCGTGCTTGGGATCGCAGCCGATCTGCAGCACGCGCTTGCCGAGCTTGGACAGCGCCACCGAGAGGTTCGAGGAGGTCGTGCTCTTGCCGATGCCGCCCTTGCCATAGACCGAGAACACCCTGGCGGTGCCGATCACGAGGTTCGGGTCCATCTGCACCTGGACGCTGCCGGCGCCATCGGGGCGGCGCGGAGCCGTCGTCAGCGGCGGTCTCAAGGTCACGTTCATGCGGCCACTCCTACGCCTTCGAGGCGATCTTCGAGCTCTTCCCCGGCCTTGCGCAGCACGTCGAGCATCTCGGCATCCGGGGTCCAGTAGTTGCGCTCATGCGCCTCGATCAGACGGTTGGCGATCTTCGCGGACGCAGCCGGATTGAGCGACGCAAGCCGCTCGCGCATCGCGGGGTCAAGCACGAAGGTCGTGGTGATCTGCTGATAGACCCAGGGCGCCACCTGCCCTGTGGTCGCCGACCAGCCGACCGTGTTGGTGACGTGCGACTCGATCTGGCGCACGCCCTCATAGCCATGGGCGAGCAGCGCCTCGTACCATTTCGGATTGAGCGTACGCGTGCGGGTCTCCAGCGCGACCTGCTCCGACAGCGTGCGCACGGTGCCTTCGCCGCGGGTCTGGTCGCCGATGTAAACCGGCGCCGCCTCGCCCTTGGCGCGCTTCACCGCACGGCTGATGCCGCCGAGCGTATCGAAATAATGATCGATGGTGGTGACGCCGAGCTCGACCGAGTCGACGTTCTGATAGGCGGCATCGACGCCGGCCAGCACATGGCCGAGCAGCGCATCGCGACGGACCGGCCGGCCGTCGGTGCCGTAGGCAAAGCCCTTGCGGCGGGTATAGACGTCGGCGAGCTCGTCCTCGTCGGTCCAGGCGCCGCAATCGATCAGATGGTTGACGTTGGCGCCATAGGCGCCCTCGGCATTGCCGAACACGCGCAATGCCGCGTCCGCGATCTCGCCGCCATGGGCAGCCTGGAACGCGAGCGCGTGCTTGCGGACGTAGTTGAATTCAGTCGACTCCTCGGCGGAGGCAGCAAGCAGCGCGGCTTCGGCGAGCAGCTTGGTCTGCAGCGGCATCAGGTCGCGGAAGATTCCGGACAGCGTGATGACGACGTCGATACGCGGGCGTCCCAACTGCTCCAGCGGGATCAGCTTGGCGCCGCACAGCCGGCCGTAGCTGTCATGACGCGGCTCGGCGCCCATCAGCCACAGCGCCTGCGCGATCGGCCCGCCCTCGGTCTTGAGATTGTCGGTGCCCCACAGCACCAGCGCGATCGTCTCCGGCAGCTTGTGGCCCTCGCCGGCATGGCGGGCGAGCAGCCGCGCCACCTGGCGCTCCGCATCCTTGAGCGCGAAGGCGCTGGGAATGCGGAACGGATCGAAGCCGTGCAGGTTGCGGCCCGTGGGCAGCACGTCGGTGTTGCGCAGCAGGTCGCCGCCGGGCACGGGGCGGATGTAGCCGCCGTCGAGCGCATGCAGGATCGCCGGCGTCTCGCTGTCGGTCGCGAGCAGCTTGTCGAGCTCGACGCGCTTGGCCGCATCGGTGATGCCGGCGAGGTCGAGCAGTTCCGCCCGCTGCTCTTGCGGCGGCGGGGCGCCGACGATGTGCAGGCCGTGCGGGATGAGCGAATATTCCAGCTCCAGCACACTCGCTGAAAGCGACGCGATCTGCGCGCTGCGCTCGTCGCCCCACAGCGGCTCGGCCACGGCGAGGTCGACGGCGGCCGCCTGCGCCTGGATCAGCGCGGCGCTGTCGTCTCTCACCTGCTCGGTCGCATCCGGCGACAGGTTGCGCCAGGCGTCGAGCGACGACTTCAGGTCGGCGAGCCCCTTGTAAAGGCCGGCGCTGGTGATCGAGGGCGTGAGATAGCTGATCAGCGTGGCACCGCCGCGGCGCTTGGCGAGCGCGCCTTCGGACGGATTGTTCGAGGCGTAGATGTAGAAGTTGGGGAGGTCGCCGATCAGCCGCTCCGGCCAGCATTCGGCGGACAGCCCGGCCTGCTTGCCCGGCATGAATTCGAGCGCGCCATGGGTGCCGAAATGCAGCACGGCGTGGGCGCGATAATCCTCCCGGAGCCAGCGATAGAACGCGGCAAAGGCATGGGTCGGCGCGAAGCTGTGCTCGAACAGCAGCCGCATCGGATCGCCCTCGTAGCCGAAGGCGGGTTGCAGGCCGACGAACAAATTGCCGAACTGCTCGCCCAGCACCATCAGGCTGGACCCGTCGGTCTGGTGACGGCCGGGCGCCGGGCCCCATTGCTTCTCGATCTCGGCGAGATGCCGCTCGCGGCGGACATGCTGGTCGACGGGAATGCGAACCGCGACATTGGCCGCGGTGCCGAAGCGCTCGGCGTTGCCCTTGAGCACGCGGGCGCGCAGCTCATCGACCGTGGCGGGCACATCGACCGTGTAGCCGGCCGCGCGCAGCGACGTCATGATGTTGTACAACGACTCGAAGACCGAGAGATAGGCCGCGGTGCCAGCGCTGCCGCCATTCGGCGGGAAGTTGAACAGCACGGCCGCGAGCTTGCGCTCGGCCCGTGCGGAGCGGCGCAGTTCGACGATTCGCGCGACCCGCGATGCGAGCTGGGCGGCCCGCTCCGGGAGCGAGGCCATGTCGCGCCCCGCATCGGCCATCGCCGAGCGGCCGCCGAACACGGTGGGACCGACCGCGCCGTCGAGCTCGGGGATGGCGACCATCATCGTCGCCTCGACCGGCGTGAGTCCGCGTGCATCCTCGTGCCACTGCTCGACGGTCTGGAACTCGAGCGGATGGGCCGCGACCAGCGGCACGTCGAGCCCGGCCATGACCTGTTCGGCCGCACGCGCGTCGTTGTAGGCGGGGCCGCCGACGAGCGAGAAGCCGGTGAGCGAGACCACCGCGTCGACCGTGGAGATGCCGTCCTTCTGGAAGTAGCGCTCGATCGCCGGGCGCGAGTCGAGGCCGCAGGCGAACACCGGCACGACCGAAAGTCCGCGCGCCTCCAGCGCAGCGATCACGCCGTCGTAGTGCGCGGTGTTGGCGGCGAGCAGATAGGAGCGCATCAGGATCACGCCGACCCGGCCGGCCGGCTTCGGCAGAGCCGGGAGTTCGTCGATCCGCTCGGCAATGCGCTGCTTCAAGCGTGGATGATAGAGGCCGACATCCGGATAGGTCACGGGCTCGGCGGCCTTGAGCTTGCCGCGCAGCCCGGCCCGCGGGCCGTCGGCATAGCGGCCGACCAGGAAGCGCACCATGTTCGCAAAGTTTTGCTCGGAGCCGGCGAGCCAATATTGCAGGGTGAGGAAATAGGCGCGCAGGTCCTGCGCGGTGCCCGGGATGTAGCGCAGCAGGCGCGGCATCCGCTGCAGCATCTTCATCTGGCCCTGGCCGCTCGAATTGCCGGAACGGTTGCTGCCGCGCAGCCGCTTCAACAGACCGAGCACGCCGGTCGCCGAGCCGGACATCGTCAGCTTGCCGAGCCGCGTCAGCCGCACGACCTCGCCGGCCGACAGGCAGCCGATCATTGCATCGCACTGATCACGGCGTGCCTGCAGGGCCGGCAGCACCGGCTGGATGTGGTCCTCCATGAACAGCATCGTGGCGACGACGATGTCGCCGGTCGCGATGTCCGCCAGGCAATGTTCGAGCGCGTTCGGATTGCAGCCCCATTCGTCGGCCGCGTGCACCTTGAGGTCGAGGCCGGGCAGCTCGGCCCGGAGGGTCGTGCGTGCACGCACGGCAGCCGAGGCGAGATGGCTGTCCATCGTCACGATCACCACCCGGATGGGCGTGTTATCAGCGACCGAAATGCGCTTTGGCATCGTACAAGGTCTCGAGCGTGATCAGGTTGACGTTGCGCTCGCGCGCATAGCGTTCGGTGTTCCGGCGCGCCTTGCCGCGCACGAAGAAGGGAATCTTGGTCAGCTCGCGCTCGGCGTCGGACGCCCAGGCGAGCTCGTTGGATGTGACGGTTTCGACCACGCGCAGTTGCGGTTGCTGTGGCGCTGCCGGTGCTGCGCCGAGATGCGAGGGCGCGTGATCGGCGAACTCATGGTCCTCGCGGAACATGCCGAGCAGATGCTCCTCCAGGCCCATCATCAGCGGATGGACCCAGGTGTCGAACAGCACGTTGGCGCCTTCGAACCCCATCTGCGGCGAGTAGCGCGCCGGAAAATCCTGCACATGGGTCGGCGCCGAGATCACGGCGCAGGGAATGCCGAGGCGCTTGGCGATATGGCGCTCCATCTGCGTGCCGAGCACGAGCTCCGGACGCAGCTCGCTGACGCGGGCTTCGACCTCCAGATAGTCGTCGGTGATGACAGGCTCGACGCCGTAGAGCGCGGCTGCCTCGCGGATCTCGCGGGCGAATTCGCGGGCATAGGTGCCGAGACCGACGACCTCGAAACCAAGCTCCTGGGTCGCAACGCGCGCGGCGGCCACGGCGTGAGTCGCGTCGCCGAAGATGAAGACGCGCTTGCCGGTGAGATAGGTCGAGTCGACCGAGCGCGAATACCACGGCAGCCGGCTCTCGCTGCGCGCCAGGACCGGCGCGGGGTCGATACCAGCAAGGCCTGCGACCTCGGCGATGAAATCGCGCGTCGCGCCGACGCCGATCGGGATCGTCTTCGTATGGGGCTGGCCGAACTGGCGGTGCAGCCATTGCGCCGCCGTCAGCGCGATCTCCGGATAGAGCACGATGTTGAAATCGGCTTGCGGCAGGCGGGCGAGATCCGATGGCGTCGCGTTCCACGGCGCCACGACGTTGATCTCGATGCCGAGCTCCACAACCTGCCTGGTCACTTCCGCGAGGTCGTCGCGGTGACGGAAGCCGAGAGCCGTCGGACCAAGCAGGTTGCAGACTGGACGAGCGCCCGCCTCCCGTTGACGGCGGGGGGAGCCCTCAGCGGAAGACGCAGCCAACGCCCGTACAATCCGGTAGAACGTTTCCGAGGCGCCCCAATTCTCCTTGCGCTGATAAGCCGGCAGCTCGAGCGGGATCACCGGAATCGGAAGCCTCAAGGCTTGCGCCAGGCCGCCGGGGTCGTCCTGAATCAGCTCGGCGGTGCAGGACGCGCCGACCAGCATCGCCTGCGGCTGGAAGCGCTCATAGGCGGCGCGCGCCGCGCTCTGCAGCAGATCCGCGGTGTCGCCGCCGAGATCGCGCGCCTGGAAGGTGGTGTAGGTGACCGGCGGCCGGCGGTCGCGGCGCTCGATCATCGTGAACAGCAGATCGGCGTAGGTGTCCCCCTGCGGCGCGTGCAGCACGTAGTGCACGTCGCGCATCGCGGTCGCAATGCGCATCGCGCCGATGTGCGGAGGGCCCTCATATGTCCAGACCGACAGCTGCATCTCACACCGCCAATCTGGTTTGGCGCAGCAAGGGCCGCGCGAACAGCTCGGCGAGATCGCCGGCCTGCTCGAAGCCCTGGATGGGCGTGAAGATCAACTCGATGGACCATTTCGTGGTGAGGCCTTCGGCCTCCAGCGGATTGGCGAGGCCGAGCCCGCAGACGACGAGATCCGGACGTGCCGCGCGGCAACGGTCGAGCTGACGCTCGACGTCCTGGCCTTCGCTGAGCTGCGTGCCTGCGGGCAGCATCGCGAGCTCAGCGGCGAGATGATCGCGGTGCAGATAGGGCGTGCCGACCTCGACCAGCTCCATGCCGATCTCGCGCGCGAGGAAGCGCGCCAAGGGAATCTCGATCTGCGAATCCGGAAACAGGAAGACACGCTTGCCGGCGAGCTGCGCGCGATAGCGCGCCAGCGCCTTTTCGGCCCGCGCCTTCAGCGGCGCGAGGGTGCGGTCGACATGAGCGCGCGAGACACCGAACGCATCGGCCGCAGCGGCGAGCCACAGCGCGGAGCCTTCACCGCCGAGGGGGAACGGAGCGGCGATGCGCCGGCAGCCGCGCTCTTCCAATGCGCGCGCGGTGTCACCCAGGAAAGGCTGTGCCAGCAGTACGCGCGTCTCCGGCCCGATTGCCGGCAGTTCGGACGACCGGCGTGGCGGCAGGAAGGCGACATTGTCGATACCGAGCGCGGCGAAGGTCCGCTTGAACTGATCCTCGACAACATCGGCGAGTGCGCCGACGACGAGCAACGAGGGCCGCGCGGCGCGGTCGGCTTGCGGCAGCACCGGCACCAGCGCAGTGAGGCAGGCGTCTTCGCCTTGCGTGAAGGTCGTCTCGATGCCGCTGCCGGAGTAGTTGAGCACGCGCACACCGGGCGAGAAGCGCTGCGACAGCCGCAGCGCGGCGCGCGACAGATCGAGCTTGATCACCTCCGACGGACAGGAGCCGACCAGGAACAGGAGCTTGATGTCCGGCCGCCGGGCCAGCAGTTGCGCGACGATGCGGTCGAGCTCGTCATTGGCGTCGACGAGGCCGGCGAGATCACGCTCCTCCATGATGGCGGTCGCGAAGCGCGGCTCGGCGAAGATCATCACGCCGGCGGCCGACTGGATCAGATGCGCGCAGGTGCGCGAGCCGACGACCAGAAAGAACGCGTCCTGAATTTTCCGGTGCAGCCAGACGATGCCGGTCAGCCCGCAGAACACCTCGCGCTGGCCGCGCTCGCGCAGCACGCCATCCGACGCGGGGGCAACGGCACAGGCTTGCGCGGGAATCGTCATGACGCGCGCTCCGCACCGGCTTGCGCCATCGCCTGCTCCTGCAGCCGCGCCGCGCGCAGCTTCAGCAGGAACTGCGTGGCGTTGATCGCGTAGGCCGCGTAGGCCGCAAGCACCAGCAACATCTGCTGCTGTGCCGATCCGATATGCCCGATGATCGCGGCGAGATAGGCCGTATGCAGCGCGATCACCAGCATCGAGAACACGTCCTCCCAGAAGAAGGCCGGTGCGAACAGATAGCGCCCGAACACGACCCGCTCCCAGATCGAGCCGGTGATCATGATGGTGTAGAGCAGCGCCGTCTTCAGGATGACCGAGGCTGTCGCCAGCCACAGGCCCTCGCCGGTCGCGAGATAGCGCGCGACCAGTCCGAGGCTGATCAGGAAGACGAGAAATTGCAGCGGCGCCAGAATGCCCTGCACCAGGGTCCATGGCGTGGCGTCCCGCCTGAGCTTTTCCTCAGGCGTGTAAAGCGCTTGCCGCTTTGCGCGCGGCGCCGTCTCGGGTGTGAAGCAGAGTTGACTCCACAGCGACGGATCAGTGGCGGACGTGAATTGGGCGTCACACGATGTGTAAAGATGATTTGACAACACCAGTTCCGGGTGGTGCGATGACGGCAACCACAGGGACATAATTGGTGCACCGCACTCGGTCTGGTCAGCGCTACGTTGTGCAGTTCGCAGGTGGCGCATCGCAAATCCCCGAGTGCGTGCCCGATGGGGAAACGCTAGACCTGGGCAGGAAGAGTGTCAATCAAAATTGACGTCAAATAATATTGACGCAACGAGTGACGTGCGCTCATATGGAGGGGAGGCGCTGATGACCGAACTCAATGAGACAGCCCGATTTCCGCGAGCACGCTTTCGGACGAAGCGTGGACAGGCGGCTTTTCATCCGCCCGCATCGGCGCGCGTCAACGTGCCTTTACACAGCACCCGTCATCCTCAGCTGAACGGAGCGATCGAGGCCGAGATCATTCCGCGGCTGGTGATGGCGCATGCGTCCGCGCTGGAACGCGTGCCGGCGATCATCACGGCCTCCGCGCAAGAGGCTGCCGACTTCGCCGAGCTGGTGCTCGACGCCGACGATGATCGCGCCGTCGCCTGCATCCAGGCGCATCGCGATCACGGCGAGACGCTGGAACGGATCTATCTCGATCTCCTGGTGCCGACCGCGAACCATCTGCGGCATCTGTGGGCCGACGACGAGCGCGACTTCGCCGACGTCACGCTCGCGCTGTGGCGGCTGCAGCAGCTGCTGCGCCATTTCAGCTCGGCGTTCTGCGCCGAGCTCGCGATGGCGCCGACGGGATTGCGGGTGCTGTTGACGACGGCGCCCGGCGATCGGCGCGAGATCGGCCACATGATGTTCGGCGTCGTGCTCGCCGGCGAATTCTTTCGCCGCGACGGCTGGGACACCTGGATCGAACCTGATACGGCGGATCGTGGTTTCATCGAGACGATTCGCACGCAATGGTTCAACGTCGTCGAGTTCTTCGCCACCAGCGACAAGAAGCTTGACGATCTCGCCTCAAACATAAGGATGGTCCGGCGCGAGTCCTCCAACCAGGACATCGGCGTGCTGGTCTGCGGTCCTGCGTTTATTGAACGGCCTGAACTCGTTCTCCTGGTCGGCGGCGACGGTATCGTCTCCGACATGAGCAGAGAGGCTTCGCAAGCCCGGCACGTCGTCAGTCTTCTGACCGAACGGCGATAGCCTTAAGGGTGCTGTGAAGATGAATGCTGGAACGAGACTTGCCGCGCGAAGGCTCCTTGATTGGGAGGACAACGGCGTTGGTGAGGGCGTTCAGAGCTCCGAAAGAGTCGCTTGGCGATCTCAATGCGGATGTTGCGGCCATGCTGGTGGCCGCAGCGTCCGACATTGCGCTCGCGCTCGACGCCGACGGCAACATTCAGGACCTGGCCTTTCAGCAGGCCGGTCTCCCGCTTGAATTGAGAAACACAGACGAGTGGATCGGCCGATCCTGGCAAGCAACAGTGTCCGAGGAAAGCCAGACCAAGCCAGAGCTGCTATTAGCCGAAGCCTCGGAGCGCAAGGTGTCGCGCTGGCGCGAGGTGCGCTACCCGGCCGCGCGCGGGCCTGACATCCCGATCCTGTTCGCGGTCGTCGCGATCAAGGGCGCGGCCCGCTACATCGCGGTCGGCCGCGACGTGCGCGCAACGGCCGCGCTCCAGCAGAAGCTGATCGAGGCGCAGGTCGCGATCGAGCGCGATTATTCGCGCATGCGCAACGCCGAATCGCGCTACCGGATCCTGTTCCAGATCACCGCCGAGCCGGTGCTGATCATCGACGCCACGAGCCACCGCATCGTCGAGGCCAACCCGGCCGCGGCCGCACTGCTCGACCATGGCGCCGCGAACCTGATCGGCAAGCTGTTCCCCGACGCGCTGCTGATCGACGACCAGTCGCTCTCGCAATCGTTGTCGCTGGCGATCCGCTCGCAAGGCAAGATCGAGCGCGTCAGGATCACGCTCGACGGCGGCCGCGACTATCTGCTCGACGGCACCTTCTTCCGCCAGGACACCTCGTCGTTCTTCCTGCTGCGCTTCTCGCCGCAATATGGCCAGCCGGCACTGCCGAAATCGTCCGACGTCAACACCCAGCTGGTGCAGTTCGTCGAATCGGCGCCCGACGGCTTCGTCATCACCGACATGGACGGCCGGCTGCTGCACGCCAACGCCACCTTCCTGCAGCTCGCCCAGATCGAGAACATGCACCAGATCATGGGCGAGACGATCGACCGCTGGATCGGCAAGTCGGCGATCGACTTCTCGGTGATGCTCAGCAATCTGCGCCAGCACGGCACCTTGAAGCTGTTCTCGAGCGTGGTCCGCGGCGAGCATGGCTCGCCGGTCGACGTCGAGATCTCCGCCACCACGGTCGGCGCGCCGGGCCAGGCCCGGCTCGGCTTCACCATCCGCAATGTCGGCCCGCGCATCTCCGGTGACGGCGGCGACCACGCCTTCATCCCGCGCTCGCGCGAGCAGCTCGCCGAGCTGATCGGCCGCGTGCCGCTGAAGGAGCTGGTGCGCGAGACCACCGACGTGATCGAGCGGATGTGCATCGAGACCGCGCTCAAGCTGACCGGTGACAACCGCGCCACCGCCGCCGAGATGCTCGGGCTCAGCCGCCAGAGCCTCTACGTCAAGCTCAGGCGCTACGGCCTCGCCGAGCCGAGCGAGGAAGACAGTCAATTGGAATAGCTGCCGTTGGGCAGACTGCAGCCGGAACAGTTGGAAGAGTTGCAATGACCGAGATCGCGCCCATCCCGCTTTCGCCAAAGATTCCGTCAAGCATTCCGTCAAGGCTTCATCCCTCGGCCGTTCTCGAGCTGCTCAAGCCGATCACCTGGTTTCCACCGATCTGGGCATTCGGCTGCGGTGTGGTGTCGTCGGGCGCACCGCTGGCGCCGCGCTGGCCGATCGTGGTTGCAGGTCTCGTACTCGCCGGACCGATGGTGTGCGCCACCAGCCAGGCGGTCAACGACTGGTTCGACCGCCATGTCGATGCGATCAACGAGCCGGACCGGCCGATCCCGTCGGGCCGCATTCCCGGCCGCTGGGGCCTGTATATCGCGTTGATCTGGACGGTGCTGTCGCTCGGCGTCGCCACCCTGCTCGGCACCTGGGGCTTTGCCGCCGCCGCGCTCGGCCTCGCGCTCGCCTGGGCCTATAGCGCGCCGCCGATCCGGCTGAAGCAGAACGGCTGGTGGGGCAACAGCGCCGTCGGCCTTTGTTATGAAGGCCTGCCGTGGATTACGGCGGCGGCGATCATGAGCGCAGAGGCGCCATCCTGGCCGGTACTCGCAATCGCCCTCCTCTACAGCATGGGCGCCCATGGGATCATGACCCTGAACGACTTCAAGTCGGTCGGCGGCGACCGCGTCAGCGGCGTCAATTCGCTGCCGGTGCTGCTCGGTCCCGAGCGCGCCGCCCGCCTCGCCTGCATCACCATGGCGCTGGCGCAGGTCGCGGTGCTCGGTCTCCTCATCGTCTGGAGCCGTCCGGCGCATGCCATGATCGTCGCCGCGCTGGTCGCGGCCCAGCTGGTGCTGATGCGGCGGCTGATGACCAATCCGCGCGAGCTCGCGCCCTGGTACAACGGAACGGGCGTGCTGCTCTATGTGCTGGGCATGCTGGTTTCAGCCTTCGCGCTGGCGGGGATGTCGGCATGACCTCGGCCCCCGCTCCGCTCTCCTGGTTCGGCATCGTCAGGCTCGGCCTGGTGCAGACGGCGCTCGGCGCCGTGGTGGTGCTGACGACCTCCACCCTGAACCGCGTGATGGTCATCGAGCTGGCGTTGCCGGCGATGATCCCCGGCCTGCTGGTCGCGATCCACTATGCGATGCAGGTGCTCAGGCCCTGGCTCGGCCACGGCTCCGATGTCGGCGGCCGCCGCTTCGCCTGGATCGTCGGCGGCATGGCGGTGCTCGCCGCGGGCGGCCTGCTCGCCGCTGCCGCCACCGCGCTGATGGCGAGCCAGCTCATGCTCGGCCTCGTCGTTGCGGTGATCGCCTTCATCATGATCGGCGTCGGCGTCGGCGCCGCCGGCACCTCGCTTCTGGTGCTGCTCGCCAAGCGCACCGCGCCGGAGCGGCGCAGCGCCGCCGCCTCGATCGCGTGGATCATGATGATCGCAGGCTTCATCGTCACGACCGCAGTCGCCGGCAAGGCGCTCGATCCGTTCTCCGGCGAGCGGCTGATGATGGTGTCCGGCACGGTCTCGGCGATTGCGATGGTGCTGACGCTGCTCGGCGTCTGGGGCATCGAGCAGCCCGAGCTGTCTACCGGGAAGGCTGCAACGAAAGCCGAGCGCAGCGGCTTCATGGAGGACTTCCGCGAGATCTGCAGGGAGCCGCAGGCGCGGCGCTTCGCGATCTTCATCTTCGTCTCGATGCTGGCCTATAGCGCGCAGGACCTGATCCTGGAGCCGTTCGCCGGCAGCGTGTTCGGCATGACGCCGGGCCAGACCACGCAGCTCTCGTCGGTGCAGCACATGGGCGCGCTGATCGGCATGATCCTGATGCCGGCGATGGCGAGCCTGCATGCCGACTGGCGGACGCGGCCGCAGCCCTGGATCATCGGCGGCTGCCTCGCCTCGGCGCTGGCGCTGCTCAGCCTGGTCGCCGCCGCGACCGTCGGCCCGGCTTGGCCGCTGCGCGCCTCCGTGCTGCTGCTCGGCATCACCAACGGCGTCTACGCGATCGCGGCGATCGGCGCGATGATGAACATGGTCAGCGAAGGCCGCGACAATCGCGAGGGCACACGGATGGGCCTGTGGGGCGCCTCGCAGGCGATCTCGTTCGGCATCGGCGGCTTCGTGGGCACCGCGGCGGCTGATGCCGCGCGTGCCTTCATGCCATCGACCGCCTCGGCCTATGCGGCGGTGTTCGCCGCCGAAGCCGCCTTGTTCGTTCTCTCCGCCTGGCTCGCGATCTGGATCAAGCGTCCGCGCGAGCAGACCTCAGCGCTTGCAGCACAGCCGGCCAACCAGGGAGCCTAGCGATGAGCACCTCGACCTCCTCCGAGACGTTCGATGTCGTGGTCGTCGGCGGCGGCCCCGCCGGCGCCACTGCTGCCAACGACCTCGCCCGGCAGGGCCATCATGTGCTGCTGCTCGATCGCGCCGGGCGCATCAAGCCGTGCGGCGGCGCCATCCCGCCGCGGCTGATCAACGAGTTCGAGATTCCGGATCATCTGCTGGTGGCGCGCATCTCCGCGGCCCGCATGGTGTCGCCGAGCAACCGCGACGTCGACATGCCGATCGACGGCGGCTTCGTCGGCATGGTCGATCGCGAGCACTACGACGAATGGCTGCGCAAGCGCGCTGCGGACGGCGGCGCGATCCGCCGGACCGGCAGCTTCAACGAACTTACTCGCGACGATGACGGCATCGCGGTGGTGCATTACGAGACCCGCATGGACGATGGCAGCGTCCGGCAGGCCAGCGTGCGCGCCCGCGCGGTGATTGGTGCGGATGGCGCGGTCTCGGCGGTCGCGCGCCAGTGCATCCCTCAGGCCAGCGAGATCCGCTACGTCTTCGCCTATCACGAGATCATCCGCTCGCCCGACCGCAGCCACCCGCTGTTCGATGCGACACGCTGCGACGTCGTCTATCGCGGCCAGCTGTCACCGGATTTCTACAGCTGGGTGTTCCCGCACGGCCCGACCACTAGCATCGGCACCGGTAGCGCTCATAAGGGCTTTTCGCTGCGCGGCTCGGTGGCCCAATTCCGCAAGGCGGCTGCGCTCGACGATCTCGAGACGATCCGTCGCGAGGGCGCGCCGATTCCGTTGAAGCCGCTGTCACGCTGGGACAATGGCCGCGACGTCGTGCTCGCGGGCGACGCCGCCGGCGTCGTCGCGCCCGCCTCCGGCGAAGGCATCTATTATGCGATGGCCGGCGGCCGCGCAGCGGCCGATGCCGTCGCGCTGTTCCTGAAAACTGGCGATGCGAAGGCGCTCGCCACCGCCCGCAAAACCTTCATGCGCAAGCATGGCGCGGTGTTCTTCATCCTCGGCATGATGCAGCGCTACTGGTACACGAACGACGCCCGCCGTGAGCGCTTCGTCGCGATCTGCCGTGACAAGGACGTCCAGCAGCTGACTTGGGACGCCTACATGAACAAAGAGCTGGTGAAGGCCAAGCCGCTGTCGCACGTCCGCATCTTCTTCAAGAACATCGCCCACCTCACCGGGCTCGCGAAGGCGGCCTGAGCTGCTCACGTGATGGATGAGCTGTTTCGCAGCCCGCATGTGGTGGACCTGATCCTGGCCGTGGTGGTGGTGGAGCTTGCGGCGGTGACGTTGGTCTGGCGCCGTTATCGCCGCGGCGTCAGCCCGCGGGCGCTGCTGCCAAATCTTCTGGCCGGCGTGTTCCTGCTGCTGGCGCTACGCTGCGCGCTGACCGGCGCGCCGTGGTTCTGGTTGGCAGCCTGCCTGGCTGCCTCCGGCGTCGCCAACGTGGCTGATCTCAAGCAGCGGTGGCGACGGTCATGATCCGCTCGAACGGATAGCGCCGGCAGGGCCGCAGTGCCTTCCGGAGGGCGGCCTGTTAGCGGTTGCCAAGCGGCTGACACACCCACGCTGTCATCCCGGCGAAAGCCGGGATCCATAACCACCGGCGGCTGTGGTGGGAACTGCGAGCAACGCAGACCTTGTCCGCCAACACGCATCGCGCGGTATGGGTCCCGGCGTTCGCCGGGACGACAACGGAGTGTGTGGATGGGCCCGGAGCGGCGCTCACCTGAGCGCCGCTCCGCTATCCCCTCACTTCTTCTCCGAGAACGTCTTCAGATAGGCGATGACGTCCTTGCGCTGCTGTTCGTTGGCGAGCTTGAACACCATCTTGGTCGAGCCGGTAGCCTGGTCCGCCTTGCCCTTCTCGGTCAGATATTTCTTCAGGAACGCGCTGGGATCCGCGAGATATTCGAAGATGTTGTCGTCGGTCCAGACCAGCCCGGCCTCGCCGGCGTGCTTGTTCAGCTCGGAATAGGCAAACCCCGGATAGGTGCCGGTCGGGCGTCCGACCACCCCCGTCAGCACCGGGCCGACCGCATTCTTGGCATCGGGTCCGATGCGGTGGCAGGTCATGCATTGCTTGAAGACCTGCTCGCCTTTCGCAGCGTCACCGCCGTCCAGCGCGAATGCGGCGCCTGCCGACGTTGCAATCACGACTGCCGCAATCAAACCCGATTTGAGCATCTGCATCCTCCTGAATTGCCGTTTTGTTAGTCCATGTGATTTGCACCTTACAGGTATCAATGTCATGCCACCTTGTCATGCCCACTTCAGGCAAAAGTGAGCGAATAAGTCGCAGTTCGAACATGCGTTGAGCGCAGGAATACCAACGAAGGTTGCATGCTCGGAAATAAGCCTTGACACCGAAGGCGCTGCGTGGACTAACGACATTCTCAAGACTCTCAATACGTTAGCGGGATGCGGCGCAACACCTTCAAAATGCGCGCCAAATGAGAGTGGCCGCGCTCCCGTGAGCGTCTTTCGAGGGTGCCAAGATAACGGGTGCCAAGGCCATGGCCGAGTTTCACGGTCCACGACCCGACGTGACATTGCTGCTCGACATGGACGGCGTGATCCGCGAGGCCACGCTGTCTCCGAACATGTCGGCGGAGAACGTCGACGTGTGGCTGGGCCGTGCGTGGTCCGAAATTGTCGACGATGCGAGCGAGAAGATCGAGCGCATCATGCAGGACACCAAGCGCACCGGCATCTCCGCGTTCCGCCAGATCACGCAGCGGTTCCCGAGCGGCCTCGAGCTGCCGATGGAGTTCACCACCGTGCTGCTCGGCGGCCGCGCCGGCATGCTGGCGATCGGCAAGAACCTGCAGGCCGTCGCGGAGCTTCAGGCGCGGCTGATCTCGGCGCAGCAGACCATCGAGCGCGACTACTGGCGCCTGCGCGAGATCGAGACGCGCTATCGCCTGGTGATCGAGGATTCCAACGAGGCCGTGCTACTGACCAAGGTCGCGGACCTGCGCATCGTCGAGGCCAATCGCACCGCGGCTGCCGCGCTCGGCGTGTCGAGCCGGCGCCGCGACAATCTGGTCGGGCGCGAGTTCCTGCACGAGATTCCGGACAAGGACCGCGAGCCGGTCGAGTTGATGCTGCGGCGGGTGCGCGACCAGGGCAAGGCCCCGGGCATCGTGATCCATCTCGGCGAGGACGCCGCGCCCTGGATGCTCCGGGGCTCGCTGATGACCAGCGACAACGCGCCGATGTTCCTGCTGCAGATGGCGCCGATCGGCAAGTCCATCCAGCCTGGCCCGGTCACGGATGATCCGGAGAGCCTGATCGATAATCTTCCGGACGCCGTGATCAGCATCGACGGCACCGGCGGCATCAGGCGCGCCAATCGCGCCTTCCTGGAGCTGGTCGAGATCGGCTCGAAAGAGGCGCTGATCGGCGAGAAGCTGAGCCGCTGGCTGACGCGCCCCGGCGCTGACCTGGCGGTGCTGATCTCCAATGTCGAACGCCATGGCATGGTCCGGCTGCTCTCGACCACCATCCAGGGCGAGCTGGGAACCGAGACGGAGGTCGAGATCTCGGCGGCGGCGCATGGGCAGGACAGCCAGCGCCGGATCGGCCTCGTCCTGCGCAACATCGCCCGACGGTTGTCGCCGACGGCCGAGCATGACAATCTGCGGGCCGCGCTTGCGGGTATCAATGAATCCGTCGGCAAGACACCGCTGCGCGATCTGGTGAGGAGCACGGTGGAGGTGGTCGAGCAGCATTACGTCCGCGCTGCGCTCGAACTGGCCAATGGGAACCGCACCTCGGCGGCCGAAATTCTCGGTCTGAGCCGCCAGAGTCTTTACGCCAAGCTTGATCGGTATAATCTCAGCCAACTCGAAGAAAACGGCGAGGAAACCGAAAAGGGGAGCTAGTTGCCCGTTCCGCTGACGACGCCAGCCTTCGGCCACGCTACTCTTGCGAATTGCGAGCGCGAACAGATTCATCTCGCAGGCTCGATCCAGCCGCATGGCATTCTGCTGGCGGTGAAGGAGCCCGATAACGTCGTCATCCAGGCCAGCATCAATGCGGCGGAGTTCCTGAACGTCAGCTCGGTGGTCGGACGTCCGCTGCGTGACCTCGGAGGTGACCTCGCGCTGCAGATCCTGCCGCATCTCAATGGTCCGCTGCATCTCGCGCCGATGACCCTGCGCTGCACCGC
Organism: Bradyrhizobium sp. ORS 375; assembly: GCF_000239775.1. Lineage (GTDB taxonomy): Bacteria > Pseudomonadota > Alphaproteobacteria > Rhizobiales > Xanthobacteraceae > Bradyrhizobium. The sequence goes on from NZ_CAFI01000453.1 coordinate 44,176, forward strand.
CGGCTCACCACCGCGCCGGGTGGACTGCACTGTCCATCGCCCCTCCAACGGCGGGCTGATCGTCGAGCTGGAGCCGGCGACCAAGACCACCAACGTCGCGCCCGCGCTCGACGGCGCCTTCCATCGGATCACCTCGTCCTCCTCGCTTATCGGCCTTTGCGACGAGACGGCGACGATCTTCCGAGAGATCACCGGCTACGATCGCGTGATGGTCTATCGCTTCGACGAGGAGGGCCATGGCGAGGTGCTGTCCGAGCGCCGGCGGCCGGACCTCGAGGCCTTTCTCGGCAACCGCTATCCGGCATCGGACATTCCGCAGATCGCGCGGCGGCTCTATGAGCGCAACCGCGTGCGCCTGCTGGTCGACGTCAACTACTCGCCGGTGCCGCTGCAGCCACGAATCTCGCCGCTGAACGGCCGCGACCTCGACATGTCCCTGAGCTGCCTGCGCAGCATGTCGCCGATCCATCAGAAATATCTGCAGAACATGGGCGTCGGCGCGACGCTGGTGTGCTCGCTGATGGTCAGCGGCCGGCTCTGGGGACTGATCGCCTGCCATCACTATGAGCCGCGGTTCGTGCCGTTCGACATCCGCGCCGCCGGCGAGGCGCTGGCCGAGACCTGCGCGATCCGCATCGCGGCGCTGGAGAGCTTTGCCCAGAGCCAGTCGGAGCTGGTGGTGCGCCGGCTGGAGCAGCGGCTGGTCGAGGCGGTATCGCGCGACGGCGAGTGGCAGGCCGCCTTGTTCGATGGCTCGCAATCCCTGCTGCAGCCGCTCGGCGCGAGCGGCGCGGCGCTCCTGTTCGAGGGCCAGGTGATGACCGCCGGCGACGTGCCGTCGACGCAGCGCATCCGCGACCTCGCCAGCTGGCTCGATCGCCGACGCAAGGCGCCGGACGCGCCGGCGCAAGGGCTGACGGTGACGGCCTCGCTGACGCTCGACGAGCCGTCCTTCGCCGACATTCGCTCGATTGCCTCTGGCCTGATCGCCGCGCCGCTGTCGGCCAGCGAGGGCGAGTATCTGCTGTGGTTTCGGCCGGAGCAGGTACGGACGGTGACCTGGGGCGGCGATCCGCTCAAGGCGGTCATCATCGGCGACGATCCGTCCGATCTGTCGCCGCGGCGCTCCTTCGCGCAATGGCATCAGCTGGTCGAGGGCAAGTCCGAGCCATGGTCGCCGGCGGAGCTCGCCTCGGCGCGGCTGGTCAGCGAGACTGTCGCCGACGTCGCGCTGCAGTTGCGCTCGGTGCGCATGGTGATCGCGCAGGACCAGCTCGCCACGATCAGCGCCCAGGTGCTGCGCTCGGAGCAGCCGGTGATCATCGCCGACGTCGAGGGCCGCATCCTGCTGATGAACGAAGCGTTCGAGCAGCAGCTGCGGGCGTCCCATCCGCACATCCCCCACTTGCGCGACCTCTCTAGCTACTGCACCGCGCCGGCCGAATTCCGCGCCAATCTCGACGACCTCATGCGCAACAAGCGCAGCTGGCGCGGCGAGCTGACCTTGACCGGCGGCGCCTCGCCGCAGCGGCCGCTGATGGTGCGCGCCGATCCGGTGATCGCCCCGCATGACCGCGTGCTCGGCTTCGTGCTGATCTTCTCCGACCTCACCGAGCGCAAGACCGCAGAAGCCGCGCGCGCCCGCTTCCAGGAGGAGATCGACGGCGCCCGCCGTCCGAGCCTGCGGCTCGATCAGAGCGCCAGCCTGATCTACAAGGAGCTCGCCGCCTCCACCGTCGAGAACGCCCAGCTCGCCGCGCTCGAAGTCACGCATGGCGCCGAGGCCGGCAGCATGCCGGAGATGCTGGAGAGCATCCGCAACTCGACGGCCAGGACCCTGGGGATTCTCGAGCATCTGGTGTGGTATCGCTCGCAGAGCGAGGAGTGACGTAAAAGAACGTTTGTCGAGCGCGGCCCCTTATTCGGGCCGTAACCGCATTCACGATGTCACACGCGCTTTAGCTATGTCGCTCGAAATCTTACCGCGCTCACGGTCTACTCCCTCCCCCTTGCGGGGAGGGGAGCCCACCGTCGCCGCGGAGGCAGACGGGCTCCACCTGCTGTCGGGCTCGAGCGGGTCGTTCAAACACGAGAGTGCCGTAAGCAAGCGCCTGCGCCTGCCCTAGCAGCCTAGTCGCGCCGCCTCGAGCAGCGCCTGCGACAGGCTGATGTTCAGCTGGAACGCCGTGGCCGCTTCCTCAACGACCGCGTCATGCTGGGCCATCGCAGCGCCGGCCCGCTCCAGCGCCTCGCGGTACTCGTTCTTGAACCGCGGGATGTCAGCGATCTCCGGAAACTCGTAGAACGACAGCGCGTCGGGCTCGAGCCCGAGCGAGCGTGCAAGGATCTTCTTGATGATCTGGCCGCCGCTGAGGTCGCCGAGATAGCGGGTATAGGCGTGCGCAAGCAGCGGATGACCGGAGCCAGATCCCGCTTCCCGGATGGCCCGGACATAGGCGATCGCTTCGGGCAGCAGCGGCAGATCGCTCGCCTCGAGCGCTGCGAGATCAGCCTTGATCGCAGCACACCGATGCAGCTCCGGCCGCACCGTCGGGCCGACCACCGGCGAAGCCTGGTGACGCAGGAGCTCCGCTTCGAGCGCCTCATAAACAGGCAGCAGATTGCGCAGCAGCAGCGCGTAGGCCTGGACGGTGCCGCGGCCACGCAACAGCTCGGCGACGACGCCGGTCCGCTCCGCGGTCACGTGCAGCGTCTTGGTGCGCTCGCGCATGGCTTCCAAAAGATTGGCCGGACGCGTGCTGCGCCCGGCCAGATCGACTTGATCAGATTCAACTCTGTCCAACATTACAAGACCTGCAGGACTTCAGCGCGCCGGCGCCAGCCCGTGTTTCACGCCCCACTCGAACCAATTGTCGACGACGGTGCCCGACAGTAGGATACCGATGCCGCCGGTCAAGGTGCAAAGCACAGCGAACCACCAGGCCCAGCGATGGATCGACTCGGCCGTCGCGTTGAAGCCCATCGTCCAGCGCCAGAACAGCGCACCACGCTCGAACGCCGTGCCGCGGTCGACGATCTGCTCCAGCTCACGCTCGCCGCCATAGCGGCTGATCGCCAGCACTGTTGCACCATGCATCGCGAACAGCAGCGCCGATCCGTACAGGAAGGCGATCGAGAGCATGTGGAACGGGTTGTAGAACAGATTGCCGTGGGTGATGGAGAAGTTGTTGGTCCAGTCGAGATGCGGGAAGATCCCGAACGGCACCGCCTCGCTCCAGCTTCCCATGAAGATCGGCCGGATGAAGCCGAGCACGAGATAGAGCCAGATTGCGGAAGCGAACGCCCACGAGACATGCGTGCCGAGGCCGAGCGCCCGCGCGCGGCGATAGGTGCGTGCCCACCACAACAGGATCGACGTGGTCAGGAAGAAGCCGGCCATCAGCCACCAGCCGCCCTCCTGCAGCGGCGGGAAGATCTGCAGACCGTATTCCGGTGCCGGCGGCTGCAGCGCCAGCCACGGGAACTGTCGGATGAACTCGAGCGGACTCCAGTTCACCGACGCCAGCATATTGAGACCGATGATCTCGATCGCGGCGAAGCCACTCATCAGCGAGGCCAGGCCGAGGAAGCCGAGATAGACCGGGCCGACCTGGGCGTCGCCGAGTTTGCCGAACCAATAGTTGAAGCTGCCCTTGCCGAGCCGCTCCCAGACACCCGGCTCGATCGGGATGCCCGGATAGATCGCACTACGAACTTGGATCTGCGTGAAGATGTTCTGGTATTGGGCCATGACGACCTCTCCTTGAACTCATTGCGGCGACCAGATCGGGACCCTGCGCCACCATTCCCACCAATCCGACCAGGCATTGCCTTCCGGCAGCAGCCATGCGGGACCGGAGATGACAATGCAGACGGCGCTGAAGAACACGGCCGACAGCGCCAGGAACAGGCCCAGGCGATGGATGCCGAGCGTGCCGATGGAGTAGCCGAGGAGATCGCGGAACATGGTGTTCTCATGCTCCGGCGACTTCATCTCCTGGCCCTTGCCGGGATTGGCAGCCGACAGGATCAGCGAGCCGTGCAGCGCGAGCGCGAGACACGTCGTGAAGAAGAACGTGATCGCGATCATGTGCGCGGGATTGTAGTGGAAGTTGCCGAACTGATAGCCGGTGTTCGACACCCAATCGAGATGGGTGATGATCCCGTAGGGGAAGGCGTAGCTCCACGAGCCCATCAGCACCGGACGGATCACCTCCAGCGTGAAATAGGCGAAGATCGCAAAGCCGAAGGCGAACGGCACGTGGTAGCCGATCGCGAGCTTGCGGCAGATCTCCACCTCGCGCAGCGCCCATGAGACGAACGCGCCGTGCGCGCACACGGTGATGAGCTGCCAGAAGCCGCCCTCCGTGAGTGGAGCGAACGACAGTCCGTATTTGGCGTCGGGCGGATTGATACTGATCTGCCAGAGATTCCAGGTCGGTCCGAGCGCCGTGGCATAGAGGATCAGCGCCACGCCGACGAAGGTGAAAAAGATCGTCGTCACGCCGAAAAAGCCGACGTAGAACGGTCCGATCCAGAAATCGAAGAGATCGCCGCCGATCAACGTGCCGCCGCGGACGCGGTATTTTCGTTCAAAGCTGAGCATTGCCATCGGTCCTGCCTCCGCTGCCCGTCGCTCGATATGTGACGTGTCGTATCGCGAGGTCGTGAACTCGTAGAGCTCCAGATGATTTGGAGCTCCGGAGATTTGAAAGCGTGGAGATCTGGGAAGCGGGCGAGCAAGGTCTGCCGCCGAGCTGACGCCCGCTTCCCATTGTTGGAGCCGAAGCTCTAGGTGAGCTTCACCGGCGTGACCGGAGCGGAGATCGACGACGTCTTCGCCGCGCGAGGTCCTTCCAGCCAGTTGAAGCGGTTCGTGCTGAGCAGGATGAAGTGAATCACCAATGCCAGACCGAACAGAAACACGCCGAGAGCCACGAGAACCCTGCGGGGATCGAACAGCAACCACAAGCGCCACATAGTTATCTCCTTTCGATCAGGTCAGGTAGGAGAGCGCGAGCGTGGCGTAGTGGGTTGCCCCATCCAGCGCCGCCTTGTAGCCCGTCGGCCCCGGCAGCCAGGGACGCCACATCCAGGCGAGAATGTGGGCGACGATCGCGACCGCCGTGAAGACCACAAAGCTCGTCATGAAGATGCTATGGAATTCCCTAGCCTCCGCTTCGGTCAGCCCCGACAGAGAGCCTCCCTTGTTTGGTTCCACCATAGTAGTACCTCCTGGTGTTGGCCTTTCGGCCGGATGCCGCTCACCGAAATGAGCGGCGTCGAAGCGCCATCCCGTTGCCGGGATGACATCCGCGCGGCGAGCCGCGCGAATTTCTTGCAAGTCTTGCGGGGCCTGAACTCACGGCCCCGACGCTCGAAAACTTTCGGGACCTCACAGCCCCATGAACGACGAGGTCGCGCAGTTCGCGGCCTTGAGCCGCGCCTCGCCGAAGATCGCGCCGAGCGGCGCCGGACGATGGCCCGTGACGACAGAGCCGACCCGGCGCAGCACGCCCTCGACCATCAGCACGGCGAAGCACACCGCGTAGACGAGGAGATATTCGATCCGCTCGCGCGATTTCGGCGCGACGTCACGATCCATGCGTTCGTATAACGACATCGTCCTCTCCCTCTCCGCCTCGTCCCCTTTGCCTACGCCGCCTGGCCCGTTGCGAGCCGTGACCGCGCCTGCGCGAGAACGTCCTCCGTCACCTTGTCGAGCCCCGCCTGGCGCGCGCCGCGCTCGGCCGCGTCGCGCAGCCGTTTGGCCGCGGAAATCCGCACCAGCACCGGCTGCGTCTCGATGATCTGATCCAGCGCCAGCTTGGCGCCATCGTCCCATGGCAATTCACGCTCGAGACGCGCGGGCGTCGCTGCGATCTGGTCGAGCTGGGTTGCGAGCGGCAGGATGTTGAACAGCGCATCGAACAGCGCGTTGCAGACCTCCTGCACGAGGTAGGTGGCGCCGGCATAGCCCATGAACGGCGTGCCGGTGTGGCGGCGGATCACCGTGCCCGGAAACGACGCGGGGATGTAGATCGCGCGGTTGCCGGCTTCCGCCGCATACATGCGCTCATTGTAGCTGCCAAACAGCACCAGCGGCGGCCGCTCGTGGATCAGCTTGCGGATCGCGTCATTGTCGGTCTTGGCGCCGGCGCAGCGCGAGATTGCGAAGTGGCAGGGAAGACCAAGCTCGGTCTCCAGGAAATTGCGCAGGCCGCGCGCGTAGGTCTCGGAGGCGACGATGCCGAAGCTGGCCGTGCCGAAGAAGTCCTGCGTCACCGAGCGCCAGAGATCCCACACCGGCTTGATCGTGGTGTGCTTCTCGCGCGCGATGAACGGCTCCGGATCGAGGCCCGTGAGCTCGCCGAGCGAGCGCAGGAATTTGGTCGTCGAATGGAGCCCGATCGGCGCCTGCAGATACGGCCGCTCCAAGGTCTCGCACAGCAGCCGGCCGAACTCGCGGTACATGCAGATGTTGACGTCGGCATTGACCAGCTTGGGCACGTCGGCGACGTGGCTGCCGAGCGGAAACACCATGTTGATCTCGGCGCCGATGCCCTCGACCAGGCGACGGATCTCGGCGAGATCCGACGGCATGTTGAAGGTGCCGTAGATCGGGCCGATGATGTTGACGCGCGGCTTCTCGCCCTCGGCGCGCGGCTTGCGCTCGGGGATCTTGCGCAGGCCGTATTCGCTCCACAGCCAGCTCAGCGCGCGATTGGCGCTCTGCCACTGGTCCTCGTCGATGGTGCGCGGCAGGAAGCGCTTGATGTTGGAGCCTTCGGGCGTGACGCCGCCGCCGATCATCTCGGCGATCGAGCCGGTGACGACCACGGCGGGCAGATCCGGATCGAGCGCGGCGCGGGCACGCTTCATCGCCTGCTCGGTGCCCTTCTGGCCGAGTTCGTCCTCGCCCAATCCCGTGACGACGATCGGCAACTCGTGCGGCGGCAGGCCATCGGTGTAGTGCAGCACCGAGGTGACCGGCAGGTTCTCGCAGCCGACCGGGCCGTCGATGATGACCTGCAGGCCCTTGATCGCGGTGAACGCGTAGACCGAGCCCCAATAGCCGCCGGCGCGATCGTGGTCGAGGATCAGCATCACACCATCTCCTCGGACTTGCGCTTCTTCGTCTGCGCCGCGACCGCCTTGCGGTACTTGTCGCGGAAATCGGGCCGCGCGACAGGGGTCCCCTGCCACACGCCCGCGGTGTCGCCCTCACCGACACCTTCGAAGAAGTCGCGCATCTCGTCGAAGCGCGCCTTGCCTGCGATCGCCGCGTTGACGACCTGCGCCAGCGAGCCGGCACCGGAGACGCCGAACAGCGGCCGCGCCGAGATCAGGTTGGTGAAGTACAGCGAGGGAATCGCGCGCGCCTTCGCCTTCTGCACGACGGGCGTGGTGCCGATCGCGAGATCGGGCGCGAACTCGTCGACGGCCGCGAGATCCTGCTCCAGCGAGGCCCGGTACTGCACGCGCACGCCGCGAGCTTCCAGCCAGGCGCAGTCGGCCTCCGACCAGCGCGTGCGCGGGCACGCGGTGCCGACATAGCGCAGGTCGGCGCCGCTCTCGACCAGCAGACGGGCGACCAGCAGCTCAGAGCCCTCATAGCCCGACAGCGTGATGCGGCCGCGGATCGGCGCCGATGCAAGCGCGCCGCGGATCGCCGGCAGCGCCGCATTCTTCGCCGCGTCGATCTGCGCGCGGCCGACGCCGCAGGTCATGCCGACCGCCTCGAGCCAGTCCGCGGTGCCGTCGCAACCGACCGGCGCGGAGCCGACGATCGGCCGGCCCGCCGCCTCGAACTCGCGGATCGAGGCCGTGTAGAACGGATGAATGGCCGCCACCGCTGCGCAGTCGAGCGCACTATACAGCTCGCGCCATTCGCGCGTCGGCACGGTCGGGCCCGCGGCGAGACCGAGCGGCGCCAGCAGCATGCCGATGCCGACGGGGTCGGCCGGGAACATCTCGCCGAGCAAGGTGATCGTCGGCTTGTCAGTCCGCGGCGCGCGCGGCGCCTGCACCGGCCCCTGCTCCGCCTCGCGCCGCGCATAGTTCAGCATCGCGCCGGCAAGCACGTCCTTGGCCTCGGCATGGGTGGGCACGCCGAAGCCGGGCACGTCGATGCCGATGATGCGCACGCCGTTGATCTCCTTCGGCAGGATCTGCAGCGGCACGCCCGATGCGGTGGGGACGCAGAGATTGATGATGACGACGCAGTCGTAGTTCGCGGGGTCCGCGAGCTTGAACACGGCGTCGCGGATGTCCTCGAACAGTTTTCCGGTGACCAGCGTCTCCGAGTTGAACGGGACGTAGCCGACGCTGCGCCGCGCGCCGTAGAAGTGCGAGGTGAAGGTGAGACCATAGACGCAGCAGGCCGAGCCGGACAGCACGGTCGCGGTGCGGCGCATGCGCAATCCCACGCGCAGCGAGCCGAACGCAGGGCACATGCTCTGCGGCTGGTCGTGCGGCCCGGCCGGATAGTCGGCCGCATAGCGCGCCAGGACCTCGCTCTTGCCGGCGGCGTCGGCGGCCTTCTTGAGCTCGGCCTTGCCGGCATGGCAGCCGAGCGCCTCGGGCTGCGCCGGCATGCCTGCCGCCGCGCCGCTCTCCGCGCTCACCGCCTGATGGACCACCGCATCGCTCATTGCACTAGCTTCCGCTGCTCAGCACGCACTGATCACACATTGTCGTAGATCACTTCGAGCGACGGCTTGTTCACCGCCGTGCTGCCGCACATGTCCTCGAGCGTCGCCTGCTCCAGCACGACATCGCGGCCAACATCCGAGGCCTTGAACAGGCCGAGCAGGCCGTCCTGCGTCAGGGGATGCGGATGCTGCGGCGGCGCCTCGGCGACATTGGTCGCAAGCAGCTCGAACAGCGGCGCCCAGGGCGTGCCGGGCCTGCCGATGATCTGATAGCTCGCGCTCTTGCGGCGGATGTCGTCGTCGGCCGGGATCGAGGCCAGCACCGGAATGCCAACGGCATCGGCAAAGGCCTGCGCCTCGCCGGTGCCGTCGTCCTTGTTGATGACGATGCCGGCGACGCCGACATTGCCGCCGAGCTTGCGGAAGTACTCCACCGCCGAGCAGACATTGTTGGCGACGTAGAGCGACTGCAGATCGTTGGAGCCGACGATGATCACCTTCTGGCACATGTCGCGCGCGATCGGCAGGCCGAAGCCGCCGCAGACGACGTCGCCGAGGAAATCGAGCAGGACGTAGTCGAAACCCCAATCGTGGAAGCCGAGCTTCTCGATCAGCTCGAAGCCGTGGATGATGCCGCGCCCGCCGCAGCCGCGGCCGACCTCGGGACCGCCGAGCTCCATCGCGAACACGCCGTCGCGCTTGAAGCAGACGTCGCCGATCTTGACCTCCTCGCCGGCGAGCTTCTTCTTCGACGAGGTCTCCAAGATGGTCGGGCAGGCGCGGCCGCCGAACAGCAGCGAGGTCGTATCGCTCTTCGGATCACAGCCGATCAGCAGCACCTTCTTGCCCTGCTGCGCCATCATGTAGGACAGGTTGGCGAGCGTGAAACTCTTGCCGATGCCGCCCTTGCCGTAGATCGCGATGATCTGCGTCGTCTTCTTTGGCGCGGCCGTTACCGGCGCATCCGGCTCGATGGCGGCCTCAGCGCGCAGGGCATCCGTCATCGCACTGATCTTGGTCGGGGCGTTCATCGGGCTGCTCTCCAGTCCAGGATCATCTTGAGACATGACGGATCGTCGAACGCGGTCCGATAGGCGCTCTCCGCAGACGAAGCGTCCGCGTGGTGCGTGATCAGCCCGTCCAGCGACAGACGGCCGGTATCAATCAGGTTGCGCACCGCGAGCAGATCCTCGTGCTTCCATTCTGCGGCGACGCGGATCGCCGCCTCGCGCATGAAGGCCGGCGGATAAGAGAAGGTCAGCGGCGCGCTGTAGAAGCCGGCCAGGATGATTTCGCCACGCGGCGCGAGGCGCGCGATGAGACTGTCGAGCAGACCGGCATCGCCACTGGCATCGAAGATCAGGCGGTAGTCGCGCTTGCTGTCGGCAGCGGGATCGATGACGCGATAACCCATCGCACCCGTGGCACGCTCGGGATTGCTCTCCCACACCACCGGCGGATCGCCGCCCATCGCGATGATCAGCCGCGCCAGCAGACGGCCGAGCACGCCATGACCAACCACGCACTCGGCCTGACCGTCGCCGCCGATCGACAGCGCATGATAGGCGGTGGCGGCCAGCGCGAGCAGCACGCCGCGCTCGCCGTTTAGCTCGTCGATTGCGACCACGCGCTGAGGGGGTACGCTGAGCCGCGAGGCGGCGGCGCCGAACAGGCTCTTCACCTCGCCGAAGCAGCGCGCCGCGCCCGGCACGAACACGCGCTCGCCTTTTCGAAAACCGGAATGAGGCGCCGCGTGCGCGACACGGCCGACGGCCTCGTAGCCCGGCACCAGGGGATAGCCCATGCCCGGAAACTGCGGCATGCGCCCTTCGTACAGCAACCGTTCGGTGCCGGTGCTGATCGCGCTCCATTCGATGTCGACGGTCAGGCAGTCCGGGGCATCCGCCAACAGCAGATGCTGCAGCGACAACTCCCTCGGCCTCCCCAGCACCACGGCGATCGCGTCCATAGCCCAAACTCCCCGGCGACGCCCGCTCTCTTACGGGTGTCAGGTTAGTCCTGTCACGGAGAGTGTCAATATAAATTTACATTCAGAGTGTCAGCTTTTCGCGACAATCACGCTGGCGATTAAGGGGATCCGCGTGCGAAGCACTCGCACCTGCGAAAACCCTGCCACGTTCAACAGCTCCCGCAGGCGGTTCGCGCTGCGCGGCCGGCCCTGCCCCATCGCCCGGAGATAGATTTCGAAGTAGGCGCTGACACCGTCGCTGCCGCCGGCGGCGTCGCGCATCGGCTCGCCGAGCAGCAATATGCCGTCAGCGGGCAACGCCGCGCGGACCTTGGCGAACAGGTGCGCTACCGCGTCGTCATCGTGATCATGCACGACGCGAATCAGCGAGATCACGTCCGCGCCCGATGGCAGCGGGTCGTCGTAGAAGCTGCCCGGCGAGATGGTCGTGCGACCGGCCAACCCGGCCTTCGCCAGGCGCTCCCGGGCGATCGCGGCGACCTCGGGCAAATCGAACAGCTGCAATTGCAGCTGCGGCGCGGCGCGGGCGGCGGCCGAGAGGAAGGAGCCGTCGCCGCCGCCGACATCGAGCAGGCAGCGGTGGCCGGTCAGCGGATAGGCCGACAGCACCACGTCAGCAATCATCGGCTGCGACGCCGCCATCAGCTCGGTGTAGGGCGCGACATCGTCGCGTGTCAGCGATTGGCCGCCATGATCGAGCGCATAGGGCCAGTAATGTGCGAGGCGGCGCTCGCGATCATGGCCGCGCAGCAGCGCGAGGGGATCGCCGAGATCGGCATACAGCGCGGCGTGATGCCGGACCATCGCGGCAATGCCGGGATTGCCGAGCAGCGCCGCACCGAGCGGCCCGAGCCCATAGCGCGCCGCACCGCGGCGCTCGAGCAGCTGCAGGGCGCAGGCTGCCTCGCACAGGCTCTCCATTGCCGCCTCGGGCATCGCGGCTCGGGAGGCCA
>NZ_CAFI01000452.1 GCF_000239775.1 Bradyrhizobium sp. ORS 375
CCGACTTTGTAGAGCGGGCGCGCGTCACCAATGCACGCTCTGACTCGGGACGATGTAGGATGTCGTCGTCGGGGGCAGGGTGGTGCTGTCGGCGAGATAGCGCCAGGCGCCGACGATGGCGATCAGCAGCGCGATGATGCAGAGCAGGTCGACCTGTCGGCCGTCGTGACTGACGTGATGGTCGTGCGTAGGATCGGAGCCGATGCCGGTGCGGGATCGGCGCGATCTCGGATTGATCGTCCAGCGCATCGTTGGTCCTCCCAAAAAGGAGTTTCAACATCAATGCAAGCCAGCGCGGCGACGTTCCTTTGAATCCCGCCGCCGCATCGTATGAGACTAATCCTACTTGGAAGCTTTGCCAGTCCGATTTGCTTCAAATCAAACGGGCGGCGCAACTAAGCTCTGCTGCGCTGCATTAGGTCGGCCCGTTCACGCCGCGCCAGCGGGCATAGCGCCAGGGCAGATACCAGCTGGCGCCGGCAGGGATATCAGCCGGGACATTGTCGATGCCCGACGTGCCGAACGGCTGGCAGCGCAGCAGCCGTGCAAGCGTCATCCACCCGCCGGCCCAGAGCCCGTAACGCGCGATGGCCTCGTCGGCATACACCGAGCAGGTCGGCATGTGCCGGCAATTGTAGCCGACCAGCGGCGACAATGTGTGGCGATACAGCCAGATCAGCGCACGCGCGCCGCGGCGCGGCATTTGAGACAGCGTACCTGACGGAGTGTGCGAAGAATGGCAGTTAGGATCACTGCATGAGTGCTTCATAGGCGCGCTGCCGTACTGATGTGCGCAGGGTGAGCGGTTCCTCGGCAGGAACCAGATGCTCGCGTGCTCGTGTGATGATGTGATGCAACAATGGCCGGTTTTCAGCAGCGCTGCGGTGCGGCGCACCTGGACGGTCAGGAATTGCCCGGATACGATTCCAGACAACGATGTGACAGAGTCATAACGGATTTGAGGCCGATTTGTCAGGTCTGACGGCGAGGACGACGGGGAACTGCATACCGAACTTGATGGGGGGAACGGAGTGCGCGTGAGATTGCTGCGGTCGCGTGGATTGCGCTGGATGCTTCTCGGTGTTGCGGCGCTGGGTGCGGTGCTCGGTGGCACGGTGTCCCTCTTGTCTAATTCCGCGCGGGCTGGCGGCGCGCTGGAGGAGCGCAAGCTGCCGATGCGGTTCAGCTGGGTGGCCTGCGAGCCGAACTGCAGCTGGGTCAGCGCGGTCGGCATCGTCACCGGCGACAGTCCCCGGGACTTCGAGGAGTTCGCCCGGGACCGCGATCTGACCGGCACCACGGTCGTGCTCGACTCCAGCGGCGGCTCGGTCAACGACGCCATCACGCTGGGCCGCCGCTTCCGCGCCCTGAAGATGCGCACCACCGTAGGCATGACGCAGCGTCCGAGCCGCGCGAACGAGCGCCCGCGGATCGTGCCCGAGGCCTATTGCGAGTCAATGTGCGTGTTCCTGCTGCTCGCCGGCACCACGCGCTATGTTCCCGACGCCGCGCACGTCCGCGTTCACCAGATCTGGATGGGGGACCGCGCCGACGATGCCAAGGCGGCGAGCTACTCGGCGCAGGACCTCATGATCGTCGAGCGCGACATCGGCCGGCTCGCCAAGTACACCTTTGACATGGGCGGCGCCGGCGATCTGCTGCTGCTCGCTCTCAACGTCCCCCCGTGGGAGGACCTGCACGAGCTGTCGCGCACCGAGCTGCGTTTGACCAACGTGATGACAACCGAGCTGCTCGCCGACGTGATGCCGCCGAAGGGGACCGTGCCGGTCGCCGAACTGGCGCCGCGCGGTCAGGACAAGGCGCGCGACAAGCAGCAGGACCGCTTCCCGGTCGCGCTCGACAAGCCGCTCTCGCGGACGGCTGAGGCGCTCCCGCCGGCCACGGTCGCGGCGACGCCGCAGCAATAATCGCAGACGCCCCGGGCTGATGTCCGGGGCCCGGCGGCGGGGTTGCGGTCCTGTAGTCGACCGGCTTTTCGGCTCCGCTCTGTTTCAGCCCTGTGCGGCGGCTGGCTCGCCTGCCGCCTTCGCCTCGATCTGGCCGATCGCATCCACCACGGCGTCGAAGGTCAGCATCGTCGAGGCATGGCGGGCCTTGTAATCCCGGACCGGCTCGAGCAGCGCGACATCGGCCCATTTGCCCTCAGGAGGGGCGCCGTTCTCCTTTAGCATTCGGCGGACGGTGTCCCGCAGCTCACGCAGCTCGCTGGCGCTGGAGCCGACGACGTGGCGAGCCATGATCGAGGAGGAGGCTTGGCCCAGCGCGCAGGCCTTCACGTCATGAGCGAAATCGGTCACGACCGGCCCGTTCATCTTGAGGTCGACCTTGACCGTGGATCCGCACAGCTTGGAATGGGCTGTGGCGGTCGCATCGGGGTGCTCCAGCCGTCCGAGACGCGGAATGTTGCCGGCGAGCTCGATGATGCGCTTGTTGTAGATGTCGTTCAGCATGTGCCTGACGTCCAAAGATCCCGCCCGAATTACCGGCGGGTCGGCCTTGGCGGCCGGGTTTCATCGCCCTATATTGCGACTATATGGAAACGATTGGCAGGAATTCCAGCCAGATCCACAGGCGCCCGGTGCCAGAAGCGCTCAGCCTGCGGGTCACACCTCTGCAGGTGACGCCGTCCAAGGTGACGCTCTGCCGGTGACACTCCGGTCGGTCCGCCGATCGGTCGAACGGAGACGAGATGGACACTTTGATCAAGACGCTGCGCGCGAACAAGCCCGAGGGCAAGCCGTCCGAGACTAGACCGTCCGAAACCAAGCTGGCCGCCGAGCGCCCGGCCGAGCTCGATCCGTCCGAGTTTCTGGCGGCCGCCGTGCGCCCCGACCGTCCGAGGCCGTCGCGCGCCGAAGCCGAGGCCGCGGTCTACACGCTGCTCAATTACATCGGTGAGGATCCGACCCGCGAGGGCCTGATCGATACGCCGCGCCGGGTGGTCGAGGCCTATGACGAGCTGTTCCAGGGCTATCACCAGTGCCCGGCCGAGGTGCTCGACCGCACCTTCGGCGAGACGGCCGGCTATGACGATTTCGTGCTGATTCGCGATATCGAGTTCACGTCGCAATGCGAGCATCACATGATGCCCTTCTACGGCCGCGCGCATATCGCCTACACGCCGGTCGAGCGCGTCGTGGGCCTGTCCAAGCTCGCCCGTCTGACCGACATCTTCGCCCGCCGCCTGCAGACGCAGGAGCATCTCACTGCGCAGATCGCAGCCGCCATCGACGAGGTGCTGAAGCCGCGCGGGGTCGCCGTGATGATCGAGGCCGAGCACACCTGCATGTCAGTGCGCGGCGTCGCCAAGCATGGCGCCGTCACCTTCACGAGTCGCTTCACCGGCATGTTCCGCGACAACCCGGCGGAGCAGTCGCGCTTCCTCTCCATGGTGCGCTCGCCGCAGCGTTGAGCGTTCGGCCCGAGCAAATCGAGCAGAGAATCACGTGTCGTCATCCTCAGCTGAGCGCGAGGAGGGCTTGGCCTTCCTGCCCAAATTCGACGCCGCAGGTCTCGTCACCTGCGTGACCACGGACGCCGTCAGCGGCGACGTGCTGATGGTCGCGCACATGAACGACGAGGCGCTGCGCAAAACGATCGCCACCGGCGAGGCTTGGTATTTCAGCCGCTCGCGCAACGCGCTGTGGCGGAAGGGTGAGAGCTCGGGCCAGACCCAGCGCGTGGTCGAAATGCGCACCGATTGCGACCAGGACGCGGTCTGGCTGCGCGTCGAGCAGCGCGGGGCGGCCTGCCACACCGGCCGTCATTCCTGCTTCTATCGCAAGGTCGAGACGGCGGACGAGGGCGGGGCGCGGCTCGTCTTCGTCGATGCGGACCGGCTGTTCGATCCGGCTGCGGTCTATCGCAAATAGGTGGCTCAGAGAGCCACGCGCGAGCCGGTCGGTCAGAGGCTGCATCCGGAGATCTCCGGACTCGGTCATTGGCCTTGCCAGCCTCGCGAATTAACCGGCCATTAACCATA
Organism: Bradyrhizobium sp. ORS 375; assembly: GCF_000239775.1. Classification (GTDB taxonomy): domain Bacteria; phylum Pseudomonadota; class Alphaproteobacteria; order Rhizobiales; family Xanthobacteraceae; genus Bradyrhizobium. Next base: position 4,004 of record NZ_CAFI01000452.1, read on the forward strand.
AAAGCCGCATTTTGCCTGACGTTTCCGGCGCGTTTGTCTGCCAGCGAATCTGCAAACAGCGGGTCATCCCATGTCGGTCGACGCATCCAATTCCTCTCCTGCGGGACTGCTCGACAACGTCCGGGCCAAGGTCGCTGGCGCCATCAAGCAGGCGGCCGATAGCGTCGGCACGAGCTTCGAATATCTGCTGTCGACGGCCAAGATGGAGTCGGACTTCAACCCGACCGCCGGGGCCTCGACCTCGTCGGCCCGCGGGCTCTATCAGTTCATCGACCAGACCTGGCTCGGCACGGTAAAGCAGGCGGGTGCCGATCTCGGCTACGGCCAATATGCCGACGCCATTACCCGGACGTCGTCGGGCGACTACACCGTCAGCGATCCCGCCATGCGGCAGGCGATCATGAAACTCCGCGACGACCCCAAGGCCTCGTCCGCCATGGCGGCCGCGCTGACCCAATCCAACAGCTTCCAGCTCACCGGCATGATCGGCCGCCGGCCGACCGATGCCGAGCTCTATATGGCGCATTTCATGGGCGCGGGCGGTGCGGCCAAGCTGATCACCAGCGCGCAGGACACGCCGAACGCTTCCGCCGCCAGAAACTTTCCGAGCGCCGCTGCCGCCAATCGCTCCATCTTCTACGATCGCGACGGCGAGGCCCGCAGCGTCTCCCAGGTCTATTCGGTGCTGAACTCGCGCTATGCCAGCGCCGCTAACTCCTCGGCCACGCGCGGCGCATTGGCGCTCTATGGCGGATCGACCAACGTTGCGGCCAACGCCGCTGGCGGCGGCGCACTGCCGACCACGGACACCGCGACCTTCCTCTCGATGTTCCCGGATGCGCGGGGCTCACAAGCCGCGCCCGCGGCGACGGCCGACGCATCGGCCGGCCGGCCGGCCGATCCGATGTTCCGCTCGCTGTTCCAGGTCGACGGTCAGTCGGGCTCGACGGTGTCGCCAACGGTCCGCGAATTGTGGGGCCGCCCCTCGGTGGCGAGCGCGAGCGAGGCCGGCGGCAACAACACGGGCAACGGCAATCCTCAGCGGCGGCTCGACCTGTTCAGCGACCCCAATGGGACGTTCTCGGGCTGAGACGGTCCGCCGCGGCGGTCCAGACGCGCGGCTTGATTATTGATTTCACAGTAATTTTCCGGTGACCCGGCTTCGGTTGAAGCGGTCGGGCGCGGCTGCGTGCCATGCGTAGAAGTACGGAAAAATCCGGCCCCAAGAGGTACCGCAGTAATCGAATTCGCCATGGCTTAACAAAACATCAACAAAACCAGCCACTTATGGTGAACGCTTTGTTAAGCGTCGTGGTTTATTTTCGGTGCTGTTGAGGCCCTCGTGGCCTTGTTTGCAAAGTTGCGTAAGCCGGAAAGACCATGATCGTTCGGCAGTTTCTCAGTTGGGTCAGAACCGCGCCCGCCGGTGAGCGGGCAGAGGCCACCAGGGCTCTCGCGCGGGCATGGTTGTTGTCGGATCTCTGCGACGAGGATCGCAGCGCCGCGGAGGGCGCGCTCCTCATGCAGCTGGATGATCCGTCGCCCTTGGTGCGGCAGGCGATGGCGGAGGTGTTCGCGCGCAGCGAGGATGCCCCGGCCGCCATCGTCCAGGCGCTCGCCACCGACCAGCCGTCGGTCGCCGCCATCATCCTCGAACATTCGCCGCTCCTGATCGATGCCGATCTCGTCGACATCGTCGCGACCGGCAACTCCGAGACGCAATGCGCGATCGCGCGGCGCATCGGCGTTCCGGCGCCGGTCTGTGCCGCCATTGCCGAGGTCGGTAGCGCGGCGGCCGCGCTCGAGCTGATCGAGAACGCCTATGCCGAGCTCGCGCCGTTCTCCTGGGACCGCATCGTCGAGCGTCACGGCCATCTCGCTGCGATCCGCGAAGCGATGCTGGTGCTGGATGATCTGCCGGCGGCGACGCGGGCGGCGCTGGTCGACAAGCTCTCCGAGACGCTGGCGCAGTTCGTGGTCGCCCGCAACTGGCTCAGCGCCGACCGCGCCGATCGCATCACCAGCGAAGCGCGCGACCGCTCGACCATCAGCATTGCGGCACGCTCGCGCGGCGAGGAGCTGCGCGGTCTGGTGCAGCACCTGCGCGTGACGTCGCAATTGACGGCGGGCCTGATCCTGCGCGCGCTGCTGTCTGGCAATGTCGAACTGTTCGAGATCGCGCTGTCGGAGCTGTCCGAGATGCCGCGGGCGCGGGTGTCCGCTTTGCTCAACGACCGCGGCCGCGCCAGCCTGCAGGGCCTGCTGCGCAAGGCCGGCATTCCCGACACCACGTTCGATGCCTTTGCGATCGCGCTCGAGGTCTGCCGCGAGAACGGCTTCGCCGACACGCTCAGCGGCGCGGCGATCCTGCGTCGCAAGATGGTCGAACGCGTGCTGACGCATTGCGCCACCGACCGCGATGCCGCCGAGCCGCTCTTGATCCTGCTGCGCCGGTTCGCCACCGAATCGGCTCGCGACGAGGCCCGGGAGTTCTGCGACGAGGTGATGGCCGAGGATTTCGTCGCTGGTCTGGAGTTCGGGCTGATTGCGGCGTAGTCCGCGCTCTCTCCTCCCGTCATTCCGGGCTCGCGCTGCGCGCGCCCCGGAATGACGAGGAGAGACGGTGCCCGAAGTGTTCGACCGAAGTCCGCGGCAAGTGGGTTCGGCGTGACCCTACGCGATCACACTAAGGCTGATCGCTCGGCACCAGGCTCGGCGCCAGGATCGCTTCGAGATGCTCAGGGCGGTTGCGGTTGACCTGGATCAGGTAATCATCCGCGACGCGGCGCAGGCGGCGGCTCAGCTCGGCGGCGACGGTCGGGCTGTGATACTTGGTATGATCGTGCACGATCGCCTGGATGGCGTTGACGTGGTGCTCGAACAATTCGGCGGGGACCTTGTCCAGATCGGGGGCGTGCTCGATGATCCGGCACAGGCTGTCGGCGACCTCGGCGGCGGCGGGATAGCCGAAGGTCGCGGCATCACCCTTGATGTCGTGGGCGGCGCGAAACATCTCCTCGCAGGCGTCGTCGTCGAAGTTTGTCCTGAGCACGTTGGCGTAGCCCTTCGAGAGCCGGTCCGCCTCGGTGTCCATCCACGACTTGAACTCGCCGGAGAGTCCCGCGAGCGCGGCCTCGGCGCGCGCGATCGGATCGTCGAGATCCTTCTCGTCGGCGCGGCGGAGCACCTTCTTCAGCGGATTGGGCTGGGTGATCACGTGGTGCGAGGCGTAGCTCTTGACCTGAATCGCCGGAGCCTTGTCTTTCGCCATCTCGATATCCTCAGGTGATGCCGACCAACGCGATCTGACCAACGATTGATAGCCGACGAACCGGCTGTGCCGTGCAGCGATTCCCGGACGGCGTTAACAGAGACTCACTGCCGCGCCCTCAAACTGCGGAGCGCGCTTTATCCAGAAGTGACGGCTGCTGGAAGATTTCGGCCTCGCCGCCGACCCGGCGTTCGGGTCCGATATAGGCGGTGTTGGTGTTGCGGCGCCGGTCCGGACCGAAATAGGTCTTGGTCTTGATGAAGGGCCGGGGATTGGCGACGACATTGAGGATGCGCTGGTAGAGGCCCTTCGCCGAGATCGGCTTGGCGAGAAACTCGGTCACGCCAGCATCGCGCGCCACCGTCACGCGGCGCTTCTCCGAATGGCCCGTCAGCATGATGATCGGCGCGTAGGGATTGCCCTTGGCTTCGGGCTGGCGAATCATCTGCGCAAGCTCGAGCCCGTCGAAGATCGGCATCGCCCAGTCGGTGATGACGATGTCGGGGGAGAAATGGGTGTACATTTCGAGCGCGGTCGCGCCGTCCTCGGCCTCGTTGACCTCGCGCGCCCCGAACGAATGCAACAGAGTCCGCAGGATGCGCCGCATGTGCGGGTTGTCGTCGCAGACGAGGAAACGGAGCTTGTTGAAGTCGATGCGGTACATCTGGCCGGCCTGAAGGCATCACCAATGAAGGTGGTCAACGCGCATTAACCATACGGAGCACCGGGTTAACAAAGCGTTGCAGAAAGGGGCGTTTCGCGCGTGTTGGCGGACGACGCGCACCTCTCGGTTCCAAGCGTCTCTCTTACCGTCATTGCGAGCGTAGCGAAGCAATCCAGAGCCGCGGGCTGGACCCTGGATTGCTTCGCTGCGCTCGCAATGACGAGTGGAGGGAGTCGGGCCAACCCGCTGGCGGATGCCGCGTCAGTAGCCGAACTGCTCGGAGAGGATCCGCTCTTCCAGGCTGTGGCCGGCGTCGAACAGCATGCGCATCGAGATCGTCTTGTCGGAGAGCACCTCGACGCGCTGGACGTTGCGGACCTCGTCGTGGTCGGCGACCGCTGCGACCGGGCGCTTGTCGCCCTCGAGCACCTCGATGATGACATAGGCGGTGTTCGGGAGCAGCGCGCCGCGCCAGCGCCGCGGGCGGAACGCGCTGATCGGCGTCAGGGCCAAGAGCGCGGCGTTGATCGGCAGGATCGGGCCCTGCACCGACAAATTATACGCGGTCGATCCCGCCGGCGTTGCCACCAGCACGCCGTCGGCGATCAGCTCCGGCATGCGCTCGCGCTCGTCGATCAGGATGCGCAGCCGCGCGGTCTGCGCGGTCTGGCGGAACAGGTAGACCTCGTTGATCGCATGATGGATGTGGATGACGCCATGGGCATCGGTCGCCCGCATCAACAGCGGATGGATCACCGATTCCTGCGCCGCCTCCAATCGCCCGTGCAGGTCGATCGTCGAGAACTCGTTCATCAGGAAGCCGACCGTGCCGCGATGCATGCCGTAGATCGGCTTGCCCGAGCGCATGTGGTCGTGCAGCGTCTGCAGCATCAGCCCGTCGCCGCCGAGCGCGACGACGACGTCGGCCAGATCCGGATCGGAATTGCCATAGAGCGCCGAGAGCTGCGTCAATGCGGCCTGTGCCTCCGCACTCGGACTCGCGACGAAGGCGATCCGCTCGTATCGCTTGGGCGTGGTCATCACTCGCAGGGCTCGCTGGGTCGACCGGGTTGAAGGCGCCGTGTCGTCTAGCCGACCTTGGCCGTGCTTGTCCATCGCTGGTGGTATGCCGCGGGAACGGGGCCGGGATGAGGGCTGATTTCGCCGGGAAATGGGCCGAGAATGCAGGGTTCGTGGCAGATGATGTCTCTCTCGCACCTTCGTAATCCGGATGAGCGAAGCGACATCCGGGTTCTCATGATGGCCTGAGATGACTCCGGATGTCGCTATCGCTGATGCGGGCTACGGACCGTCATTGTCGCGTCATTTTTCCTGAAGGCCACGGACGGGATCCCAGGTCGATGCGCCTTCATCCCGCGCGGCGGTGACGCGCGCGGCGAACAGGGCGCGGGGCGGGTCGCTTGCGGCCGCCGAGGCAAAACAGGCCGCGGCCTGCGCCAGCTCGCCGGCGCGCCAATGCGCCAAGCCGGCGGCGTAGGCGTCCAGCAGGGCGTCGTCCTCGGGCTCGGTCTCCACCGCTTCGCCGTAGAGCTCGTAGATCTTGAGCGACTGCTCGCGCCCCTTGACGCGGATGGTGTCGAGCTCGCGCCAGGCGAAGTCGTCGCCGGCGAGCGTCACCGTGCTTTCGGAGGCGATGATCGTCGTGCCGTAGAACTTGTTGGCGCCTTCGAGCCGCGAGGCGACGTTCACCGCGTCGCTCATCACCGAATAGTTGAAGCGGCGCTGCGAGCCGAAATTGCCGACCAGCGCGGCGCCGCTGTTGATGCCGATGCGTTGCGCCACCTTGATGCCCTGGAAGGCGGTCGAGGTGCGGTTGAGCTCGGCGAGCTTCGCCTTGCAGTCGAGCGCCGCATGCGCGGCGCTCTTGGCATGATCGGGATCGTCGAGCGGCGCGCCGAACACCGCAACCACGGAGTCGCCGATATATTTGTCGACATAGCCGTCGTGGCTTTCGATGACGTCGGTCATCGCGGAGAGATACTCGTTGGTCAGCGCCATCAGCTGTTCCGGCGTCATCTGCTCGGCGATGCGCGAGAAGCCTTCGATGTCGGAGAAGAACACGGTGACCTCGCGCGTCTCGCCGCCGAGCTGCGGCAGCCGGCGCGACGCCAGCATCCGGTCGATCTCGCGCGGCGCGAGATAATAGGCGAAGCTCTTCTGCAGCAGCCGGCGGTCCTTGTCGGTGACCATGAAGCGATAGCCGGTGGTCGCGGCCAGCGCGAGCACGCCCGCGGCAAGAGGCTCGGTCAGGGGCAGCGCCTGGGCTTGGTTGAAGAGAACAGTGGCCAGCGCGGTGTAGAGCAGGGCGAGCGCCGCCAGGATCGCGGCTGCCGAGGCGGGCCGCAGCAACCGCGCGAGCAGCGCGGCCAGCAGTGCGATTGCGGCGGCGATGACGAAGGTTGCCGGCCGGTTCAATTCGCGCGCGGCCTCCTGCCGCAGCAGATTGTTGACGGCCGTCGCATGGATGTAGACGCCCGCGATGGTGCTGCGTGCGAAGCTCTCGGTGATCTTGCGCGCCTCCAGCGCGCAGCGCGGCCGCCGCGCGCCCTCGGCGCGGGTGGCAAAGCGCTTCGAGGTCAGCCGCCGGTCCTCGATTCCGACGGTGCCGATCAGCACGACCTTGCCGGCGAACTCGCGGCGGAAATAGTCCTTGTCGCCCTTGACTGCGCAGGCGCGCAGGTCGGCGAAGGAGTAGGTCGGGATGTCCTGGGCACCGCCCGCGAAGTTCAGGGTCATGGTGCCTGGTACGCTGCTCGGCACTTTGTAGTCGCCGAGCGTGACGCCATCGGCCGTGATGACGGGCGCGCTGCCGCTAGCGCGCGACGCAAGTTCCAGCGCCATGCTCGGGACCGACTTGCCGTCCGCGCTCAAGGTCAGCGGATGACGGCGGACGACATCATCGCTGTCGGTGTAGGTGTTGAGCGGCCGCAGGTTCTGCTGCTGGCGCACCGCGATGCGCTGTCCGGGCGCGGGCAGGATCGGCGGCTCGCCGAAGATCTCGCCCAGCACGACCTTGCCGCCGGTGGCGCCTGCGGCCAGCGCGCGCAGGAAATCGCGATCGAAGCCGCGCGTCCTGTCACCGAGCGTGGCGTCGCCCAGCGGAATTTCCGACTGCTCGATCGAGGTCTGGAACACCATGTCGAAGCCGACCACCTTGGCGCCCCCGTCGAGCACCGACGTCAGCACCCGGCCGATCTCGCCGGTCCAGGTCAGCAGCGGTGCGCCCTTGAACGGGGGTGCCTGATAGCTCTCCTCGTCGATCGCGATGACGACGGCCGGACTGGTCGCGGCGTCGTGCGGGTTGCCGAACGCCTCGAAGCGCAGCCAGGTCAGCGCATCCAGCGACAGGCCGCGGCCGCGCTCGAAGGCGGGCGAGACGAACAGTCCCGCGCACGCCAGCGCAATTGCCATGACGGCTAGCGCGTCGCGCGTCCGGCGTCCGATCGTCACGACAACCGCTTTCGTTCTTAGTTGAGCCGGATCAAGCGCCCGATGGCGGGGCCGGGGCCCGCCTTGGCCTGTGCGTCGACCTTGAACACGAGCCGGGAGGCACCGAAGCTCGCGACATAGATCCCGCCCGGCGTCAGCGGATGACTGGTGCCGGCAAAATCGTAGAAGCGGCCCTTGTACTGCCGTCCCGTCAGCTCGATCTCCTGCCGCTCGCCGGGCTGGTCCAGCCTTTCCACGATCAGCTTGCCGCGTCCCCTGGCTTCGACGATCGGCGAGGCGCCGTAGATCACGGCCTCCGCCACCGGCGCACTGTCCGGGCCGAGACCGCGCACGATGGTCGCCGCCACCTCGCTGGTCTCGCGGGAGGTCGCCTGCGCATGGCTGGCGTCGCAATTGACGATGTCGCTCTTGAGCGTGGCGCCGGTGGCCGTGCTCTCGGCAGGGCCGACCGTGACGCTGCCGGCGCCGCTGACCGTCTCGCGACGGCAGGATTTGAGATAGCTCATGACGACAGCGCCGTCGGGGCCGAGCTTGATCACCTGGCCCGGCGCGACATAGTCCATCAATTCGGCGCCGGTGACCTCGCCCTGGATGTCCTCGACCAGGGCTGCCGGCGGTCCGGCCCAGGCGGGAGCCGCGAGCCCGGTCAGGGCTACGACGATGAACGTCGGCAACTTCATGATGAACTCCGTGATCGCAACCGGCGGCGCGCCTGTTATCCCCGTGAGTGTGACGTCGGACGGGAACGAGAGGTTCGAGCGCATAGCATACCTGCCGGGACCAGGCACTTGCCCCGGTGTGATCCAGATCACGGAAGAGTTGCTTGAGGTTGGTCCTTAGCCGGGCTTCATGCGTTGCAGGACCTGTCGCAGTGTGGCGCGGTGTTCAGGGAGAGTGAGTTGATGGCAGGTTTGACGTCGTCCGTCATGCGGCCGGGCTTGTTGGCCGTGGCGCTGAGCGTGCTGATCGCCGGCCCCGTGGTGCGCGCCCAGGACGCCCCGCCGGCGGCGCAGGAGAATGCCGCACCTGGCGGGCCTCGCACCGGCTCGGCCGCCACGCGCGCGGCCAGCCCGCCCGGCTCGTCGTCGGCAGCCGAGCAGCACAAGTTGCCGGCCGATTCCACCACCACGCAGACGCTCGAACTGCCCGGGCGGACGCTGACGTTCACGGCGACCGCCGGCTCGATTCGCCTGTTCGACGACAAGGGCGAGCCGCAGGCCGATCTCGCCTATACGTCTTACCAGCTCAACGGCACCGAGCGTGGCAGCCGCCCGGTGACCTTCTTCTTCAATGGCGGTCCCGGTGCGTCCTCGGCCTATCTGCAGCTCGGCAATGCCGGGCCGTGGCGGATCGGCATCGATGCGGCGAGCGTGACGCCATCGTCGAAGCCGGAGCTGATGCCCAACGCCGACACCTGGCTCGACTTCACCGATCTCGTCTTCGTCGATCCCGTCGGCACCGGCTACAGCCGCTTTGTCGCGACCGGAGACGAGGTCCGCAAGCGCTTCTTCTCGGTCGACGGCGACGTCCGCTCGCTGGCCCTGGTGGTGCGACGCTGGCTCGAGAAGCACGACAGGCTGGCGTCGCCGAAATTCATCGCGGCGGAAAGCTATGGCGGCATTCGCGGGCCGAAGATCGTGCGCAACCTGCAGCAGGACCAGGGCGTCGGCGTCAACGGCCTGATCCTGCTGTCGCCGTTGATGGACTTCCGCGAGTATTCCGGCTCCAGCCTGCTGCAATATGTCGCGAGCCTGCCGAGCTACGCCGCGGTCGCCAAGCAGATGAAGGGGCCGGTGACGCGGGCCGATCTCGCCGATGTCGAGCGCTACGCCAGCGGCGACTTCCTGCTCGACCTCGTGAAGGGCGAGGCGGATAGCGAGGCGACCAATCGCCTCGCCGACAGAGTCGCGGCCTTGACCGGGATCGACCAGACCGTCAGCCGCAGGCTCGCGGGCCGCTTCGACGTCTCCGAGTTTCGCCGCGAGTTCGATCGCAAGAACGGCCGCGTCACCGGCCGCTACGATGGCTCGGTGCTCGGCATCGATCCGTTTCCGGACTCCAGCCGTTCGCGCAGCTCCGATCCCTCAGGCGACGTGCTGACCGCGCCACTGACCGGGGCGGCGGTCGAGCTGACGACGCGCAAGCTCAACTGGCACCCGGACGGCTCCTATGAGCTCTTGAGCGGCGCGGTGAACCAATCCTGGGATTTCGGCCGCGGCATCAGCCCGCCGGAATCGACCGGCGACATCCGCCAGATCCTCGCGCTCGATCCGAAGCTCAAGCTGCTGGTGGGCCACGGCCTGTTCGATCTCGCCACGCCGTATTACGGCTCGAAGATCGTGCTCGACCAGCTGCCGGCCTTCGCCCAGCCGCCGCGGGTCAAGCTCGTGGTCTATCCGGGCGGCCACATGTTCTATTCGCGCGACGATGCGCGGAAGGACTTCCGCGGCGAGGCCGAGGCGCTGATGAAGTAGGGCGGAGCGTGCGTTGTTAAAAACAGCGTTCTCCGCCGTCATTGCGAGCGCAGCGAAGCAATCCAGGGTGGTGGGCGGGACTCTGGATTGCTTCGCTGCGCTCGCAATGACGCGGAGCAAGAGGCCGCCGTTCGTCGTTGGTAGGCCGGATGAGCGAAGCGACATCCGGGGTCACACGTGCTGGGCTACGAATCCTTCTTTCGCCGGCCCTTCGGGTATTTCCGCTCCATCTCCGCCCTGACCACGCGCTCCGGTCGAACGCGCGCGCCGGCGAGCCAGATCTCGCTGACGCCGGATTTGGTGCGGACGCGCCGGACCGGCTCGCCATGGCTCGCGTAGCCGGCGGCCTGCACGATGCGGCCGGTATCGCGTCCGCTCACCTCGATGCGGGCGGCGTCGATGAACGGATTGAGGAATGCCGGATTGGCGACCATGACCTGCTCGCTGAACGGCACCAGATCGACCGCGCCCCACAGCGTCCACCAGCGTCCGGTCCAGTCACGCGTCTTGCGCGATGGCGCGCCATGGCTGGCGAAGGCCTGCAGGATGAACTTGACGCCATTGACCCAGCCGGGCGCCCAGCCGTCGACGGCGTTGGTGAGCACAGTGATCGCGATCTCGCGCGCGGGAATGACCGAGGTTCGCGAGATGTAGCCCTGGAAGCCGCCGCCATGGCCGAACCAGTCGAAGCCCGCGGTGGTGCCGCTCATCAAGGCAAGACCGTAATACGCCTCCTCGATGTCCTGCGGCACGCGCCATTGCCGCCGGATCATCTCGCGGCGGCTCGCGGCCGACAGCACGCTCTTCTTCGCGTTGGGCGCGAGCTGGGCGAAGAAGCGGGCGGTGTCCGCGGCGGTTGCGGCGATTCCCGCGGCCGCCATGATGGCGTGAGTCGGATTGTCGCCGGGAATTACGACGCGGCGTCCGACCGGCACGGGGCGCGAATGGCCGCGCGCGAATGGTGCTCCCTTGGCAAGCAGCGTCATGTCCGGCGCGCTCTCGCGCAGGCCGGCCGGGGTCATGATCTCGCGCTGCAGCCAGACGGGGTAGGGCTCGCCGGTGATCGCTTCGATCGCCAAGCCGAGCAGGCCGTAGCCGTGGTTTGAATATTTGAAGCGGCTGTTCGGCTCGATCACCGGCGCCAGCCTGAGCTCGGCGAGCAGCTCGTCCTTGTCGAGATAGGAGCGACCGTCGGTGAATTGGCTGGAATCCTTGCCGTCGCGGATCAGACCCGCCGTGTGCGACAGCAGCTGGCTCAACGTAGCGGTCGCGACGTCGGCATGCAGATCCCTGACGTACTGGCCGACCGCGTCGTCGAGCTTCAGCCGCTTCTGCTCGCGCAGCCGCATGATGCCGGCGGCGGTGAACGCCTTGGTATGCGAGGCGATGCGGAAGCGATGCCGCGGCGTCAGCTTCTCGCCGCTGTCGAGATTGGCCACGCCATAGGCCGCTTCGAGGACGATCTCGCCACGATGGGTGATCGCGACGATGCAGCCGGGCTGTCCGGACACCTCGACCTGAAACGCCAGCCAATCCTCGATGTAACTGATCGCTGCGCCAAGCCAGGGCTCCACGACGACGCCTCCATCCCATGGCGCGAACCGTCGTGCGCCGATGCATCATCATGACCGGAGCACCGGCAGGGGACAAGGAGGGGCTGGCGCGGATGCAGCGATATCCGGGGTCTCTCGCGCGCTCTCGGTGAACCCGGGGGGCGCTGCGCTCACCCGGGCTACGTGCCGGCATACGAAAATGGCGCAACCCTTTCGGGTTGCGCCACTGTCGAGATCGGAGCTGATCCGATCGCGTCCTCAGTAGACGAGGCCGGTGCCCGGCTGCTTCTCCAGCGCGTCGGCCAGCGAGCGATATTCGGCGCTGTTGGTGCCGGCGAGCTGCGCCACCTTGTCGAGGTGGTACTTGGCCTGCTCGCGGTTGCCCTGTTCGAGCTGCCACAGACCATAATACTGCCAGGTCCGCACGTGGTTCGGATCATCCGCCAGGGCCTGCTCGTAGTACTGCTTGGAGGCCTGGTAGTTGCCGAGCTTGCGGTAGGAGTAGCCGATCAGATTGGCGACGTCGGCAACGTCCTCGCGGTTCAGCGCCTTGAGCTGCTGGATCGCGGTGGCGTAGTCGCCGCGATCGTAGATCGAGGTGTAGGCGGTGCGGTAGGCCGCCAGGAACTTCGGATCTTCAATGCTCGAGCTCTTGTCCTTCTTCTTCTTGTCCGGCGGCGGCGAAGACGGGGTCTCGCTGCCCGCGGCATAAGCCTTCGACAGAAGCAGCGGCCCGGAGGCCACGGCCATCGCGCACAATGCCAGCGTGGCAATCCTGATCGCAGACTTTTTCATTCGTATCTCCCGAGTTGTCGATCCAACAGGTGACTGCATGCGGAGAAGAACTTCCGCAGCTGCGAAATATTCCCGGTCCTTTGCGCGGATTTTGCGCCGCGATCGGTGCATTATACTGGCCGGATGATGACAGGCCAGTCATCTCGATGACTATCCCTTCATGTCCATGAACTGAAAAACCCGCTTTACTTCAGGGGCGGTTCAGTGCGGGTTCCTTATGGTCTCCTCCATGATCACGAGCCCATCCACCACTGGATGGTGTCTTCAGATCGTCAACATCACGGAGACGACCATGCTGAAGTCCATGTCCGTTGCGCTGCTCGCCGCCTCGATCCTCGCTGCGCCCGCGTTCGCCGCTGGTCCTGCAAAAACCGATACGTCCGCGAAATCGACGCAGATCACCGGCAGCACGACCGGCACAGCGAAGACCGACGCCAGCAAGACCGATGCAGGCAAGACCGACGCCGCGAAGACGGGCGGCGCGCAGGTCGGCGACAAGACCAATGAGATGAAGCCGACCGTCGGCAAGTCGAAGACCAAGCCGCATGCTTCGCTCCATCGCCACACGCACCGCCATACCGCGCAGCTGCGCCATCACGACAAGGTGAAGGTTCAGCACGCTTCGGTGAGCAGCCACAAGAAGGTGAGCTTCAAGCGCGTGACGCCGGCGATCCGCCGCAGCTGACCGCCTGATCCGGTCCGAACCACCTCTTACTTGCCGCCGGTACGTCCGAGACATACCGGCGGCTATCGTCTGACAGCCGTGTGAGCGCGACGGCTTTCCCGGACGATCGGCTTTGGGCTAGAAGCTCTCGACGGAGAAGTCTTTCAGAGTTGGGCGCAGTGGGGATGGGGAGATCGAGCTGGTGGCCGGTGGTGACGCTGGCGCTGATGCTGACGGGCTGCGCCAGCGGCGGACCCGCCGCGTTCGTCAGCGAGGACAATCGCGCCATCTCCTACACAGGTGATCGGGGCGTGGCGAACCAGCCGTTCCCGGCGAACTACCGCAGCGAGATCCTGGCCTATCTCAAGACCTACCTGAACAATCCGGTCGGTGTGCGCGACGGCGTCATGGCCGATCCGGTGGAGCGGACTGTCGGCGGCCGGCTGCGCTATGTCGCCTGCCTGCGCTTCGCGGCCCGCGAGTCCGATGGCAGCTATCGTCCCGCGAAAGAGCGCGCGGCCGTTTATGTCGATGGCCGGTTCGACCGGCTGATCGAGGACGCCGGAGAGCTCTGCGCGGCTTCGACCTACGCGCCATTCCCGGAGCTTGCCAGCCTGACGCGGTGACCCCCGGTAGCTCGGATGAGCGCAGCGATATCCGGGTTCGTCACCGACCCTGGGAGTTGAACCCGGATGTCGCTGCGCTCATGCGGGCGACGACTCACCCGCCGTGCTTATTCCGCAGCCCTGCCACGACGTCGCAGCCGCTTGCGGAGCCTGCCGTCCGATCACAAGTCGGAGAAGTCGAAACGCTTTGCCGCCGTACTGCGACCAAATGTCGGGCGCGGCGTGCAGCTTCACGAAAGGTTCGGGAAGTCTATGGAACAAAAGGCCTTTGTTGCTCGCTGGTGACACGGCTCGGACAATCACAGCTGCGTCACCGCCGCCGGGCAACCCAAATGCGGCCACGATGTTCGATAGATGTCGCAAACGAAGAACAGGGACGTCACATGAAACGCGTTTTCCTCGGTGCAGTGGCTTTGACCGCTCTGGCTGTCCCGGCGTTTGCCGCCGACATGCCTGCACGCACGTACACCAAGGCGCCCCCGATGACGCCGCCCCAGGCGATCTATGATTGGACCGGCTTCTATATCGGCGGCCACCTGGGCGGTGCTTTTGCCGGCGGCAACAGCCTCGAGGGCAATAACGGCCGCTTCCTCGGCGGTGTGCAGGGCGGCTTCGACTACCAGTTCGCGCCGAACTGGGTGCTGGGCATCGAGGCCCAGTATAGCTGGATGGACCGCAACACGACGAATTACGGCTTCCCCGGCGCGACCGTGGTCACCTCGACGGGCGCCAACCAGCTTGGTTCGGTTACCGGCCGTCTCGGCTACACCTGGGGCCCGGCTATGCTCTATGCCAAGGGCGGTTACGCGTGGCGGGACGGAAACGGCCTCGGCGTGAACGTCGCCGGCGTGCCGGCTGGCTTCACCACCAGCGGCAACACCAAGGACGGCTACACGGTGGGCGCCGGCCTCGAATACATGTTCGCCCCGAACTGGTCGGCCAAAGCCGAGTATCAGTATTATAATTTCGGCAACACCACTTTCACGGGTGGTCCGGCTCCGGTCGTGGGCAGCCGATTCAACAACGACGACCATACGGTGAAGGTCGGCGTGAACTATCGGTTCGGCTGGGGTGGCCCGGTCGCCAGCAAGTACTAGGCATCCCACCGGCCGGCTGGAGCCGGCGTCCACAGGATGACATCGTGTCACACGCCCGCGCCTCGGTGCGGGCGTCTTGCTGTGTCGAGCCTGTGGCCGGCGATGGTTTCTGGCGTCTCACGCAGTGCAAAAAAATTTTTCAAACCTTCGTGAAACTTTAGCCATCAGTTGTTATTATGAGTCCGCCGGTTTGATGGATCATCCCACATGCGTATCTTGTTGTCCGTGCTGTTGCTCTCGGCGGCTGCCTTGCCGTGTTCTGCCCAAACCGTCCTGAAGTCCGAACCGTTGATGCTGGCTCCCTACGAGGTCGCGCTGGTGCAAACCGCGTCGTGCCCCTCTGGGAAGGTGCTGAAGGTGACTGGCGCGATCCGCGGCGTCAGCCGCAAGCGCGCCTGTGTCGCTCTGCCGGCCGAAACCGCCTCGCTGGCGACGGCAACGCCGTAAGTTCGGCCTTCAAGGCAACGCTGCAGCGGGCAGCTTCGGCTGCCCGCTGATCGCGGCGTCGTCCTCGCAAATCTCGTTGCGATCATTTGAAGACTTTGGCGGCTCGGGGGTGACACCACGCCGCCGTGGAGCCGTATCGATCCAAGCCCTTTGATCGTCGCGCCCACCCTGCACCCCTTCCGGAGGGTGCTGCTTCGCGCTTGGGTCAGGACGCGAACGGGATGTTGAACTCCTGCTCGGCCTCGACGCGGTTCTGCCACGGATCTTCCTCCGGCTCCGCCGCGCAAGGCCGGATCTCGTAATCGTTGTCGAGCTGCAGATATCCCGCCGAGCGGCGTGCATTCATCATCACGTCCACCACCAGGCCGCTCTGTCGCGCCAGCCGCCACACGTCAGCCTCGGTCGGATAGGCCTTGCTCAACTTGGCCTCGTTGCAAAACAGGGCGTAGGGCATTCCAAGCAGCTCCAGAGAAGCGAAGGATGAACCGAGGATGAATAGGGGTTGTAGCGAGACCCTGGCGTGTTCGCGGCCGCAAAGCGGCCTTTTCGGTTCGCGCGAGTCGTAAACGAGTCCTAAATTTTTGGAAAAAGAATCCGTGGGACTCCGGAGGTAGAATCGCCAGATGGTTAAGTCATGGGAACCGATCTCCACATTTTTTGCGGGCGGATCCAGCTGACACTCACCTGTGGGTTGCTGCTCGCCTTCGTTGCCAATGTGGCGCTGTTGTGCGCCTGGCTGTGAGCGGGCATATCCTTTGATGGCTTCGGATTGTGGGGCAGGGGCGGGCTCAGTCCTCGGGGAGCACCGTGCCCTGCGCCGAGGCCTTCAGCCGGGCCAGCGTCGCGCTGAAATACTCCTGCCGCTCACGGTTGAAGCGCTCTTGATGCGCGCGGAAGCGCGCAACCCGGGCCCGGATTTCCGCCTGCATGTCGCGCTGCAGGTCGAGTTGCGAGGCGATGCTGGTGAAGCGCTTGGGCAGGGCCGGGCCCGCTTGGGCCGCGGGCGTCTCCAAGGCGAAGGGCTGCGCTGCAAGCGTCGCATCAGCGGGTGCCGCCCGCTCCGCAGCTTGCCCGTTCTCGCGGCTCGCCGGGTTGGACTGGATCGGGGCGGTTGCGGGCAGGCCGGTCGGTGCCCCCCGCAGCGTGGTGGCGTGCGGCGGCGCGGCGGCACTCCCGGCTGGAACGGCAGGGGGTTCGAAGTGAGAGAGATCGGCCGGCTTGCCGGTGACCGATTGCACGAAGGCCATGGTCTGCGCGATCAGCGCATCACGCTCTTCCTTCCACGTCATGACCATCGCCCCCCAAGCGTCACAATTGCAACAAATGCCCACTCTGAAATCAAGCTGGAACACCAGTGGCTTCTGGGGATAAGCGCGAGTTCTGGTTGAGATGTGGCAACATTATTGCCACAGTCTGAACCCGTTTCGTCCCCGCCCCGCGGAAGCCGAAGGCGATAAGCAACTGCGGCGTGGATGGTTCCTATTGCACGCAACAATGCGAGCAGCGGCTCAACTCAAAGCTGGTCGCGCAGTTTGGATGGGCTCCAGGAAGCCTCTCTGGGCCCGTCTGCCCTCATTCGGCAAGGTTCGAAGACGCAGGCCGGTCGCGATAGCTGATCTCAAGCCAGGGAAGGTCGTATTCAGATCGCCTTGGGCATCACGAAGCCCGCCTGCGGCTGATCAAGGCCAAGGCGAATGAGCGCGCTGCCGTGTCTCAGTCCAGCGATCATGATGGCTGGTGCCGGCTGAGGGGATTGAACCCCCGACCTTCGGTTTACAAAACCGCTGCTCTAC
>NZ_CAFI01000451.1 GCF_000239775.1 Bradyrhizobium sp. ORS 375
GCCGCGCGGCGCCCGGCGCCACCGTCGAGCTGTTGCGCAATGGCGAGCCGCATGCCCGGGTGGTCGCCGATCGCTCGGGGCAGTTCTCGATGGTGCCGCCGCCGCTGCCCCCCGGAGCGTTCGAGCTGACGTTGCGGGCCAAGCAGCCGGATGGTCGCGAGCTGTCGTCCAAGCAGAGCGTCGCCGTGGCGGTCGAGGCCAGCAAGCGGCCGGCGACCGTCGCGGTGGTCGCGCCGGACCAGGCGACGCGCGTGCTGTCGAAGCCGGCGGCATCGGCACCGCTCGCCGTCGCGGTCGAGGCCGTCGACTTCGAGCCGAACGGCAACCTGCGTGTCAGCGGCCGAGCGCGGCCCGGCGCGACCGTGCGGATCTATCTCAACGACCGCCTTGTCAGCACGGCGACGGCCGGTGCAGATGGTCGCGTCGCGACCACGATCAAGGATGCCGCCTGGTCCGGCAAGGACCGGCTGCGGCTCGACGACGTCGATGCCAAGACGGGCACCGTTCAGGCGCGTGCCGAAGTGCCGTTGAATGTGCCGGAGGCGCTCACGACAGCCTCGCTGCCTGCAGCCGCCGGACAGGGCAGCGGCAGCGCTCCCGGGAGTGCGGGCGTTCCCGGCGCGCGTACGCAGCTTGCGGCGGCGTCGCCCGCCGACCTCAAGGACATGGCGGGGCCACCCGCCCGCGGCGGCGCTAGGACGATCACCGTCTCGCGCGGCGACAGCTTGTGGCACATCAGCCGGCGTCTGCTCGGCGAGGGCACGCGCTATGCGGTGATCTACCGCGCCAACCGCGAACAGATCCGCCGGCCGGATCTGATCTATCCCGGCCAGGTGTTCGTGCTGCCCGCCAAGCGGTAGGCGGCATTGCGAGCTCGCGCGAGCTGGAGAGCTAGGCGAGCAGCTCGTGAGCCAATTCGCCCAGCCGCGCAACGCTGCGCTCGACGCGTGCGTCCCAGTCATGGCTGCAGCTCAGGCGCAGGCAGTTGCGATAGCCTCTGCCGGCCGTGAACAGACCGCCGGGCACGAAGCAGATGCGCTCGCGAATGGCACGTTGATAGAGCGTGTCGGAGTCGAAACCATCCGGCAGCTCCAGCCACAGCACGAAGCCGCCCTTGGGGTCGGTCATCCGCGTGTCCCTGGGGAAGCTGCGGTCGACGACGCGGCGCATGCGGTCGATGTTGTCGGCGAACACCTTGCGGATGCGGCGCAGATGAGCGTCGTAGCCGCCGGACTTCAGGAAGTCGGCCATCGCCTTCTGCGGCAGCGCCGCGCCGCTCAGTGACAGCGCGAATTTCGCGGCGAGGATTTCATCGTGGCGGCGGTTGGCGGCGAGCCAGCCGATGCGATAGCCGGGCGCGATGGTCTTCGAGAACGAGCTGCACAGAATGATATCGGCCGTCGGGCTGATCGCGGCGAACGGGCGTGGACGGTCGTCGCCAAAGCTGATGTCGCCGTAGATGTCGTCCTCGATCAGCGGCACGCGGTAGCGCGTGAGCACGCGGATGATAGCGACCTTCCTCGCATCGTCGATACGCGAGCCCAGCGGATTATTGAAGCTCGAGGCGAGCAGGCAGGCGGCGACGCGGCGTTTGCCGAGCGCCTTGTCGAGCGCTTTAACGTCGACGCCGCTGGTCGGGTCGGTCGGCAGCTCCAAGGCACGCAGTCCGCGCGCTTCGAGCACCTGCAGCAGGCCGAAATAGGTCGGCGATTCAATCGCGACCGTATCGCCCGGCCGAGTGGTGACGCTGAGAGCGATGTTCAGCGCCTCGGTGCAGCCATTGGTGATGAGCACGCCCTCGGGCGGCACCGCATGTCCGAGGCGTAGCGCACGCGCGGAGATCTGGCCGCGCAGCTCGGCATCGCCATGCGGATCGGCATAGATGTTGTAGTGGCGGCCATGAACGCGGGCGCAGCGGGCGAGGTGACGGTCGAGCCGCTCGGCCGCGAGCAGGCCGGCGCTCGGGATAGCACAGCCCAGCGGCGCATAGGACGGGTCGCCAGCATAAGAGAGCACGCTGAAGACGGGATTGGAGACGGCAACCGTGCTCGCCCGCTGCGGCGGCTGCGAGGCTGTCGGCAACTCGCGCTGCCGGTGGCTCCGCTGCGTGACGTAGAAGCCGGACTTTGGCCGCGCCTCCAGCACGCCGCGATCCTCCAACAGGCGATAGGCCTGCACTGCCGTGGTCAGGCTGACGCCATGCTGAGCGGCGAAGGCGCGCACCGACCGCGCGCGCATGCCCGGACGAAGCAGGCCATTATCGATCAGCGTCGTGACGCCGGCAGCGAGGGTTTCGTAGAGCGGCGGGGAGGGCGTGCGCTGGTCCATACAGATCATCCAATCCTAGATCTGTACCGGTGGCAATCAGGATCGTCTGTATCTGTCATGAGAGGTCTCCGGGCTGTAGCATCTTGCCTGCGCCAATCCGGAGTTTCGTCATGACCCACGTGCCCAACCGTTTTCCGCACAACGACATCATCAGCCTGACGTCGCAGCCGGTCCGCTACGATCTGGCCGAAAGCGTTGGCCCGGACCTCAGGCTCGGCCAGTTGCTGTCGGGCGAACTCAGCCATGAGCTTGAGAATCTTGCGTTGGGCTACGGTCCGACCGAGGGCCACGCCGGGCTGCGGGAGCTCATTGCCACGCGACACGGGGTCGGAGCTGACGACGTCATCACCACCGTCGGCGGCATGCAGGGGCTGTTCCTGATGGCCTTCGTGCTGACCGAGCCGGGTGCAGAGGTCGTGATCGGACGACCGGTGTTTCCCAATGCGCGCAACGTGCTTGCGTCAGTCGGCCTGCGCGTGATCGATCTGCCGCTGCATTTCGATGACGGCTATCGTCTCGATGTCGACCGGCTGCGATCGCTGCTGACAGCGCGGACGCGATTGGTCAGCCTGGCCTCGCCGCAGAATCCGTCCGGTGTCGCGCTGTCCGATGCCGAACTGCGCGAGGTGCTCGCGGCGATGGATGAGATCTGTCCCGAGGCGTTCCTGCTGGTCGACGAGACCTATCGTGAGGCGGTGCATGGCGAGGCGGAGCCGCGCCCGAGCGTCGTCGCGCAGGATCGGCGCATCGTCAGCTGTGCGTCCTTCTCCAAATGCCATGGTGCGCCGGGCATCCGTACCGGCTGGGTGATCACGCGCGATGCGGCGCTGCGCGCGCAGCTGCTGCTCGCCAAGTTCAACATGACGATCTCGAACTCGGTGGTGGATGAGGCGATCGCGCTGCGGATCATGCGGAACCTCGACGTGATCTTGGAAGAGCGGCGTCGTCATCTTGCCGCTGCGCTCGCGCGCACCGCCGCATTCGCGACCGCCCATGGTCAGCTGATCGAATGGATCAGGCCGGACGCCGGCGCGCTGTGCTGCGTCAGGCTAAGGCCGCAGGTGTTCGACGACGCGGCCGTCGCGCGGTTTCATCGCGAGCTTGCGGCACGCGACACGCGCGTCGCACCAGGCTCTTGGTTCGGCGACGAGGTGCGGGTGTTCCGTCTCGGCTTTGGCCTGCTTGCGTTGCCGGAGCTGGACGAGGCGCTGCAACGCGTCTCGCAGGCGCTGACATAGGCGGTTAGAAGGACGGTGGATCCGTCATGGCGAGCGAAGCGAGCCATCCAGGGGCGCGCCTGCGACCCTGGATTGATTCCGCTCTGTTGTGGAGATGTTCTGGCCGCACGATTGCGCTACGATATTGGCAATCTTCGTCCTGCGAGGTTTTCATGCACGATCTCACCCGCTGCGTTCAGCATCCTGCCGTGTCCCACGACGGCTTCAAGTCGCTGGCGGTTCCGACCCATCGTGCCTCGACGATCGTCTATGACGATCCGCAGGATTTCGCGCGGCGCGCCGAGCGCGGGCTCGACGGCTACACTTACGGTTTGCACGGCACGCCGACGACGCGGACGTTGGAGGCGCAGATCACCGCGCTGCATGGCGGCGAGCGCACCGTGCTGGTGCCGTCTGGACAGGCCGCGGTCGCAATCACGATGCTCGCCGTGCTCAAGCCGGGCGACAAGGTGCTGATCCCCGATCACGTCTATCCGCCGGTGCGTCACCTCTGCGCCGGGTATCTCGCGTCGCGCGGGATTGCGCATGAGGTCTATGATCCGCTGATCGGCGGCGGCATCGCCGATCTCGTCGATGCCAGCACGAAGCTGATCTGGCTGGAGTCACCGGGCTCGGGCACGATGGAGGTGCAGGACGTGCCGGCGATCGCCCGCGCCGCGAAGGCGCGGGGCGTGCTCACCGGCTGCGACAACACCTGGGCGAGCCCGCTGCTGTTCAAGCCGCTGGCGCATGGCGTCAACGTCGCGGTCGAGGCGCTGACCAAATATGTCGGCGGCCATTCCGACCTGCTGCTCGGCTCGATCACGGTCAAGGACCTCGCCTTGCGCCAGGCGCTCAAGGACGTGCTCGGCGTGCTCGGCATCGGCGTGTCGCCGGACGAGGCGGCGCTGGCGCTGCGTGGCATCGAGACCATGGGCGTGCGCATGGCCCATTCCGGCCGCGTCGCGCGGGAGTTTGCCGAGCGCCTGCAGGCTGCGCCAGCGGTCTCGCGCGTGCTGCATCCGGCGCTGCCGTCCTGTCCGGGGCACGAGGTGTTTCTGCGCGACTTCAAGGGGTCGAGCGCGGTGTTCAGCGTCGTGATCAAGCCGGAGTTTGCGGCGCGGATCACTCCTGCGCTCGGCCATCTCAGGCTGTTCGCGATCGGCGCCTCCTGGGGCGGCACCCACAGCCTGATCGCGCCGATGGATGTCACGGCGGATCGCACGGTGCGGCCGTGGAATACAGCCGAAGGTCTGGTGCGCCTGAGCATCGGGCTCGAAGAGCCGGGCGAGCTCTGGGAGGACCTGTCGCGGTTTCTGGATGCGCTAGTGGCGTGAGGCGATCGATACCGCGCGCGATTTGCGAGCGTGACGACTGATCTCCGTGCCCGTCATTCGGGGGCGCGCGTAGCGCGAACCCGGAATGACGAGGGGAGAGATTTGGGCTCAAGGTGCAGGTGTTTCGCTGATGGGCGAAGCCCAACTCAGCAACGCCTGCTAACCCGCGCTCAACCGGATGCCCGCGCGCAGGAATTTCTGCGGATCGACGGCTTCGCCGTCGATCCGGGTCTCGTAGTGCAGATGCGGGCCGGTCGAGCGGCCGGTGGAGCCGACCTCGCCGATGATGTCGCCGATCTTCACCTGCTGGCCGATCTTGACGTTGATCTCGGAGAGATGGCCGTAGCGGGTGGAGAGGCCGTTGCCGTGGTCGACCTCGACCATGCGGCCATAGCCGCCGGCCCAGCCGGCGTTGACGACCTTGCCATTGGCGGTGACACGCACGGGATCGCCGGTCGCGGCGCGGAAGTCGAGACCGGTGTGCATCGCGGGGCGGCCGAGGAACGGATCGGAGCGCACGCCGAAGCCCGAGGTGAACTCGACCTCGCCGATGACGGGCTTGCGATAGGGCACCAGCGACAGCGTGCGGTTCATCTTCTCGACCTGCGCACGGGTGATGCTGATGCGATAGAGCTGGCGCTCGAACGGGCCGGATTCGGCGCCGAGCTTGACCGGAACGAACGGGCCGCCCATGCCGCCCTTCGGCGTCGCGGCTTCGAGCTGGCCCATGTCGAGGCCGAGATCGGTGATCACGCCGCGCATCCGGCGCAGCTTGGATTCCAGCGTCTCCTCGGCCGAGGCCAGCATCGCCACCTGCCGCGCCTCGACCTGGTCGAGCGAGCGCGTCAGCCGGGTCAGCACGTTGTCGACGCCGGCGAGCTTGGTGGATTGGCTCGGCTGCACGTTGGCCGGGATGGGGCTGCGTGATTCGAGCCGCGCCTCGCGGTCGGGGGGCGCGGTGAAGATCACGGTGTCGCTGATCGGCGACGGCTTGGGCGTGGCCGGTGACGACGGCGGCTCGATCGCCGGGGCGCGAGCCGGCGCGCGGATCGAGCCGGTGATGTCGGGCATGCTGCCGAGCGCGGTGGCGCGGCCTTCGAGCGCGGTCTGGCGCTTCAGGATCTGGTCGAGCTTCTGGTCGAACTGCTCCTGGTCGAGCAATTGGCGGCTGGTGGCGCGGTCGACCTTGGCGCGCAGCTCGGCGATGCGGTCCTCATAGGCGTATTGCATCTCGGCCTGGCGCGCGATCAGCCGTGTCAGCACGTCGTCGCGGAACGCGAAATAGGTCGCGGTCGCCGCCGACCAGATGCCGAGCAGGCTGACGGTGCCGACCACGATCCAGAACACGACCGGGCCGATGCGCACCTGCTTGCCGGCATGCACCAGCGTGTAGTCGCTCTGCGAGGCGGCGGACGCCGGAGCAGGGGCCGGATGGCTCGCGGGCGCGCGCCGATGATGGGCGTGCCCGCGGTCATGAGGATGGTGTTGGGGATATTCGGCGTGATGGCCGGAACGATGCGACATCGGCACT
>NZ_CAFI01000450.1 GCF_000239775.1 Bradyrhizobium sp. ORS 375
GAGGCCCGCGCCCGCGTCAAGGCGGCGCAATGCGCCAAGGACGGCGGCCGGCGTGATTCCTTCTCGTGCAATTTTCCGGTCCTGTCGGAGAAGCTCGACGAGCTGAAACGCATGTTCACGGGACCAAGCCAGACCGCCACGGCGCCTCCGGCCGTGAAGCCGCCGAAGCGGGCTGACGCCAAGAACTGACACGCGCGCGATCTCCGGCGCACCAGCTCCTCCTCACCGGACGACCTCCATTCATCCCGGCGTCATCCGCGCCGTGTCACAACGCGCGGCGCTCGGTGCGCAGCTTGTCACGCCGCTGGCGAGACCATAGCTTTACCCGCACGGGGCGCAGGAGGCACACATGGGTCTACTCGATATCCTCAACGGCATGCAGAACGGCCCGCACGGGCCGTCCCATCCGACCACCGAGAAGAACGGCGGCATGTCGCCGATGACAATGGCGATCCTCGCGCTGCTCGCGTGGAAAGCCGTGAAGCATTTCTCGCAGAACGGGCAGCAGCCGAACGCGGCGCCAACGCCGGTTCCGCCGCCGCAGCCAACCCCGCAAGGTGGACCATTGGGCGGCGCGCTCGGTGGCGGTGGTCTTGGCGGCGGTCTCGGCAACATCATCGCCGGCGGACTGGGCGGGCTGCTCGCGGGCGGTGCTGCCGGCAGCGTGCTTTCCGGCGGACTCGGTGATCTTCTGCGGCAGTTCCAGGAGAAGGGCCATGGCGACACCGCCAATTCCTGGGTCTCCCCCGGCCAGAACAAGCCGATCTCGCCGGGCGATCTCGCCAATGCGCTGGGCGCCGACCAGATCGAGCAGATGTCGGCGCAGAGCGGCCTGTCGCGCGACGAGCTGCTCAACGGATTGAGCCAGTATCTGCCGAAGGTGATCGATCAGCTAACGCCGGACGGACGACTGCCGACCGAGCACGAGCTGGCGGGCCGGATCTGAAGCCGACCTTCAGGCAAGGATGATCGCATGATTTACATTTTGATCGTTGGGCTCGTTGCCGGTTTTCTGGCGCGGCTGTTGTCCCCGGGTCCGAACAATCCCTCGGGCTTCATCCTCACCACCGTGCTCGGCATCGTCGGCGCCTTCCTCGCCACCGCGGTGGGACAGGCGATCGGCCATTACGGGCCCAACCAGGGCGCCGGCTTCATCACCGCGACCATCGGCGCGGTGGTGGTTCTGTTCATCTGGAACAGGCTGGTGGCGAGCGGCACCATCCGCGACTTCAACCGCTAGCCGCGGCCAATCCCGTCACGACAAGCGAAACGACGCAATCCAGAGTCCTTGCTGGGCCCTGGATTGCTTCGCTGCGCTCGCAATGACGCGGATGGAGACTGCGCGCGCAGCTCACACAACAGCGACAGAGACGCTGGACCGCTGCGCCACCCGAATGCCACTCACCCCGGCTGATTATTGGCTTTACCGCTGCTCCCCCCGTCATTGCGAGCGCAGCGAAGCAATCCAGGGCCAAGTGAGAGGTCGGGATTGCGTCACCGCCTGACCGCAGCGGCCACCGTCTCAGCCCAGCAGATGCATCCCCGCATCCATGCGCACGACCTCGCCGGTCATCTGCCCCGAGGCGGGGCTCGCCAGGAAGGCGACGAGTTGCGCGATGTCCTCGGCCGATGAGGCCGTGCGCAGCGGCACCCGCGCCACGACCGCATCGCGGACCTGCTTGGCGCCGGCCTCGCCGCGCCCCTTGGTGAACCAGGGCGTATCAATGTAGCCGGGACAGACCGTGTTGACGCGGATCGACGGCGCCAGCGCGCGCGACAGGGACAAGGTCATCGTGTTGAGCGCGCCCTTGCTGGCGGCATAGGCGATCGACGAGCCGACGCCGCTGATGCCGGCGACCGACGAGACGTTGACGACAGCCGAGGCGCGCACGGCTTCCTTGGCCGCAGCCTCGAGCAGCGGCCGCGCGGCGCGGATCATCTGAAACGGGCCGATGGTGTTGACCGCGTAGATGCGCTGGAAATCCTCGGCCGAGAGGCCGTCGAGCTGATCATGCGGCACATGCTTGGTGGTGCCGGCATTGTTGACGAGCACATCGAGACGGCCCCATGGCGCGGCGGCTGCGACGATCTTTTTGCAGTCCTCGTCGCGCGACACGTCGCCCTGCACGACGATCACCTCGACGCCTTCCTTCCGGCACAGGTCGGCGGTCTGCTCGGCTTCGGTCTTGCTGTTGGAATAGTTGACGACGACGCGCATGCCGGCCTTGGCCAGCAGCAGCGCTGTCGCGGCGCCCAGGCCGGAGGCCGACCCCGTCACGATCGCGCACAGACCTTCCACCGCCATTCCGCTTCTCCCTGTTTGGCTTGTCGTTCTCGGATCATCGCTTCTTAGCGAAGATCAGTGCGCCTGCAAAATCGGGGCAATGCAAATCGGGGCAATCTCCGCGCTGCGGAAATCGGCTCGGTCCATGCGGGGAACGGACGGCGCTCTGCGACGCGCAGCGCTTGTCAGGCGTGATGCTTGCGCTCATCATGCGCCGCAAAGCCTCGCTGCGCTTGCGCTGCCGCGATGCAAAACAAATCACAATGAGGAACGCCGTGGCGGACGCTGAGAACATCGTGGTTGCGACCGCGGAGAAGATCTTCGCCGATCTCGCCGACCCGCAAAGCATCAATCACGACAGGGATGGACGCTGGAAAGCGCCGCTGTGGCAGGCGCTGAGCGAGGCCGGCCTGCCGCTGGCCTGGGTCGACGAGAAGCTCGGCGGCGCCGGCATCGATCTCGCCGACGGCTTTGCCGTGATCAATTCCGCCGGACGCTTCGCCTTGGCGGTGCCGCTCGCCGAGACCCTGCTGGCGGGCTGGCTGCTGCAGCAGGCCGGCATCGCTTCGCCCGACGGCGCCATGACGATCGCGCCGGCGCGCCCGAAGGACAGGATCACGGTCAATGCCGACGGTACGCTCTCGGGCCGCGCGCGCGGCGTGCCGTTCGCGAAAGGCGCCGCGCATATCGCCGTCGTCGCGCATGGCGGAGACGGCGTCTCGATCGCCCTGGTCGAGACGGCCGGGCTGCGCATCGATGCCGGTCTGTCGCTCGCCAATGAGCCCAGTGACACCGTCACCTTCGACAAGGTCGCACCCGCGACGATCAAGCGCGCGCCGGCCGACTTCGATCAGGACCGCCTGATGCTGATGGGCGGCGTCGTGCGTGGCCTGCAGATCGCCGGCGCGCTGGATCAGTTGCTCGAGATCAGCGTCCGCTATGCCGGCGAGCGCGTCGCGTTCGAGAAGCCGATCGGAAAATTCCAGGCGGTGCAGCACAATCTCGCGCGGCTCGCCGGCGAGAGCGCTGCGGCGAGCGCCGCCGCGACCTCCGCAGCCGATGCGATCGCGCGCACCGAGGCGTTCGACGATGCCATCTTCCTCGAAGCTGCAGCAGCCAAGATCCGCTGCGCCGAAGCCGCCGAGAAGGGCGCGGCGATCGCGCACCAGGTTCACGGCGCGATCGGCTTTACCACCGAGCACATCCTGCATCGCTTCTCCTTGCGCGCACTGGCCTGGCGCGACGATTTCGGCTCCGAAAGCCATTGGGCCGTCGCCCTCGGCCAGCGCGTCGCCGCCCGCGGCGCCGACGAGCTGTGGCCACTGGTCGCATCACGCTGAGAGCTGCACGAAAAGGATAGACCATGACCGCGCTCCGTTTCGATCCGATCCGTCTTCCCGGGGAATGCGAGGAGCTGCGCAAGGAGGTGCGCGCGTTCCTGGCCGAGGAGATCGCCGCCGGCACCTTCAATCCCTATCAGCCGCTGCGCGAGGACGCGGACGCGCGCGAGTTCTCGCGGCGCGTCGGCGAGCGCGGCTGGATCGGCATGACCTGGCCGAAGAAGTATGGCGGCCATGAGCGCACATTCCTGGAGCGCTACGTTGTGACCGAGGAGATGCGCGTCGCCAACGCGCCGGTCCGCCGCTTCTTCGTCGCCGACCGCCAGAGCGGACCGATCCTGCTGCGCTACGCGCCCGAGCACATCAAGATGGACATCCTGCCGCGCATCTGCCGCGGCGAATTGTGCTTCGCGATCGGCATGAGCGAGCCGAACTCCGGCTCTGACCTGTTCGCGGCCAAGACGCGCGCGACGAAGACGGACGGTGGCTGGCTGATCAACGGCTCCAAGATCTGGACGACGTCGGCGCACATGGCCGACTACATGATCGCGATCTTCCGCACGTCGCCGGCCACCAAGGAGAACCGCCGCCACGGCCTGACGCAGTTCCTGGTCAACATGAAGTCGCCGGGCATCAAGGTGAATCCGATTGGCCAGATCACCGGCCAGAAGGAGTTCAACGAGGTGGTCTTCACCGACGCCTTCGTGCCGGATGATCATCAGCTCGGCGAGATCGACGGCGCCTGGAAGCAGGCGACGTCAGAGCTCGCCTATGAGCGCTCCGGTCCGGAGCGTTTCCTGGAGACCTATTATGTGCTGACCGAGCTGGTGCGCGCGGTCGGCCCCAATCCGGATACGCGCAGCGCCGAGGGCATCGGCCGGCTGGTGGCGCAGCTGCACGCGATGCGGCGGATGTCGGTCTCGGTCGCCGGCATGCTGCATGCCGGCAAGGAGCCGGTGGTCGAGGCCTCGATCGTCAAGGACGTCGGCACGGTGTGGGAGCAGCAGCTGCCACACCGGGTGCGCGACCTCGCCGCCTTCGTCGAGGAGGACGCCGGCAATCGCGAGACCCTCGAGAACCAGCTGACCTTCGCCATCCGCACCGCGCCGAAGCTGACCATCCAGGGCGGCACCACCGAGGTGCTGCGCGGCATCATCGCGCGCGGGCTGGGGTTGCGTTAATAGCTCCGTCATCGCGAGCGCAGCGAAGCGATCCAGGGCCGCACGAACAGTCTGGATTGCTTCGCTGCGCTCGCAATGACGCCTGAGAAGCAGAATGGGAGACCACATCATGACCCACTTCCCTGACATCGGCGTCGAGATCCATGGCCATGTCGGCCTGATCGAGATCCGGCGGCCGCCGCTCAACTTCTTCGACATTTCGCTGATCAACCAGATCGGGGACGCGCTCGAAGGATTCGATCGCGACATCGAGATCCGCGCCTCGGTGCTCGCCGCCCAAGGCAAGGCGTTCTGCGCCGGCGCCAATTTCGGCGACCCGGCGCGGCAGGCGCAGGAGGCCGCCAGCGCCAAAGGCGACCCGGCCGACAGCCTCGGCCCGATCAATCACCTCTATATGCAGGCGGTGCGCATCTTCCGTTGCAAGAAGCCGATCGTGGCCGCCGTGCATGGCGCGGCCATCGGCGGCGGACTCGGGCTCGCGGTGTCGGCCGATTTCCGCGTCACCTGCCCGGAGGCGCGCTTCTCGGCGAACTTTACCAAGCTCGGATTCCATCCGGGCTTCGGGCTGACCGTGACCCTGCCGGAGCTGGTTGGCAAGAACAACGCCGAGCTGATGTTCTACACCAGCCGCCGCGTCACCGGCGAGGAAGCCCTGAAGATGGGCCTCGCCAATGAATGCGTGCCGCAGGACCAGGTGCGCACGGCCGCGATGAAGCTCGCCGCCGAGATCGCCGAATGCTCGCCGCTCGGCCTGCTCTCGACCCGCGCCACGATGCGCGCCGGCCTCGCCGACCGCGTCATGGCGGCGACCGAGCACGAGCTTGCGGAGCAGACACGGTTGCGCGCGACTGAGGATTTCAAGGAAGGCGTCAAGGCCACCGAGGAGCGCCGCTTCGCGAACTTCAAGGGACGGTGAGCGCCGCTCGCCATCGCGCAGTCTGTTGCCGCGCGCGCGGTGGACCTCGCCCCGCTTGCGGGGAGGGCCATCGCGTATGGCGATCGCGGCATTGTGCCCTGTCTCTCTCCACGTCGTCATGGCCGGGCTTGTCCCGGCCATGCACGTCGTCCGGCAGGCTGAGAACCACGTGAATGCCCGGGCCTTCGCCGCGCCAAAGCGGCTTCGGCCGCGCAGGCGGGACAAGCCCGGGCACGACGGAGTAGCTGATCGGCAGGATTGTTCGCCGGCCCAGCTCGTCGCCTGACGCGAGATCTCCGCATCAACTCACAAGTTCAAGCCGTGAGCGCGAACGTCACACCAGCAATCTCGAACGCGTTACTTGGCGCCACATAGCCGCGCGCACGTGCGGCGTCGATGACACGCGAAACATCCTTCACGCGGAAGCCCAAGCCGCTCATCAGCTCGCGCTGCCCTGGCGTCACGCGAAGGCGGGCGTTCGGCAGCGTCAGTTGCCAAGCGCCGTTATCAGCGGCCGCCGGCGCGACATCGAGAATCCGTCCCCAATGCGCCGCGAGCGCGGCCGGCTCCGGGCTCTGCAGCACGACCTCGGTCAGCGCGGTCGTCACATCGCCGCGGATCGCCCGCGTCCAGTCCGGTCCCGCGGGCGGATATGGCCCCAGCACATCATCGCTGCCGTCGGTGTGATTGAGCTCGATGAAGGCCGCGCGGCAGTCGCGCGGATGCAGCTGCACGCCGTGATAGGGCGCATGATCGATCACATTGGCGGTGCGCACGCCCAGCGCGTTGGCCCTAGCCGCGCGGCCGTCGGGATCGTCGCAGGAGAAGATCGCCATGTAGCCGCCGCGGCCGCCGGTCTTGTCGAGAAAGCGGCCAGCCGCGGTGCCGTCGCGGGTGGGCGCCACGACCTCCAACAGAATGGGCCCGACCGGCAGCAGCGCATTCTCCAGACCGTATTTGCCGACATGCGGATCGCGGTAGCAGATCTCAAGGCCCATGATCGCCGCGATGTCGGACACGACCGGCTCGAGGTTGCGGGCGACGAGACAGATCTGGCGCAGATGCAGGTAGGGCATGGGAGTCCTCTCTGACGTATCACCCGTTCACGCAGGCCAACGGCCTATCCGGCGTCATTGCGAGCGCAGCGAAGCAATCCAGAGCTCCACGCCATAACCCTGGATTGCTTCGCTGCGCTCGCAATGACGGTGTGTCCGGAGCTAACGTCCCTGAAACACCGGCGCGCGCTTCTCGACGAAGGCTTTCGCCGCTTCCTTGTGGTCGTCAGTCTCGCTACAGCGCGAGTGATGCATCGCCTCGGCGTCGAAGCAGGCTTCCAGGGTCATCGTCTCCGCGTTGTTGATGTTGCGCTTGATATAGCCGAGCGTCACGCTCGGGCCCTGGGCCAGCGACAGCGCGAGCTCGCGCGTCGCCGCTTCGACCTCGGCATCGGGCACCACCTTCGTCACCATGCCCAGCGCCAGCGCTTCTCGTGCGGTGAGGATCGGCGAGGTCAGATAGAGCTCGCGCGCCTTGGCGCTGCCGAGCAGCTGGGTGAGGAAATAGGTGCCGCCAAAATCACCTGACAACCCGACCTTGGCGAAGGCCGTCGTGATCTTGGCCGATTCGCCGGCGACACGCAGGTCGCAGGCGAGCGCGATCGACAGGCCGGCACCGGCCGCGGCGCCGTCGATCTGCGCCACCACCGGCTTCTGCATCTGGTGCAAGAGCCGCGACACCTCCATGCGCTCGCGCAGTGTCGTCACCTTGGTCTCGAACGACGGCGCGGTCTTGGCCTCGGCCATCGCCTTGACGTCGCCGCCGACGCAGAACGTGCCGCCGGCGCCCTTGAGCAGCACGGCGCGCACGTCAGGATCATGAGCCGCGCGCTGCGCCGCCTCGACCAATCCCTTGGTCAAGTCGCTGTTGAGCGCGTTGCGCCGCTCCGGGCGGTTCATCGTGATCGTGAGCAGGCCGGAGTCGAGGTGCTGCAGGACGGTGGTGTTGGTGGTCATGGCCGGTGCTCCCTTTGTCGATACCTGACTGTCATTCCGAGGCGACGCGACAGCGTCGAACCCGGAATCCCGAGATGATGGCCTCATGTCGAGGTTCCGGGTTCAACGCTGCGTCGTTGCGCCGGAACGACGGATGCCGAGAGCGCGTCTACGCCACGGCCTTTCAACCGTCACTTCTTGACCAGCGGGCAGCGCGACAGCTCCAGCGACTGGAACGCCTCGTTGCCGGGCACGGTCGCGAGCAGCTTGTAGTCGTCCGACTTGCCCTTTGACTCCGACGGCTTCTTGACCTCGAACAGATACATGTCGTGCACCATGCGGCCGTCCTCGCGGATACGCCCGCCCTTGGCGAACATGTCGTTGATCGGGGTCGACCGCATCAGCTTCATGACGGCGTCCGGATCGGTGGTGCCGGCAGCCTTCACGGCCTTCAGATAGTGCGTGACCGACGAGTAGACGCCGGCCTGCGCCGAGGTCGGCACGCGCTTGGTGCGCTCCATGAAACGCTTGGTGAAGGCACGGGTGTCGTCGTTCAGATCCCAGTAGAACGCTTCGGCGACGAGGAGGCCCTGCGCCGTCTCCAGCCCGACGCTGTCGATGTCGGAAACGAAGGCGAGTAGCGGCGACAGCTTCTGGCCGCCTTTGCTGATGCCGAACTCGGCGGCCTGCTTGATCGCGTTGATGGTGTCGCCGCCAGCATTGGCGAGGCCGATCACCTTGGCTTTGGAGGCCTGGGCCTGCAGCAGGAAGGACGAGAAGTCCGAGGTGTTGAGCGGATGGCGCACGCTGCCGAGCACCTTGCCGCCCGACTTCACCACGACCGCACTGGTGTCCTTCTCGAGGTCCTGGCCGAACGCGTAGTCGGCGGTGAGGAAGAACCAGCTGTCGAGGCCGGACTTCACCGCGGCGAGCCCCGTGACGTTGGCCTGCGCGAAGGTGTCGAACACGTAGTGCACGGTATAGGGGCCGCAGGCCTCGTTGGAGAGACGCACCGAGCCCGGGCCGTTGAAGATGATGATCTTGTTGCGCGCCTTGGCGATCTCGCCGGCGGCGAGCGCGGTGGCGGAGGCGGCGACGTCCCAGATCATCTCGACGCCCTGGTTGTCGAGCATGTCGCGCGCGATGTTGGCGGCGAGATCGGCCTTGTTGAGATGATCGGCCGCGATCACCTCGATCTTGCGCCCGAGCACCTCGCCGCCGAAATCCTCCACCGCCATCTTTGCCGCGGCCTCGCTGCCGGGACCGGTGATGTCGGCATAGAGGCTCGACATGTCGAGGATGCCGCCGATCTTGAGCGGCGGCTTGCTCTGCGCGTGGGCGACGCTTGCCGACAGCGTCAGCGCAGACGCCAGCATGACCAACGACGCCGCCGCGCCACGAATGGATCCGCTCATCAAAGTCCTCCCTGCCGGGCACGCCGCTACATGGCGACGGCCTCGTTGATAGTTGGCATCATGGCCCACGCCCACGCATGCGGCAAGCGCCTAACAAAGCGGTCGGATGCCGTTGTTTTCCGCTCAGTGGAACGCAAATTTCGTGCGATGATGCAGCATGGCGCGTGCACGCATGATCATCTGCGGAAGCCGGTTTGCCGGCGCAGGCCTGACGCTGGTGGCGGCGGCGGCAATCGCGTCGTCGAGCCTTGCGGCGCCCTGCGCGTTTGCCGAGCTCGGCGACGGGCATGTCAGCGACATCGTCGATGCACGCAGCGTTCGCCTGAGCGACGGCCGCGAGATCAGGCTTGCCGGCGTCGAGGTCCCGCCGCCCGAGCAGCGCGCGGCGGCGATGGACGCGCTCGGCGCGCTGCTGCGCGACCGCGACGTCGTGCTGCGCGGCGACGACGACGCACCCGACCGCTATGGTCGCCAGCGCGCCTTCGCCTTCGTGGCAGGCGCCGACCAGCCGGCCCAGAGCGAGCTGCTGCGGCAGGGTGCCGTGCTTCGCGGCATCGACCTGCCGGACCGCGATTGCGCCCTCAGCCTGGCGGCCGCGGAGGCCGAGGCGAGGGCTGAGCAGCGCGGTCTCTGGAAGATTGGGACCGTCATAAAAAACGCGGAAAGTCCAGACGATATTTTGACTGGCGTAGGGCTATTTACGGTTGTCGAAGGGAAGGTGTTGTCCGTACGACAGACAGGGACAACAACTTATCTGAACTTCGCTCGTAGCTGGACACGGGGCTTCGCTGTGATTATTCCAAAGCGTATGATGGCGGTATTGGAAGGTGCCGGCATCGACGTCAAATCACTTGCGAATCGGCAGGTTCGCGTGCGCGGTTGGATTGAAGCGCATGCGGGTCCGAGGCTGGAACTGACGCAGAGCGCGCAGATCGAGATTTTGGGCGGTCGTTGACCGCTAAGGGTACATGAGTAGCGACGTGAACCTGTCTGTTCGAAGGCGCATGACGGTGGTGAACTGCGGTTCGCGGATCGCACCGGCCTTGCTATGCCTGGGGCTCGCCCTCTCCGGCTGCAGCGACATGGGCAAGTTGCAGCAGGCGACGGCGCCGCTGCCGACGCCGCGGCCGAAGCCGGCCATGGTGCAGACGACGCCGGCGAGCGATCGCGAGCACGAACGCATCCTTGCAACCTACGGCGGCGCCTATGAGGATCCTCAGCTCGAAGCGCTGATCGGCCGGATCGTCGATCGGCTGGTGGCGGTGTCGGACCGGCCGGACCAGGGCTACAAGGTCACCATCCTGAACTCCGGTGCGGTCAACGCCTTCGCGCTGCCGACGGGACAGCTCTACGTGACGCGCGGCCTGATCGCGCTCGCCAACGACACCTCCGAGTTGTCGTCCGTGCTGAGCCACGAGATGGCGCATGTGCTGGCGCGCCATGCGGCGATCCGCGAAGACCAGGCGCGGCAGGCGGCGGTGGTGACCCGCGTCGTCTCCGACATGGGCAACGATCCGGACCTGACGGCGCTGGCGCTGGCCAAGACCAAGCTGACGATGGCGAGCTTCTCACGCACCCAGGAGTTCGAGGCCGACGGTATCGGCGTCGGCATCTCCGCCAAGGCGAAGTTCGATCCGTACGGCGCGGCGCGGTTCCTGTCCTCGATGGAACGCAATGCCGAGCTGAAGGCCGGCAAGGTCGCCATCGACCCGCGGGCGCAGGACTTCCTGTCGTCGCATCCGGCCACGCCGGAGCGGGTGCAGAACGCCGCTGCGATCGCCAAGCAGTACGTCTCGCCGGACGCCAAGGAGCATGATCGCGAGACCTATCTCGCCGCAGTCGACAACATCGTCTACGGCGAGGACCCGAGCGAGGGCTTCGTGCGCGGCCGCCGCTTCCTGCATCCGAAGCTCGGCTTCACCTTCCAGGCGCCGGAGAACTTCACGCTCGACAACACCGCCCAGGCGGTGATCGGCGTGCGCGAGGGCGGCGCCCAGGCGATGCGCTTCGACGTGGTGCGCGTCCCCGCCCAGCAGACGCTCGGCGACTATCTCAACTCCGGCTGGATGGAGAACGTCGACAAATCATCGACCGAGGAGCTGACCATCAACGGCTTCCCGGCGGCCTCGACCAGCGCCAGCGGCGATCCCTGGCAGTTCAAGGTCTACGCGCTGCGCGTCGGCAGCGACGTCTACCGCTTCATCTTCGCTTCGCGGCAGAAGACCACCGAGAGCGAGCGCAACGCGCGGGAGACCGTAAACTCGTTCCGCCGGCTCAGCCTCGAGGAGATCCAGTCGGCCCGACCGCTGCGCATCAAGGTCATCACCGTGCAGCCCGGCGACACGGTCGAATCATTGGCCCACCGCATGTCCGGCGTCGACCGCCCGATCGAACGCTTCCGCGTGCTCAACGGCCTCGACGCCCGCGCCCAGGTCAAGGTCCGCGATCGCGTGAAGATCGTGGTGGAGTGAGCCTCAGCTCAAGGACGCGCGATCATGCGCTGCGTCCTGCCGCCAGAGGCGTGGCACTGACCGCTCCTCAAAGATGGTGTCGTCCCGGCCTTGAGCCGGGACCCATAGCCACCGCTTTCCATTGCTGAGCCCGCTGGAGCGGCCGCCTTCCGCGGTCACGATATCCTGTGGTTATGGGTGCCGGCGTTCGCCGGGACGACAGTGGAGCGCCTGGCACCATGCGCGCGCCATGCCCACGGCAGATGCGCCACACCCACCGCAGAGCGGCCAGAGCCGTCGTGGAGGGCGGGCGCCGGCACGGTGGGCAGCTGCGACCGCCGGCGGTCGGCAAACGCATCGGCAGCAAACAAAAAGCCCGACCTTGCGGCCGGGCTTTCGTAAGCAACTAATTGGAAAACGCTGGTACGGTCGATCAGGCAGCTTCATCCGCCACAGCGGTGTCGTCGCCGTCGATGTCGTCACCCTCGGCGTCGGCATCGCCCTCGGCGACCGCGTCGGCTTCGGTCTTGGCGCCGCGGCGCGGGCTCTTGGCGAGCTGCGTCTCGATCTCCTTGACGGCCTCGGTCTCGGTCGAGTGCTGCACCACCGCGATCTCGCGCGACAGGCGGTCGAGCGCGGCTT
This sequence comes from Bradyrhizobium sp. ORS 375, assembly GCF_000239775.1. GTDB lineage: Bacteria > Pseudomonadota > Alphaproteobacteria > Rhizobiales > Xanthobacteraceae > Bradyrhizobium. Next base: position 12,220 of record NZ_CAFI01000450.1, read on the forward strand.
CATAGAGCTGGCGTTCGCTGTAGGACTGCTCCGGCTGCGACTCCGAACGGTAGAGGTCGCGCACGACCTCGGCGATCGCGACGATGTCGCCCGAATTGATCTTCGCTTCGTATTCCTGGGCGCGGCGCGACCACATCGTGCGCTTGACGCGGGCACGGCCCTTCAGCGTCTCCAGCGCCTTCTTCACCAACGCCGGCTCGGACAGCTTGCGCATGCCGACATTGGCGACCTTGGCGGTCGGCACGCGCAGCGTCATCTTGTCCTTGATGAAGTTGATGACGAACAGCTCGAGCTTGGCGCCCGCGATCTCCTGCTCCTCGATGGCCAGGATCTGGCCGACGCCGTGAGCCGGATAGACGACGAATTCGTTGGTCTTGAAGCCCTGACGCTGGGTCGGCAGCTTCTTCTCCTCGACGCGCGGCGCGGCCGCGGCGGGAGCCGCCGGCTTGGCAACGGGGGCAGGAGCAGCAGCAGCCGGCGCGGCCGTCTTGGTGGCCTTGGGCGCAGCGGCCGCCTTGGCAGTCACAGTCTTCGTCACAGAGTCCTTGGCAACCGAGTCCCTTGCAAGAGTGGTCTTCGCGGCGGATGCTTTCGCGGCAGTCTTGGCAGTCTTTTCAGGCATTGCGCTTCTTTTGTTCTTGGTGGACTTGGCAGCCGAGGCCTTTGCGGCAGCCCGAATCTCCTTTACAGGAGCGCGGGCACGGCCCTTGGAAACGCTGCGGCTCGCCGCGGCGGCTTTTTTTGTACTCTTGGAAGCACTCTTTTTACGCGTTTTCTGTGACACAGCCTGCGCGCGGAACTGCCACGCCCCTGTTTGATGTTGCGGGAACCTTAAAGGGCGGCCAAAAATATCAACGCATGGCCGGGTTCGGCTCTGAGAATGTGCCATATATAGCACATTTCCCGCAAAAATCAATGATTTAGAGGCTCCAGGGGCGGTATTGTGACGGATCCGCGAAGTTAGGGTTAAGTGAAGCGTGCCAGAATCGAACACTCCCGCCGGGTTTGTTCCCGCACCGCAAGATGCGCCCTAGGCCGTTGTTTCCGCGTGGCATTCCGATCGGCCGGCATCCCCCGGCCGGCCTGCATGGCGCCCATCGAGCGCCGGTAGCGACGTGATCCGCTAGTCGCCGGCGCCAGCCTTCGACGAAAAATATTTCTCGAACTTTCCGTCCTCGCCGTCGTGCTCCTTGGCATCACCCGGCGGATCCTTCTTCTGGGTGATGTTCGGCCAGGACTTGGCGTATTCGGCGTTGACGCCGAGCCACTTTTCCAACCCCGGCTCGGTGTCGGGCTTGATTGCGTCGGCCGGGCATTCGGGTTCGCACACGCCGCAGTCGATGCATTCGTCCGGATGAATGACGAGCATGTTCTCGCCCTCGTAGAAGCAGTCTACCGGGCAGACCTCAACGCAATCGGTGTATTTGCATTTGATGCAGTTTTCGGTGACGACGTAAGTCATCCAGGGCTCCGGAACGGATCAACAAATCGGCAGGCCTGCACTAGCGCAGGACGTGGTGTGCCGCAAGGGAAGCAGGACGAAGAACTGAACCGAAGTTGTGCAGGCGCAAGCGTCAGCTGCGCCCGGCACCGTCGAGATCATCATACAATCCGCGCACCGAGGACGCGTCACCGCGCCGCGCGGCAAATCCCGTCACTTTCAGCACCCGCACGCTGCGGTCCAGCGCGATGGTCAGCACGTCGCCGGTCTTCACGCCGTGACCGGGCGAGGTCTCGCGCACGCCGTTGACGCGGACATGGCCGGATGAGACCAGCGCCGCGGCGCTGGTGCGGGCCTTCACCAGCCGCGCATGCCACAGCCATTTATCGAGGCGCTGGCGCTCTGACGGGGTCTCGGACGTGGGCGATGTCCTTCTCGTCAATCCTTGCGGTTGTTGGCCGCGAGCTGCTCCTTGAGCGCCGCGAGCTTGGCGAACGGCGAGTTTGGATCGACCGGACGGTCGCGATCACGACCGCCACCACCGCCACCGCTCGATGCATAGGGTCGCAGCGCCGGGCCGCCCTCACGCTTGTCGCGACCGCCCTTGCCGAAGTCGCGGCCGCCGCGCCCTTCGCGGTCGCCGCCGAACTTACCGCCCTTGTTGCGATCGCGGTTCTGGTCGCGTCCTTTGGCATCGTGATCGCGGCGCGGGCCGCGATCCTCGCGCGCGGGGGCGCCCTCGGCCGGAGCCGCACCGGC